>JAEZYZ010000382.1 GCA_023418705.1 Pseudomonadota bacterium | reverse complement strand
CCCCCCCCCCCCCCCCCCCCCCCCCCCCCCCCCCGACTGAAAAATTCAAGGGCGCTCGTGGTGCCTACTTCGGACCTCGTTTTCGGAGGAGGCGCGGAAGGAGGACCGACGTCGTCGGGCCCCCTCTCGCACCTGGGCTTGGTCAGTACAGGTCGATTTTGATTTCGGGGCTCAGGCCGGTCGCGGTCGCGTTGTAGACCGGGTCGGCCGCCGTCGCACCGTTGCAGCTGACGGTCTTGGCGCCGGGGCTCGCTTCGGCGACGTCGCAGCCGGGGGCGTTCACGGTGACGATGCCGTCGTCGTCGCCGATCGCTTCGCGCGCCAGCGCCTGCACGTTGAAGACGCCGTCGGCGGGCAGCTCCAGGTGGATGAAGTCACCCTCGGTCTCGAACAACGCTTGGGGCGGGACGTTCGTGAGCCGGGCTTCGATGTCCCCGAGCTCCTGACCCCGCACGATCACGTCCGCGGCCTGAGCCGTGTAGTCGATCTTGGCGTCGCCGACGTTGGGCAAGAGCTCGAGCACCCCGTCGAACTCCGGCGGCAAGCTGACGACCATGCTCGCCCCGAGCGTCGCGTTGCTGCCGCTCGGTCGGCTGACGACGATCGACACGTCGCTGCCGTCCGTCGTCGCTTCGAGGCTCAAGCTGTCGATCTCCGCCTGCCACTCCTCGGCCGGCGTGTCGTAGGCCCGGTTGGTGAACGGTGAGAACGTGACCGCCACGCTGCCGGCGGTTCCTTCGACGACCCGGATCTCGCCGCGCGCCCCATCGATCGTCAAGCTGCCGCCCTCGGCGTAGTCCACCTCTTCGGTCACCTTGGCGCCCTCGAAGAGCTTCAGCGACTTGGCCACGCACACGCTGCCGCTCTGCTCCTCGTTCTCGTTGCACTCCACTTCGCAGCCGCTCCCAAAGAGCAACGCCGCAACGCCGAACGGCAGCAACACACCGGATCGAAACAGGTCCTTCATCTCACGCTACCTCTCGTCCAACCTCGTACGGGATCGACGCCCGCAGCCTTCCTGGCTTCGAACCCGGCAAGGGCGTCGAAGCCCGAGCCCACGAGCTAGTCTAGGCGAGCTTCGTCGGCCGGGACTCACCGCTCGGCTCCGCCCGCTCCGATCGCTTACCGACTAACGGGCCGGCCCCGGCGTGGACCCGATCCGCGGCGTGTCGCTCGGCCAACGACAGGGCGCGCCCCAGGGCATCGGAGCTCGCTCCGGGGTCGAGCAGCGGCCCCGCGACGATCACCACGCGCGCAAACGGTCGCGGCAGCTCGAAGCGATCCCAGGTTCGCCGCAGCACCCAGCTCGCCGAGCTGGCCACGCCGAGCGGCAAGAGCGGCGCACCGCACAAACGAGCGAGCTCGGCGGCTCCGGGCTTCACGCGCCCGGCGGGGCCCCGCGGCCCATCCACCGCGAAGACCACGTCGGCGCCGCGCCGCCGCTGCGCGCGCACGAGCCCCTTGAAGCCGCTGGACCCACCCCGCGACGACGAGCCGCGCACGACATGGAGCCCGAGGGTGCGCATCACGCCCACCTGCAGGTCACCGTCCGCGGACAGGCTCACCAAGACGGCGCTGCCCCGCCGGCGCGGCCAGCGGAGCAGGGCCATCTGCTTGCCGTGCCAGAAGGCGCACACCAGCGGCCCCGGGTGCTCCAGCGCGGCCCGGCCGGCGACGCGCACGCGCAGGGTCCGGATCCAAAGCCACACCAAGACGCCGATCACGACGCCGCCGAGCGTTCGAAGCGGCGATCGGAAGCCCATGCTGCACGCTCGGCGTCGAGCTAGGTCTTGAGCTCCGTCAACCGGTCCTTGGCCTGTTGCAACGACTGGTCTTGTTGCAACGCCCGCTCGTACATCTGGATGGCCTTGGTCTTCTCACCCAGCCGCCGGTGGACCTCGCCCAGGTTGAAGAAGGCCTCACCTTTGGTGATCGGGCTCGAGTCGTCCAAGCGCTGCAGGAGCAAGGCCCGGAACATCTTCTGCGCCCGGGGGAGGTCGTCGGTCTCGAGCGCGATTTGACCGAGGTTCTTCAGCACGGTGACGTTGCCCGGCTCGATGCGGAAGGCCTTGTCGAGCTCCTCGATCGCCCGCTGCTTCTCTCCGTCCGCGAGGTAGGCGTCGGCCAGCCGGCGGTGGATCTCGGCGAGCTCCTTGCTGCGCTTGCCGCCGTACGACTCGACGATGCGCTCCAGCACCTCGGCCGCCTGCTTGCCGCGGCCCGACGCGCTGTACTCGTCGCAGAGCTCGAGCAACACCTGACGATCGCCTGGCACGATGTGGCTCGCCTTGTCGAGCAGCTCCGCCGCGGTGACGTGATCGCCGAGCTTTCTCGAATGGATCTGCGCCGCCTGGCGGAGCAGGTTCAGCTTCTCGCGCGGCGCCTCGACGAGATCCGCGTCGCCCGCCAAGAGGCCAGCCAGGCCTTGCCAGCTCTCGGCCGCCTCGTAGCGCGTCCGAAGGCGCTTGCGAAGCTCCTCGTTCCGCTCATCGAAGGTGAGGCCTCGCTCCAGGGCGGTGACCGCCTGGTTGGCGTCGCCGAGCTTGTCGTACTCGTCGGCCAGCGCGATCGCCACGGCCGTTGCCCCCGCGCCGTCGCTGATGGCGAGCAGCCGCTCCAACACCTGCGCCGCTTCGCCGTGCTTCTCCTCGCTCTGGAGCAACCTCGCCGTGGCCTCGAGCGCCGGGCGGTGCTCCGGGCTGCGCTCGAGCACCGCGCGGTAGGTGGCGATGGCCTTGGCGCGATCGCCGAGGCGGGCGTCGTACACCTCGCCCAGGCGCACCTGCAGCTTGAGCTCCGCCTCGACGTCGCCGCGCGACTTCGCCGCCTCCAACTGGTCGTTCAAGAGCTCGGCCAGATCCTCGTCGCGCCCCGTCTTCTCGTAGGCGTCGCTCAAGGCGAGGACCGCCTCGGCGTTGGTCGGATCGTCCAACAGCAGGTCGCGCAAGAGCTCGATCGCCGTGTCGATGGCGTCGAACTTGTCCACGTTCATCCGTGACAGCTCGAGGCGCAGCTTCGAGCGCTCCTCGGTGGACTCCGCGAGGTCGACCTGGCGCTCGATCAAGCGCGCCAGATCATCGAAGCGCTCGCTGCGCTCGTACAGGCGCCGCAGCGCCGCCGCGGCCTCGGCGTCGGTCGGTTCGTCTTCGAACAGCTGTTGATACAGATCGATGGCCGTGTCGACCTTCCCCAGGTGGTCGAGCGCGATGGCCGCCGCGCGCTGCCGCAGCTCGCGCACGACGTCCCCCTGAGCTCGCAGCTCGCTCCGCTGGATCAACAGCCGGAAGGTCTCCTGGTAGTCGCCGGCGGCCTCCCTGAGCTTCGTCAGCTCCGAGAGCGCCCACAGGTTGGTGTCGTCGTGGGTGAGCGTCTCCCGCAGCAGCTGCTCGGCGAGCGCCGTGTCGCCGAGCTGGTCCGCGAGCTCCTTGGCCGTGCGGAAGTGATCGTTGCGCGCGTCCGGGTCGAACTGCAGGGCGGCCCGCCGGCGCAAGGTCGTGATGAGATCGCGCTCGCGTCCAGGCGCCTTCTGCAAGGCCTCGAGGTCCGCCAACACCTCGTCGCTCGAGGGGTCGAAGTCGAGCGCGCGCGTGAGCGCCTTCTCGGCTGCCTCGGCGTCGTTCGCCCGGTCGCGGTACCAGCGCGCGCTCCGCACGCACAGCTCGCGGGCCGTGTCGGGCAAGAGGTCGGGCTTCTGGTCGACGGCGGTCGCGAGCGCCCCCGCGGCCTGCTGAAACTCCCCCGTGATCGCCGCCAGCCGCTCGATCTCATCGAGCAGCGCCGGGTCCGAAGGATCCTCGGCGAGCCCCTGCTCGAGCACGCGCTGGGCCGCCTTGGGGTCGCCCACGTCCTCTTCGAGCACCCGCGCCAGGCTGCGGCGCATGTCGATGCGCTCGCCCGGCGTGTCGGCGCAGCCGCCGCGCTTCTCGTACAACGCGGCGACCTTGTCGGTGCGCCCGCGCGCGCGGGTCACCCCATCCCGGAC
>JAEZYZ010000367.1 GCA_023418705.1 Pseudomonadota bacterium | reverse complement strand
CCGTCGGCGCGCCCGCGGGGAGGGAACGATCCGGAGCGGAGGCTCACCGCGCCTCCCCCTCGCGGAGCGGCAAAAGCCCGATCACGTTGGAGAACGCGAACAGAAAGCCGCCCGCGCTCGTGTCCATACGAAAGCCGAAGTTGGCGGTGAGATCGAGCGGCAGGCGCGCCGCGCCGGTGAAGCGCGGGTTCGGACGCTCCAGGTAGGCGCGATTGGCGAGCGCGAAGATCCCGGCGCTCGCGAAGATGTCGATGCCGTAGACCGACCGCTGACCGCGATACAGCGGGATGCGGTATTCCCCCCCGAGCTTCAGGGCGTAGTGCCCGTAGCGGACCTCCCCGATCGCGGTGTCGAAGAAGTTCGGCGCTGGCCGCCGGTCGAAGTTCAGCCCGAGGATTCGATCCGGCAGAAAATCGCTGAAGTCGCCGACGTAGTACTGTTCGAAGAACGGCGCGTCACCCACGATGGCGCCGCCAAACAGGTCGAGCCGCACCACGTGCGCTCCCCAGGGCAGCCGCCACCAGCGGGAGACGTGCAGATCGATCCGTTCGTAGCCGTAGTCGCTGCCGAGCGGGACCAGCGCCAGCTCCGCCTGCGCGGTGGCGAACCAGCCGCGCGTCGGCAGGGTCGGATGGTCGCGGCTATCCAGCTGAAGCGTGGCGCGCAGCGCCGATAGCTGGCTTTGCCCGGGGACGATATCGAAATCGAGCGGCTCGCGCCGGCCGCCGCGCAGGTGGGAGGCGGTGCTCGGCAGGTCGGCGTCGACGCTCTCCAAGCGGTAGTGACCCCAGAGCTGTACCGCGACCCCCAGATCCCGCCCGGCGCCGACCGAACCGCCGAAGCGGGTGTAGGCGACGGGCGCGGCGTTCGGCACGTCGTTGCTGAGCCCCGGCCAGTAGAGGACGCCATCGTTGCCGAAGTAGTCGCGCGCGTCGTTGTACACGAGCGAGGCGCTGGTCATCCAGCGGCCGCCCAAGAACGCCGGGTCCAAGAATCGCAGCCGGAGCCCCAATTGATCGGGGCCGAGGCCGACCGCCGTGCCGAGGGTGATGCCGGTCCCGGCCAGGTTCGTCTCCGCGACGTCGAGCCCCGCGTAGGGCAAGAGCGTGCTGGCGTTGCCGCGCGCGTCGGTCTCAGCGGCGAGCCCCATCCACAGATCGTTGACGACGATGGTGTTGCGCTCTTCGACCTCGATGATGAGCACCACCCAGCCGCGCCGGCTGCCCTTGCGCAGCGAGAAGTGCACCTCACGGAAGAAGCCGGTCCCGAGCAGGCGGTAGCGCGACAGCTCGACCTCCGGATCGTCGACGTCGATGACGTCGCCGGCCTCGAACGGGACATAGCGGAGCACGACCCGCGGGCGGGTGCGCGTGTTCCCGCGCACCTCGATGTTCTCGAGCAGGTAGCGGACCTGATTGCGTTCGGCCGCCCGGGAGCCGGCGAGGGGTGGGTCCAGGACGGGGAACGCGGGGGGCCCCCCATCGACGGGCGGCGGCTCGAGCGCGGGGTGGGGGGCCGACTCCCGGGCGGGGGGCGGCGGCGGCGCCTCGAGCGGCGCCGGGGGCGTCGGGTCCGCTTCCACCGGCGGGGTGGGGGGCTGCTCGGCGGCGGGGGCCGGCTCTTGCCCGCCAGCAGGGCGCGCGCCAGCCAGCAGCGAGAGCAGCAGCACGGCGGCGATGGCACGATGATGGAGGCGTGCTTCTTCTAGCCGCAGCGGGTCGAGCCGGCGCATCGCGGCGTCAGGCTACCACGAACGCCGCGGTCACCGGCACGACGCCTGGCTCGCGTTCGGGGCTCGCCGGACCCGAAGCTGTTCGGTCGCGAGCTCGATCTAAAATCGGGGCGTCCTGTCGGAGAGTCGGCAGAGGGCGAACATTTTCTCCGCGTTCTCGTCGGTCAAGAGCTCGGGTGCCAGCCGCCAGCGCCAGTTGCCCTCCGAGGTGCCCGGGACGTTCATGCGCGACGCCGAGCCGAGTCCGAGCAGATCCTGCAGTGGGAAGAGAGCGGTGTTGGCGACGGAGAACAGCGCGGCGCGGATCACGTCCCAGTGAATGGCGGTGCCGTCGCCGCCAACGTACAGCAGCAGCCGCCGGCGTTCGTCGTCCGCGCTGCCGAGCTTCTGGAACCAACCGACGGTCGTGTCGTTGTCGTGCGTGCCGCTGTAGACCACGGCGCGCCGCTCGTAGCGGTGCGGCAGGTAGTCGCTGCCAGACGGGTCGGAGAAGGCAAATTGCAGGACCTTCATCCCAGGCAGCTCGAAGTGGTCGCGCAGCGCGTGGACCTCGTCGGTGACCAGGCCGAGGTCCTCGGCGATGAACGGCAAGCTGCCGAGGCGTGTCCGTAGCCGCTCGAGGAGCTGCTCTCCCGGGGCCTGCCGGAAGCTGCCATGCAGCGCGGTCTCGTGATCGGCCGGCACCTCCCAGTAGCGGCGCAGGCCGATGAAATGATCGATCCGCACGGCGTCGAAGCGTTCGAGGGTGTGCGCGAAGCGGTCGACCCACCAGGCGAAGTCCCGCTCCTGCATCACGTCCCAGCGGTAGAGCGGGTTGCCCCAGAGCTGGCCCGTGCTGCTGAAGGCATCTGGCGGGACGCCGGCCACCACCGTGCGGCGCCCGTGCTCGTCGAGGAAGAACAAATCCGGGTGAGCCCAGACGTCGGCGCCGTCATAGGCCACGTAGATGGGGAGATCGCCGAGCAGGGAGATGCCCGCCCCGCGGCAGTATCGGCGCAGGCGCTCCCACTGTCGCGCGAAGGCGAACTGCACGAAGACGTGGACGTCGATTTCGGTCTGAAGCTCACGCCGGGCGCGAGCCAACGCCTCGCTATCGCGCAATCGAAGCTCGGCCGGCCACTCGAACCACGGCTTCTGTCCGTGTGCCTCCTTCAAGGCACGAAACAAGACGTAGTCGGGCAACCAGTCGCTGTGGCTCGCCTGAAACGCTTCGAGCTCCTCCCGCAGCTTCGCGAAGTCCCCTTGCCGCATCCGCTCGGCTGCGAGCCGCAGGAGCGGAGCCTTGAAGGCGCGGGCGCCCGCGTGATCGGCGTGATCGGTCGCGCCGAGCGCCGCCGGGGGCGTCACCTCGTCGGCGCGCAGCAAGCCATCTTCCACCAAGAGCTCGAGGCTGACGAGCAGGGCGCTGCCGGCGAACGACGACGGGCTATCGTACGGCGAGTTGCCGGCCCCGGGGGGCCCGACCGGCAGCATCTGCCACCAGCTCTGCCCCGCCCGCTTCAGATAGTCGGCGAAACGGTAGGCCGCGCTCCCCAGATCTCCGACGCCGTGTGGCCCTGGCAGGCAGGTGGGATGCAGTAGGATGCCACTCGAACGGCGGTCGAAAAGCGTGCTCACTCGACCCGCTCCAATAGCACCAACGGCAGCGTCTGGAACAGCTCCGATACGGGTTTTGGCTGCCCGGGGGACAGCTCGTGGATCTTGCCGCTGAGCACGTCTTCGTAGCTGCCGGCGTGAAGCTCCGGCGGCACCACGACCGTCGTCGCCTGCCAGGGCGAACCGGTCACCGCTCCGTCCGCGAAGCGCAGGAAGAAGCGACCGACCACCGCGAGGACGGCGCCCGTCTCGTGCGCGCGGCCGGCGGCGATCAGTTGGTCGGCCCGTTCTCCCTCGGCGACGGCAGGGTGGTAGCCGCCCTCCGCGAAGACCGCGCTTCGGCGCCGCCGCAAATGCAGGCACTGCCGCGTCACCCACAACTTCAAGCGGCCGTCTTCGATGCGCTCGATCCACTCGGGGAGATCGCTGGCCGTGCCGAGCGTGGCGAGCAAATGCTGCCGCCGCGCGTAGTCCACCGGCCGCCGATTGTCGGGATCGACGAGGCTGTAATCCCAGAGCTCGTTGCCCTGATAGAAATCCGGCACCCCGGGGCTCGTCACCTTCAGCACGATCTGTGACAACGAGCTCCACATGGCGGCCCGCGAGATCGGCCGCTGAAACTCCTCGAACGTCCGCAAAAACTCCTGGCTTTGGCCGGCGTCGAGCAACGCGTCGACGAAGTCCGTCACCGCCCGCTCGTACTCCGGGTTGGGCTCGCTCCAGCGCGTGTGCCACTTGGCCTCCCGGATCGCCTTGAGCATGTAATCGCGGATGCGGGTGCGAAACTCCTCGCCAGCGGCGGCCCGCCACCCTTCGAGGGGCCAGGCACCGAGCAACGTCTGGTAGAGCAGGTATTCATCGTTCAGAGACGGAGCGGCGATGGCCGCCTCGGCGCTCCGGACCTCTCGGTTGAGCTCGTGCCAGCGCTCGACCGCGGCCGCCCAGTCGTCGGGGATCTCGCTGAGCGCGTTGATGCGGCAACGCACGTCCATGCTGCGCTTCGTGTCGTGGGTCGAGGTCGTGTTCAAGGCGTGCGGCACGCGGCGGAAGCGCGAGGCGTTGCGCTCGTGAAAGGCGTCCACCGTCAAGCCGAACTCGTCCGGCTCCCCGCCGACCTCGTTCAGCGACAAGAGCGGCGCGTAGCGATAATAGGCCGTGTCCTCCACGCCCTTGGCGGCCCCCGGTCCGCTGAGCTGTTGAAACCGCAGCACGAACTCGCGCGCCTCGGCGAGGCGCTCTCCGCCAAAGTGTGGCGGCTCGAGCAAGAGCGCGCCGCGGAGGATCTCCCAAGTGGCCGCTGGCAGCTCGGGGGCCAAGGCGCTCGCCTGCTCGAGGGCGGTCTCGATGAGCCGCCGATCTTCCTCGCCGACCCGGTCATCGTTCGGGCGGACGTAGCTGCGGTACGCCGGGAAGCAGGCGATCACTTCGCGCAGCGCCTCGAGCACGATCTCCTCGCGCGGTGGCTGCCCGTCTTCGTCGGGGGGAGCGAGCGCGAGCAGGCGGCGGGTCAAGCCTTCGAGCTCGGGTCGCAGCGAGCTGTCGAGCACGAGCCGCTTGCATTCGCGCACGACCTCGATGAACCGTTGGCGCCGCTTGATGAAGCGCTCGTAGAAAGAGCGCAGCGCCGAGCCGCCGCTTTGATCGACGAACACGCCGCCGAGGACGTTCAGGTGATGGTAGCCGGTGGCGCCGTGCACCGGCCAGTCCTCGCGCAGCCCCTCGCCACCGGTCAAAATCTTCTCCACGACCACGTACAAGGGCCGCTCGGCGTTGCTGTTCAAGGCCTGGCCGACCGCCTGCTGTAGGCTCTGCAGGTACCCGAGCGGATCGCGCAGGCCATCGGGGTGATCGATGCGCAGCCCCGTCACCTTCTCCTCGCCCACCCAACGCAAGATGAGCGCGTGGCTGTCCGCGAACACCTGTGGCTCCTCGACCCGCACGCCGGCCAGCTCGCTGATGGTGAAGAAGCGGCGGTAGTTCAGCGGTTGTGGCCCGTTCCAGCGCCGCAGCCGGTACGGCTGCTCCTGCAGGACCGCGGCCAAGCTCGCCGAGTCCGGGCTCGCCAGCAGCCGGGTGAGCTCCGCCTCGTCGCCGCGAAGCGGCAGACGGAGCTCGAAGTACTCGAGCCAGAACCCGCCGTCGTCCCGAGCGACCCGGAGCTCACCGCGCTCGAGGACCGCTTCCGGCTCGTCCCCCAGTACGGGCAAGAGCAGCTTGCCCGAGCCGCCCTCCCAGTCGATGTCGAAGTAGGTCGCGTATTTCGAGTCCCTGCCGTGCCGGAGCACGTCGAGCCACCACGGGTTGCTGACGTCCGCGGCCATGTGGTTCGGGACGATGTCCACGAGCAGGCCCATGCCGTAGCGGTGGAGCGCCTGCTGCAGCTCCTCGAACTGCTCGGCCGTCCCGAGCTCCGGATTGTGGCGCGAGGGGTCGACGACGTCATAGCCGTGGGTGCTCCCCGCCCGCGCCATGAGCAGCGGCGACGTGTAGAGGTGCTCGATGCCCAGGTCGTGCAGGTAGTCGACGATGGCGCAGGCGTCTCGGAAGCCGAAGCCCGAGTGCAGCTGCAAGCGGTAGGTAGAGACGGGGACGCGGGGGGCGTTGAAGGGACGAGGCGGCAACATGGCTCCTGGATCGTTCGAGCCGCGGTCCCTTCGGGCTCATCGGCCGGGCGAAGATAATGCGATCCGGAGCGACCGCAAGAGCCGGCGGCGCGGCGCGGCAGCGAAAGCGGCCGCTACTCGTCGGGGAGGCTGCGCGGCGGCGCCGGCCGCAGCAGGGAGGCCACCACCGAGAGCGTCAAAACGCCGGCGATCACCGCCAGCGACACCAAAATCGGGATCTTGACCCAGTCGGCGACCGCCATCTTGACGCCGATGAAGATCAGAATCATCGCCAGGCCCAGGTCCAGGTAGTGGAAGCGGCTCATCATGCCGGCCAGCAAGAAGTAGAGCGCCCGCAAGCCCAGGATGGCGAACAAGTTCGACGTGTACACCACGAACACGTCGGTCGAGATGGCCAGTACCGCCGGCACCGAGTCGACCGCGAACACGACGTCGGTGAACTCGATCACGAGCAGCACGAGGAACAGCGGCGTCGCATGCCGCACGCCGTTCACTTTGGTGAAGAAGCGATCCCCGTCGAAGGCATCGGTGGTTCGCAAGTGACGGCGCGCGAGCTTCAACGCAAAATTGCTCTCCGGATCGACGGAGGAGTCCTTGTGCAGCGCCAGCTTGATGCCGCTGTAGATCAGGACCGCGCCGAAGACGTACATCATGAAGTGGAAGCGGCTGAGGAGCGCGGTTCCAGCCAGGATGAACACGAAGCGCATCACGATGGCGCCGCCGACTCCCCACAAGAGCGCGCGCTGCTGCTGGGAGGTTCGGACGCCGAAGTAGTTGAAGATCACCAGGAAGACGAACAGATTGTCGACCGACAGCGACTTCTCGATGACGTAGGCGGCCAGGTAGCGCAGCGCATCGTCGGCGCCGAAACTCTTCCAAACCCAGAGCGTGAAGCCGAGCCCCGCGGCCACCCAGAACGCGCTGCGCAGGGCCGCCTCGCGGAAGGACATGCGGTCGCGGTGGCGCCCGAACAGCAGGACGTCTGCGACGAGCGCCCCGGCCACGACGCAGGCAAATAACACCCAGTCGATCGGCGTTGCGCGGGTCAGCATCGGCGCCTTCTGCTAACACGCAGGCCGCGGTTCGGCCATATCGGCCAAAGATCAGCGGGGGCGGAGGGGCCGCGAGGTCTTCGGACGGGGCCCGGAAAACCCCCGTTTTGCGGGGCCGATCCGCTCGCTCCCGCAAACTGCAGGGCTCGGGATCAAGCGCGAAATTCGAGCGGGCTACCGGCGGCTCTGGGCTCCGGAGCGCAAGCGATTCGGGGGGCGGCACGCAAGCATTGCCTTCCTTGGCAGGGCGCTCGCCAGTCTTGCGCATCCCCGTCGCGTCGGAGCGGATCCAAAATTAGCTCGAACGCGGCGGCGTGGGCTCAACAGCGCTTCGCCGCGCGCCGCGCTGTCGGACGGCACGGACCGTGCACTACCGGGTGGCGGCAACGAAGTCGAAAGGAGGACGTTCATGGCCAATCCCTTCTCGAGCAAACGGCGCGTGTGGTGGATCGGCGGCGTCGCGCTGTTGGTGTTCGGGTTCTTGGCGATCGCGGTCATCGTGCCGTTGCGAGCTCCCGTGCCCGGCGCCGACGGTCCCGAAGTGCAGGTCCCCAAGATGCAGAACATCCCGGCCGAAGGAGCTCCGAAGCTGAAGCTCGACGTCGCCGAGTAGCGCCTCGAGCGGGCGTCTCGCTCCGGGGGGCGGGACGAGCAGCCCCGATTCACCCGAGAGCCCGTTCTGGGGTTTTTGCAATCGTGTGATTTCCCCGCAATGACCAATAAAAGATGCGGCTCTAAGCAGATTGCCTATCTGACCGGTTTTCGCCGATGATGCGCGCATCATGAACTCACGGGTGATCAAGTGCGTAGCGTTCGTCGGTCTTGGGCTGGGGATTTATGCTTGTGACAGCGGCAGCTCGTCGGTGGACGAAGGCTGCACGAGCTCGTCGCAATGTCCGGGCGACCAAGTGTGCACCGCCGAAGGGGAGTGCGTCTCGACGAGCGGCACCGGGGGGGCAGCTCCCGGCAGCGGCGGGAGCTCCGGGAGCGGCGCCAGAGGCGGCAGCGCGGGCTCGGAGCCCGGCGGCATGGGGGGCAGCGCGGGCGGCGATGCCACGGGCGGCTCGCCGAATGCGGGCGGCAGCGCTGGCAACGGACCCACGGAGCTGCCGACGGTATGGCTCGTCCTGGATGCCTCGACATCCATGGAGAATCCCGCGACCGCAGAGGACGACACCAGCTCGCGCTGGGATCACGTGCTGGAGGCCTTCGCCGACGACGGGCCGCTGCCGACCTATGAGGGCCGGCTCCGCCTGGGGTTGATGACCTACGCCAACGATCCTGCCCTCGAGTGCCCGGGAGGCGTCACCTTGTCTCCCGCCGTCGACAGCGCTGAAGAGATCGCGCAGGCCGTCCAGGAGATCACGGACACCTTCCCTGAGAAGAGTGACACGCCGACCGCGGCGGCGATCGCCGAAGCGCACGCAGCGCTCGGCCCGGTGCCGGGGCCGCGCTACATCGTGTTGATCACGGACAACCAGCCGGACACCTGTGAAATGCCGGACCCGTCTTGCGGGCACGACGCGACCTTCGCCGAGCTGCAAGCGGCGCACGAAAGTGGCATCACCACCTTCGTCGTCGGCGTCGGCAACGACTGGGACGATTCACCGGAGGACTTCCAACGTTTCCTCGCCGACGCCGCAAACGCTGGCGGCGGACAGCCGGTACAAAAGCCGTCGGACGGGTATCTCGCCGAGTGCGGCGCCACGCTGAGCGCGACCTACGCCGAGAGCGGCGGCTCGGCCAGCCCCTACCAGGTGCCAGGCGTGACGCTCGGCCAGGCGCTCACGAGCATCTTCGACGAAATCCTCGAGTGAGTGAGGGCGGGTCGTCCCCGCGCGGTGAATCGGAGCCGAGGCGCGCGCCACGCGGCGCCGCCTCGCTCACTGCACGACGATCCGAGTCTCGCAACCGAACTCGACCTGCAGTGACGCCTGGGCGTCGGCCTGCACGGCTTGACAGGTGCTTTCGCAGAGCTCGATCCGGCTCGGGTTGGCCGGGTCGTCGTAGTGCCAGCTGTTGGCGACGCTGCACTCGGCGTCTGGATCGTAGCCGAGCTCGGTGACCGTGTCCCCGCTCGTGACGGTGACGTTCACCAGGTCCTTGTTGAAGACCTGATCGGCCGGAGGTGGGGGGATCTCGACGACGCAGGTGGCGGAACGCTCGCGGATGCTCTCGATGGCCTGCGCGAACGCGGTCGAGGTCTGCTCCGGATCGCCCGTCTCGATGATGATGGCGTCACCCGTGCCGCCGGCGACGGCGATGTCCTGCAGGTCCGTGACGGTGTCGGGGCCGCCCGGTGGGTTCTGCACACCGATGACATAGGTCGGGACGCCGTTTTCAAGGGCGCCGGCGACCAGGTCCTCCACGGACTCGATGCTGTTGTCATCGCAGCCCTGAGGGTAGCCGTCCGAGACGAGCACCAGCGCGTGGTACGCGCCCGGCTCGGCCGCGAGCCGCGGCTCGAGGGAGTCGAGTAGCCCGCCGAGCGCGGCCAAGGTCGGTGTGCCGCCGCGCCAATCGTCGGAGTCCGTCGGCGTGATGGCGTCGATGGCAGCCGCGAACAGATCGCTCGGCAGCTCCGTCATGGCCACGTCGGGCGTCGCGTAGTTGCCAGCATCGCAGCGCTCGTCGTCGTCGGCGTCGATGGGGAAGAAGGTCAAGGAGGCCGAGATGCGGTTCGAGCTCGGATCGGCGAAGAAGCCTTTGGTGGCCGCGACCACCGGTTCCCATTTGAGAACGGGGTCGTGGTAGTCGTAGTCGAGCTTGCCCATGCTGCCGGACACGTCGAACGCAAAGGCGAGGTAGACCGGCTGCAACATCGCCGGCGCGAAGTCGGCGGAGCAGCCCGCCGGACCCGCGCCGCTGCCGCCGCTCGCCGGGCTGCCCCCTGAGGTTCCGAGCGGCGGCGTGCCGCCGAACCCTCCGGTCACTGCGACGCCGCCCGATCCACCCGCGCCTCCGGTTGCGCCCGCGCCTCCCGTCGCGCTGGTGCTCCCGCCGGTAGCTCCCGTATCATCCGATGAGCTACTGCAGCCCACAGCCGTCGGAACCAGTAAAAGTAGCGTGAGTAGGTGGCGCATGGCGGATCGATGTATGCGCGACGCCGCCCAATCGATCACTTTCGCGCGTTCTTTTTTGACCCCTATTCCTTCGGCTTTGGCACAGCCCATCCCTTGAGCCCGATGAGCCCTCCCGATCTCCTCCGACACCGCCGACGTAGACGGGCGGGGCTCTGGATTTCGCTGACGCTCGCTTTTTCTGGCGCTGCGGTCGCGCAAGCGCCCGAGGCTGCGGTGCCGCTCCACCTCGAGCTCAGCGGTCCTGCGGACTGCAGCGATCGGGCCGACCTCATCGCGCGCATTCGGAGGCGCACCGACGGAATTTGGTTCGTCGACCAGCCGGGAGACGTGCGCTCGATTCAGATCCAGATCCAGAAGCTGCCCGACGCGCTCTCGGCCAGGTTCACGCTGAGCAAGCCCGGTGGCGCGCCGTCGGTGCGCCGGCTGCGCGCCCGCGACTGCGACGAGGTCCTCGACGCGCTCGCCTTGATCACGGCGGTCACGATCGTCCCGCGCTCCGCTCTGCAGGCTCCGATCGAGCGCGCCCCTCCGGAGCCCGCGGGCACCCCCTCTCGTCCCGCCGAAGATCGCGCCGCGGCGCAGGCCGCGCCGGCGGCGAAGCCCGAGCCGACACCGACGCTCGCGTTCTGGTTTGCGCCGCACGTGGCAGGGGAGGTCGTCCTCGGACCTGCGCCCGATCCGCTGCCAGGTATCGCGCTCGGGGCGAGCGCTGGCCTTCACCTGGGGCAGGGCTGGTCGCCCGCCGTCCGCCTCAGCGTTGGACGCGCGGAGCGCGGCGATTTCGAGCAGCCCGGGGGGCGCGCGACGTTCCGCCTGGACTCGGCGACCCTCGAGGCCTGCCCTTTGTGGTTCGGGAGCTGGCCGGTCGGCGTCGGGCTGCGCGCCTGTGCTCTGGCCGCGGCGGGTCGCCTGCACGCCAGCGGGGCAGACACCGACAATCCGCGCAGTGTCGCTCGCCCCTGGTGGCTGCTCGGCGGCTCGCTCGTCGTCCAGCTCTACCCGACCTCCGCGTGGGAAATTTCGGCGCGAGTGGCCGGTGGATTTCCACTGCTGCGGGACCAATTTCAGTTCCGGCCGGAAATCTTTCACGAAGTCCCGCTGGTGACGGGCCGCGTCGGCCTCTGGATCGGGTATCGATTTCGGTGATCGATGCCCCGCCACCGTGCATATTTCGTAGATGTCCTTCGCTCCAGCGCTCGCCGTCGAGGGCGCGGCCAATCGGTCCGCGAGCGCGGACAGTGATCGGCTGGAGCAGATGTTCAAGGACCACCACCAGGTGGTCTGGAGGACGCTTCGGCGCTTCGGCCTCGAGGCGGACGCGGCAGCAGACCTCACGCAGCAGACATTTTTGATCGCCGCCGAGCGCCTGCAGGACATCCGCTTGGGCAGCGAACGGGCGTTCTTGCTGGGCACGGCGATCCGCCTGCGGCGGACGGCCAGCCGCCGCACTCAGCGCTGCGCCCTCGAGGACGACATGGATTCGCGACCGGGGTCCGGCTCCTCTGCCGACGAGCTCGCCGACCGCCGCCGCGCGGTCGAGCTCGTCGACAAGATCTTGTCGCAGATGGACCCGGATCTGTTGACCGTGTTCGTGTTGTTCGAGCTCGAGGGCCTGTCGACCCCGGAGATCGCCAAGCTCTTGAACCTGCCGCTCGGCACGGCGGCGTCGCGCCTGCGGCGCGCGCGCGAGAGCTTTCGTTCGACGGCTGCGAAGTGGGAGCGCCTGTTTCAACCCAAGGTGAGCGCGTGATGGACCCCAAGCGGCTCTTGGACAATGCGACCGAGTTCGAGCGCCGGCTCCTCGGTGCGGCGATCGCCGAACGACCGTCGCCGGCGCTCGTAGCGCGGATGCGGCGCGGGATCGGCCTCACCGCTGGTGCGGCGACCGTGGCCGGCACGAAGGCCACCGCCGCCGCGTGGGCGAAGGTTTGCGTGTTCGTCGTTGGCGCGGCCGCCGCCGGTCTCTCCCCGAGCGCCCCAGAGGTCGCCGCGCCGTCCGAGGCGGGTGCGCCCGCCGCGGAGCAGGCGATGGCGCCGCCGCCGTCGCCGCCGGTCACGCAGGCCGTCGCCGCCGTCGATCCTGCTGATGAGCCAAAGGTCGCGCCGGAGCCGGTTTCGGGGCCCCCCCGCCGCGGCGCCCCCCACGGGGGGGG
>JAEZYZ010000188.1 GCA_023418705.1 Pseudomonadota bacterium | reverse complement strand
CGCTACGCTCGCGCGGGTAGGGGCGAGAGCTCGCTCTGCTCGGGGCGATCGAGCGGCGTCAGGCTGCGCTCATGCTGCGGGTGGAGCCGGGGCCGGGGGGCACGGTGCCGGTGGCGGGGTGGGCCTGCGCTATCTCGACCTTCGAGACGTGGCGTTCGTCGGCATCGCGGACGGTGAACTCGAAGCCGTGTGCCACCAGGCGCGCTCCCACCTTGGGGACGCGGCCGAGCTTCTCGACCAAGAAGCCACCGAGCGAATTGTAGTCGCCGTCCTCCGGCAACTCCGCGCCGAGATGCCGGCTCAGGTCGCCGATGGCGATGCTCGCGTCGACCATGACCCGGCCTTCGCCCATGTCGACGATCGGGGGCTCTTCCTCGACGTCGTGCTCGTCACGGATATCGCCGACGATCTCCTCGACCAGATCCTCGAGCGTCACGATGCCGCTCATGCCGCCGAACTCGTCGATGACGATGGCCATGTGGTGCCGCCCGGCGCGCATGTCCCGCAGCACGCTGGAGGCGAGCTGGGTCTCCGGGATGAAGGCGACGGGGCGCCGCATCAGCTGCTCGACGGTCACCTGCTCCAGGTTGCCGCCGGCGGCGACGTGCATCATCAGATCTTTGACGTGGAGGATGCCGACCACGTTGTCGATGCGCTCGCGGTAAACGGGGTAGCGGGAGTGTTCGCTCTCGGAGATGGTGGCCAGCACGTCGCGGATCGGCGTCTGCAGATCGATGGAGGTGACGTGGGTCCGCGGCACCATCACCTCGCCCGCCGAGAGATCGCCGAACTCGAGCACATTTCGGATCATCTCCGACTGATCGCGGTCGAGCGATCCGTTCAGCTCGCCTTCGCTGACGATGTTTTCGACCTCGCTCTCGGTGACTGTCGCGGACGGGGCTGAGGGGGCGACCCAGCGCCCCACCAAGCTGCCGACGCCGGCCATGGGGGCGGCGATCGGGGCCGCAAGCAGCTCCAGCGGCCGGAGCAGCTGCATCAGCCGGGGAGCGGAGCGATCGGCCGTCCTGGCGCTGATCACCCGCAAGACCTCGGCGGGCAGGCCGTAGGTGATGACGGCGCAGAGTGCCGCCACCAGCGGCTCCCAGCTCCCCAGGGCGTCGGGCAGCCAGGTCATGAACAAAAGCGCGCTGATCGCGATGCCGAGCACCCGGACGACGAGCCACCGCGACTCGATGGCGCTGCCGTGGACGAGGTATCGCTCGATGGCGGCGCGGGCGCCTCCCTCGAGCGTGTCCCGAAGGGCGGCCTTCCGGGCGTTGGACAGCGCGGCCATCGCCGCGCTGGCAGCCGCGAAGAACGCGGCCAGGAGTGCCGGCAGCACGGTGGCTGCGAGCTTCAGGAGGAAAAGTTGTGGTGGTGAGTCCAACGTGAGCGTCTTGCCAGGCGCGGGTAGCGCCCCCTCCCTACACCTGGAAATTAGCGGATGAGGGCGGAGGGGCGCAAGCCGCGAGCGGGCCAGGTAGGGATGGGATCAGCGGCCGGTGGGCCGATGTGCGCGCGTTCGGCCGCTATGCCAGACAAACCGCGCTGCGGAGAAAATCTTCCCGATCAAAGGTCGATGCTGCGGTCTTGCGGATGGCGCTCGGCGGATGGACACCAAAGAGCGTCACTGCGTGCCGCCGTCGCTGTCGTCACGAAACCCGCGCACCACACGGTAATCATTCTCGTTTCGCCGCTGGCCCAGAGCCAGCAGGGTATCGTCGGCACCGATCCAGGCGGCCACCGATTCCGGCTGACCGGTTCCATTCGGCAGCTCGGCGAAGTGCTCCTCGCCAAGGCGCTGCCCCAGGCGGGCACGTCGGCTCCCTTCCTCCGTGAGCCGACCGCACGGCAGGCAGCGCCGGGCCACGGTCAGCAGCGACAGCGGCGCCACCTCCGACGGCAGCGGCCAACCCACGGCCTCCTCGAGCGTGAAGGGGCCGCTGCTGAGCCTTCGGAGCTCCCCCAGGTGCGCCGGCACGCCCAGGTGCTCTCCGATGTCGCGCGCCAAGGCGCGGACGTAGTACCCCTTGGAGACGTGAAGCTCGAGCGTGAGGGAGCTCGGGCCGACCTCCAGGAGGTCGAGCTGGTGGACGGCCACCGGACGCGGCTCGAGGACGGGGGGCGCGCCGCGCCGGCTCAGCCGGTGCGCGCGCTGGCCCCCCACGCTGATGGCGCTGAACGCCGGCGGGATCTGCAGCTGACGGGCGCGCTCCGAGCGCAGCGCCGCGTCGACGGCTGCGCGTTCGAGCCAGCCGGGTGAGAGCTCCACCCGAGACGTGACGTCGCCGAGGGCATCGAGCGTGTCGGTCGCGGCGCCGAGCTCGACGCGGGCGCGGTAGCGCTTGGCGTCGAGCGTCAGGTAGCCCGAGAGCTTGGTCGCCTCGCCGAGCAAGAGCAACAGCACCCCGCTCGCCATCGGATCGAGCGTGCCGGCGTGGCCGACTCGGCGCATTTTCAGCTGGCGCCGCGCGGCGTGCACGATGTCGTGACTGGTGGGGCCCCGCGGCTTGTCCACCACCAAGATGCCCTGCATCCTAGCCGAACCACACGCTCTGGCGGTGGCGCAGCCCGCGATCCAGCAGGCCCTGGATCGAGCTGCGCACCTGCTCGGCGAGCCTGGCGACCAGCACGTGGTCGTCGGCCGCCGCCGGCCCGTACTTGTCGAGGTGCAAGGGCTGCCCGAACACGATCTTCCATTTGGTCGGCGCGGGCAGGAGCCCGAGCGGCCCGAGCCACGGAAAGGTGGGCGTCACCGGCAGGTACGGCAGCCCCAACAGCTGGGCCGCCGTGTCCAGGCGGTAAAGGACGGGGTTCGTCTCCTCCCCGCCGACGATGGCGGCCGGGACCAGCGGGGACCCGGTGCGGAGGCAGAGCCGGATGAAGCCGCCGCGCCCGAAGCGCTGGAGCTGGTAGCGCTCGGAATACAGCTTGCGGATGCCGTGGATGCCCTCGGGGAACACGGCCACCAGGTTGTCCTTGTTCAGCAGGCGCTCGGCGTTCTCGCGGCACGCGCGCACGGCGCCGATGCGGTTCATGAACACGCCGACGAAGGGCAGGTAGAAGACGAAATCCTCTGCCAACCAGCGCAGGTCGCGCTGGCTCGGATGATCGAGGCGCATGGCGGTCTTCAAGATCGCGCCGTCGATGGGCACCGTGCCGGAGTGGTTGGCCACGATGACGCAGCGCCCGCTCGCGGGGACGTGCTCGATCCCGTCGACCTCCACCCTGAAGTAGCGGCGGTAGACGAGCTCGGCGATCCGCTGCAGCTTCTTGTCGTAGATCGGGTCGAGGCCGAAATCGTCGACGTGCTCCGAGCGCCGCCGCATCCCCGCCCGCCCCCACTGGCGCACCAGGTAGTTGCTCTTCAGCAAGCCCTGCACGGTCTCGCTGGCGGCGGCAGCGCCCTCGTCCGGCGCCTGGGACGATGCGGACGGTTCGGGGGGCGCCGGCGGCTCGTTGCCGACGCTGCTCTGCGAGGTGTCGCGGATGAGGCCGTCCAGGCGTGCTTCCAGCGCGCGGATCTGATCCTCGACGTCGCCCGTGGGCGGCGGCGCCGGCTCGAGCGGTGCTGCCTCGGGTGCCGGCTCGCTCCACTCCGACCCCGCGTCGAAGCCGGGGGGCATCGGCGCGATCCTCGACCCGATGCCGAGCTCCGCGAGGTGCTCGTCTTCCGAGATGCGCTCATCCCTCGAGAGATCGTCCTCTGTCTCTTCGGTTCTGTCCTGATCCGGGGGCCTCACGCGGGGGTCTCCGACAGTAGGCGCGCGTCGCGCAGGTGTTGTGCGTTGGCGAAATCGATGAGCGCTTCGCGGGTCGTGTACATGGGCGAAAATCCCATGGCCTTCCGGGCCAGATCGCCGTCGGCCACGCAGATGTACTGCAGATAGTCCAAAAAGGACGGCGGCGCCTCCGATGCCTGCGCGATCCACAGCGCGCCCACGGCCGTGTCGGCCATTGGACGCGGCAGGGGGAGCTTGGTTCGGCCCGCCAGCTTGATGACGGTGGACAGCGGGAGCACCCCGTCGCCGACGATGTTGAAGACACCGGGCACGTCGCGGTCGGTCGCGACCTTGAACGCGGTCACGGCGTCCGCCTCGTGCACGAACTGCCACAAGGGGTCGAACCCCAGCACGGTGGGGACCACGCGGTGCCCCAAGTACCGGGTGAGGTAGTTCTGCACGGTGGGCCCGAGGATGGGGGCGGTGCGCAGCACGGTCGCGACCCGCCCACTGCCGGGGCGACCGAAGCGCAGCACCTCCGCCTCCGCTTCGATCTTGTCCGCGAAGAACTGCTCGCTGCGGCGGGCGCGGAGTGGGTGCTTCTCCGACAGGAAGTTGGGGTTGGTGGGGTGGGCGCCGTACAGGAGCGTTTGGCTCCACATCACGATCTTGCGCACGCCCGTGCGACGGCAGGCGTTCAGCAGGTGCATGGTCCCGACGCTCTCGAGCTCGTGCGCCCAAACGGTCGCATACGCGGGCGAGGCGAGGAAGGCCGTGTGGACCAGCGTGTCGACGCCATGCTCCTCGAAGATGCGGGCGAGCGGCTCCACGGCCGTGGCTCGCGTCAGATCCACATTGTGCACGAGCGACTTGGCGCCTGCCGTCGGCGGCGCCTGCAGATCGAGCACCACGATCCCCTCGGTGCGCGGATCCTCTTCGAGCAACCCAATCAGGTTTCTGCCAAGAAAGGAATTCGCACCGGTGACGGCCACCACGCGACGGCCGGGACGCGGACCGCCGGCGCGCAGCGCACCGTCGCCGGGTGCGTCGGCGTGCGGATGAAAGGGAGAGCTCGCGCCGTTGTGCATCTGGGGCGAGCAACCTATAGCGTCTTTTCCCCGTCTGGAAGTGGGTTTGGCGCCCCCCGCGCGCCTTTTCGGCACATCCGCCCCGTGCGGGCAGCGGGACAGCGCGCGGTGAGCCGGTGGCTCTAATGGTCGCGGCGGTGGTGGCCGTATCACTGAAGCGAATGCATCAGAAACAATGTCGCACTCATCGTCAGGAGATGGCGGCGCCCGGCTAGCGGGCGGCGGCGACCCACGGTATTCTGGGTAAAACGATGGGAGTGGTGCATCCGACTTCTGCCAATCGGCTCGGCCCATACGAGCTCTGCGAGCGCATTGGCAGCGGGGGCATGGCAGAGGTGTACGTGGCCCGGCGCGCCGGGCCGCGCGGCTTCGCCAAGAAGTTCGCGATCAAGCGCATTTTGCCGCAACTTGCCAAAGATCCTCGGTTCGTCGAGATGTTCTGCGACGAGGCGCGGATCTGCGCGGCGCTGTCGCACCCGAACATCGTTCAGGTCGTCGACTTCGGCGAGGACAACGGCGAGCTCTTCATGGCGCTCGAGTTCGTCGACGGCACCTCGCTCGCGAAATTGCTCCGCGCCGTCGCGGCCCGCGGGCAGCGCTTCCCGGCGGGGGCGGCGCTGTTCATCGCGGTGGAGGTGTTGCGGGGCCTGGGCTTCGCGCACGACGCCTGCGACGAGCACGGACGGCGCCTGGGCATCGTGCACCGCGACGTCTCCCCCGGCAACATCCTGCTCGGCAGGGCCGGGGAGGTGAAGCTGACCGACTTCGGCATCGTCCGCAGCGAGTTCATCGCGCGCCGGACGTACCCGGGCGAGCTGAAGGGCAAGCTCGGGTACATGTCACCCGAACAAGTGATGGGCCACGACGTGTGCCCGCGCAGCGACCTGTTCACGGTCGGCATCGTGCTGGCCGAGATGTTGATGACGCGGCCGCTGTTCCCGGGTCCGTCCGAGATGCAGGTGCTCACCCGCATCCACGAAGCGGATCTGAGCGTGCTCCAGCAGCACGGCCGCGACATCCCGCCCGCGGTGCGCGAGGTGCTGAACACCGCGCTGGCCAGAGATCGCCACCACCGGTTCGCGTCGGCTTCGGATTTCGTCGACGCGCTGCTGGCTGCCGCCAAGGCGAGCAAGATCCCGATCGGCGAGGAAGAGCTCGTCCCCTGGCTGTACACGCAGCAGGTGTTTCATTTCAGCAGCGGGACGCGCGCCGCCGTGGCCCCCGTCAGCGATCCGGACGCCGTGACGGAGCGTCCGCCCGCGCCGAAGGTGCCCGCCGCTGCGCGCCGCTCGCTGTCGCAAATGCTGGCGAGGGCGTCCGCGTCGCCGCTGCCGCTGCCGGTCGAGGTCGACAACGACACCGATCGCCCGGCGCTGATCCCGCCCGGCCCCGAGCCGGCGGCCAGGCCTCGGCAGATGTTCTTGCTCGGCCGCCAGGGCCGCCCCGCCGTTGCCGTGAGCGTCGCCCGGTTGCTCGAGATGGCGATGACCGGCCACCTCGAGCGGGATGCGCTGGTGTCGGAGGACGGCAAGAGCTACGGCATGGCCGGTCGCTACACCAAGCTCGTTCCGGTGCTGTCGCACCCCGGCTACCGCTTCCGGGAGCGGGTCGAGGAGCGGGCGAGCTTCCGGGTGACCATCGATCGCAGCCGCCTGCCGGCGATCCTGTTCGATCTCGCGAGCAGCCGCGCCACCGGGCTCCTGGTCGCGCGCGCCGGTCGCCGGGAGAAGCGGCTGTTCCTCGTCGACGGTGGACCGCGGTTCTTGGCTTCGACGGACCGGCGCGAGCTGCTGTCGGTGCGGCTGGTCGAGGCCGGGCTCGTATCGAGAGAGTTGATCGAACAAGCGCTGGTCGCGGCCTTCGAGCAGGGCAGTCCCCGCTTCGGGGAGTACTTGCGCGACGTGGCGGGCATGCGCTGGGCGACCGTCCTGCGCGCGACCGTGGAGCAGCTCGAAGCCGGCTTCGTCGAGCTCGGGACCTGGCGGGAGGGAGAGCTTTTGTTCGTGCACGCCGAGCGTTGCCCGGAGGAGCTGCCGCGCAAGACGCTGTCCGGATCGTTGCTCGCCGCGCGCGCCATCCGCGAAGGCTACGCCGACGCGGAGATCGCCGCGCTGCTCGCTCCGTTTTACGGATCGCGGCTTTCGGAGGGCAGCTCTCTGCTCGACCTGGACGAGCTCGGGCTCGGCCCAGGGGAGCGGCGCGCGGTGGAGCTCGGGCCGAACGCCGGGAGCGTGGAGGCGCTCGTCTCCCATCTGGGGGCGACGGGCGTGGCCGGACCGATCGAGAGCCTGCGGGCGGTGTTCATCGCGCTCGCCGCGCGCGTGCTCGAAATCGAGTAGCGGTCGTCAGCCGCGGCCGCGGCCGGTCGGCGGCACCGATTTGGGTTTGCGCGGCGGCGGCGTCTTTCGCGCGAGCGTGCGGACCGAGTTGGGCGCGATGCCGTCGAGCGCGGGCTGCTCGAGCGTCGACAGGATCTCCTTCAGGTTGACCGGCTTGAACAGCGTGCGGCACCCCGAGCGTCGCAGGTAGTCGGCCTCGCCCTTGCCCAGCGCGCCGCCGGTCACGAACACGAACCGGCTCGCCAGCTCCGGTCGATCGGTCACCACGCGCTCGTGCAGCGTGTGGCCGTTGCTGCCCGGCAGGTACACGTCGCACAGGATCAGGTCCGGCAGGTAGTCCCGATCGAACAACGCGATCAAGGCTTCGGAGGCCGTGGAGGCGGTCCGCACCTCGTGGGGCTTGAGCGCGCGCCGCACGGTGCGCGCGAAGATCGGATCATCGTCGATGACCAGCACTTGATGCCGCAGAGCGGGCGCACGCGGGGGAGCGGGGATCGGGCGCGACGCCGCGATGGCGTGCACGCCGCTGCCGTCCGGTTCGCGCGGCAGGATCACGCGGAATTGAGCGCCGCCGTGCGCGCCGCTCAACACCTCGATGTGGCCGCCGTGAGCGGCCCCGACGTCGCTGCAGATCTTGAGGCCGAGACCGGTGCCCTTGCCGCGCGGCTTGGTGGTGTAAAACGGCTGGAAGATGGTGCCGATCTTGTCTTGCGGTACCCCCGGTCCCGTGTCTTCGACCTCCAAGATGACCTGCTCGCCGTCCTGGAACGCGCGCACCATGACCTGGGGTGGCGTCTCGGAGGCTTCGCAGGCGTCGGCCGCGTTGAAGACGAGGTTGAGCACCACCTGGCCCAGGCTGTCGCGGCGTCCCCGCGTGAAGCAGTTCGCCTCCAGGTCGTCGATGAGCGCGATGCCGCGGCGCTCGAGGTGCGGTCGGACGACGGACAGCGACTCCCTGACGACCCCGCGGACGTCGAGCGGTTCGGCCTCGCTCTCGCGGCGGCTCACCGTGGACAGCCGATCGACCGTGTCGCGGACGCGCGCGGTCGCCACCTCGACGTCGTCGGTCAGCTCCGCCAGCTCGGAGACCACGCCGCCGATCGCGGTGTCGCTCGATCCGCCGAGCACCAGCAGCTGATCGAGCAGGCGGCGTTGCTCCTCGATCTGCAGGACGAGCGCGCCGGCGGGACCGCGCAGCTCGTGGGCGACGCTCGCGGTGAGCAGCCCGAGGCTCGCCATGCGGTGATGATCCTCGAGCTCCTCGTGCGCGCGCTGCTCTTGCTCGAGGCGGGCCTCTCGCTGCAGCGCGAGCGCCATCAGGTTGGCGACGGTCTCGGTAAACGACCGGGTCTCCTCGTCCATGCGGTTCGGGTGTTCGAACAAAAGGACGATCGCGGCCAGCGGGACCTGCCGCTGCAGGATGGGGACCGCGAGCAGGGCCTTGAAGGCGGTCGCGAAGAACTCGTCGGCGAGCGAGAGCTGCCCCGACTCCCGGCGCAGATCGAGCACGCTGATGGGCTGCAGGGAGCGAGCGCTGCGCTCCGCGAAGCGGCGCAGAGTCGCCCGCAGCGTCCGCCCCGCGTTGGTGTCCGGCGCCCCGAGCCCCCGCTCGACGACCAGCGTGCACTCCCCGTCGAAGTCGAAGGCCGCGCCCGCCCGGGCCCGCGTCAGGTCGAGCAGCAGGTCGAGGGCGTCCAACATGGCACCCCCAGACCCCCGATCCGCCAGGCGCTCGGTCAGGCTGAGCAGCGACTTTAGACGGCGAAGCTCGAGGGTGGCCACTGTGATTGAGAATAGCCCAGGTTTGGAGTCACAACGATCAATCTTCCGCGAAACGATAGCGTAGCCGGCGACGTTTTCGCACCCCTGATTACGTGCGTTTCCGCGTTTGCGAGCTCGCTTGTCGAGTCCACGGGTAGGAAAACTCACAGGTTCAATCGGAGCACCGGATAGGGCCCAATCCGGGCGATTTCGCTCCAACCTGCCTGCCGGAACGCGCCGCTCGGACCCATCCAGAGCAGCGCGTCGTCCGGCTCGGGCGCCTCGAAGGGGAAGGCGTCGATCGCCCGCGCACCGGCGTCGCGCGCCACTTGGACCGCGTGCTCGATCATCTGGCTCGCGACCTTCTTTCGGCGAAAGGCCGGGTCGA
Source organism: Pseudomonadota bacterium (assembly GCA_023418705.1). Lineage (GTDB taxonomy): Bacteria > Myxococcota_A > Polyangia > Polyangiales > Polyangiaceae > JAEZYZ01. The sequence continues at coordinate 4,781 of JAEZYZ010000188.1, read as the reverse complement.
CCAGGGCGCAGCCGACCGTGAACACCTCCGAGAGGTCACCGCCGAGCACCGGCAAGCCGCGGTACGGCCGTTGATCGTAGAGCTTGCGCAGCGCGTGCGCCGGGCTGACTTTGAGCCAGCCGACGACCTCGTCCGAGCCCGTCGAGAGCGCGACGACGCCACGCATCTCGTCCGAGCCCGCGCCGAGCGCGCTCACCATCTGATCGCGGTTCGTCTCCGGGGAGAAGGCGCAGCGCTCCTGCCAGGCGTTCTTGTCGCCGGTGAAGTGCCAGTAGCGGCAGAAGCAGCCCACGCCCGAGCGCTCGAAGAGCGCGACGAGGCCTGGTGCGTGCTCCGGGCCGGCGGTGACGGTGCGGATCTGGGTCATGCGGGCGGCCGGCGCGGTGGGAAGGCCCGCTCGCAAGCCGCGGCCGCCCCGAACAGGCGAGCTTCGGCGAAGCTCGGTCCGAGCAGCTGCACGCCGACGGGCAGCTCCGGACGATCCTCGCGCGCCGGCGCGGGCCGGCAGGGGAGCGACAGCGCGCAGATGCCTGCCAGGCTCGCGGGCAGCGTGTAGACATCCGCCAGGTACATGCTGAGGGGGTCCTCCAGACGCTCGCCGAGTGGGAAGGCGGGCGTCGGGCTGGTGGGGGCGATGACCAGGTCGACCTCCGAGAAGACGCGGTCGAAGTCGCGCTTGATGAGCGTGCGGACCTGCTGCGCCTTGCCGTAGTAGGCGTCGTAGTAGCCGGCGCTGAGGACGTAGGTGCCGAGCAGGATGCGGCGCTTCACCTCGGCGCCGAAGCCGGCGTCGCGGGTGGCGCCGTACAGGGTCGCGAGATCGCTGCCCGCAGGCTCGACGCGCAGCCCGAACCGCACGCCGTCGAAGCGCGCCAGGTTGCTGGACGCCTCCGCGGTGGCGATCACGTAGTACGTCGCCACGCCATAGTGCGTGTGGGGCAGCGACACGTCCCGGATCTCGGCGCCGTCGCTGGCCAGCCGCTCGATCACCTCGCCCACGCTCCGGGCGACGTCGGGATCCAGCCCCTCACCGAAGTACTCTTTCGGCACGCCGACGCGCAGGCCGCGGACGTCCTGATCGCAGGCGCGTTCATACCCGTCGATCGGCCGCGCAGCTGCCGTGGAGTCGGCCGGGTCCGGGCCGCTGATCACCTCCAGCAGGCGGGCCGCGCTGCGCACGTCGGTGGCGAACGGTCCGATTTGATCGAGGCTCGACGCGAAAGCGACCAGACCGTAGCGCGACACCCGGCCGTAGCTCGGCTTGACGCCGACCACGCCGCAGAGCGCCGCCGGCTGCCGGATGGAGCCGCCGGTGTCGCTGCCGAGCGCGCCGCTCACCAGCCGCGCGGCCACCGCGACCGCGCTGCCGCCGCTCGAGCCGCCCGGGACGCGGCTTGGGTCCCATGGGTTCTTGGCCGCCCCGAAGGCGCTGTTCTGGTTGGACGAACCCATGGCGAACTCGTCCATGTTCGTCTTGCCGATCAACACGGCGTCCGCCTCGCGCAGGCGCGCCACGACCGTCGCATCGAACGGCGCGCGCCAGCCGCGCTTGGCGTCGGGGGGGGCGGCGTCGGGGGCGCTGCGGGTCAGGATCCGCGAGCCGCAGGTCGTGGGCGCGTCGGTGGTGCACAGCGCGTCTTTCAAGGCGATCGGGACGCCCGCCAAGGCCCCGAGCGGCTCGCCGCGGGCGCGGCGACGATCGATGTCCCGGGCGCGCTCGAGCGCCGCCGCGTCGCTCACCGAGATGAAGGCGTTCAGATCCGCCCCGCGGGCGATCGCGCTCAGGCTCGCCTCGGCCACGCGCTCGGCGGACAGCTCCCCGGCGCGCACCGCCCGTGCGAGCTCCGGGATCGGCAACGACAGCGGATCGGCCATCACTCCTCCACGAACCCGGGGACGGCGAAGCCGGACTCGACCCGGCGCGGCGCTTCCCCGAGCGCCTGTTCGGCGGTGAGGCCTGGGCGCACGGCGTCGTCGCGCAGCGGCGCCTGCTCGACGGCGACCTGCGCGGTGGGGGGGACACCGTCGGTGTCGAGCTCGCCGAGCTTCGCCATGTAGTCGACGATCTGGCTGAGGTCGCGCTGCATCGAGGTGATTTCTGCCTCGGACAGCTCGAGGCGAGCCAGCCGAGCTACGTGCAATACATCGTCGCGTGATATCGCCATGTCGGGCTCCCGCACGCTGTCGCGCGGCGCGCGGGAGCCTACACCAGAATCACGGGGCGACCATCGCTCTTCGCCGGAACCTCCCGGAAACATCGGACCGGGCAGTTTGCCTCGGTACCGAGCGGCCTATAGTGTCCGAGGCCACGAGCCCTTTGTGATGACTCACGGAAGCCCCGACCCCACGCCCGCGACACCGTCCGACCCCTACGCCGCGCTCCCGCCGGAGGCCTGGGCGCCCGCGCACCGCGCTGCCCAGCAGCTGATCCTGCGGCCGCTCGAGCGCTTCATGCACGTGCAGGCCGCGAGCGGACTGGTCCTGATGATCATGGCGGTGGTCGCCATGATCTGGGCCAACTCGCCGTTCCAGCACAGCTACCACGCGCTCTGGCACACGCCCATCACCGTCGGGTTCGGCTCGGCCGTGTTCGAACAGTCGTTGCATTTTTGGATCAACGACGGGCTGATGGTGATCTTCTTCTTCGTCGTGGGCTTGGAGATCCGCCGCGAGATGCACGGCGGGGAGCTGAGCGAGCTCAAGCGCGCCGCGTTGCCCGTCGCCGCCGCCGTGGGCGGCATGATCGTGCCCGCGCTGATCTACCTGGGGTTCAACCCCACTCCCGCGACCAGCCACGGCTGGGGCGTGCCGATGGCGACGGACATCGCCTTCGCCGTGGGCGTGCTGACGTTGCTCGGGTCGCGGGTGCCCGCGGCGTTGCGCGTCCTCTTGCTGGCGCTCGCGATCATCGACGACATCGGCGCGATCCTCGTGATCGCGATCTTCTATTCCTCTGGCGTGTCGTTCGCGGGCCTCGGCATCGCGGCGCTCGGGTCGGCGGCCGTGTTGCTCATGCAGCGGCTGGGCGTGCGCTCGCCGCTCATCTACGTGGCTCCTGGTGTGGTGGTCTGGGGCGGCATGCTGGGCGCCGGGATCCATCCGACGATCGCCGGGGTCATCTTGGGGCTGCTCACACCGGCCCGGTCCTGGTTCGGCGGGCGGGGATTTCTGGCTGAAGCCGAGCGGGTGCTGCAGGACCTGCGGCAGCGGATTGGCGATCGCTCCGTCGACGCTCAGGGGATGATCTTACCGCTGCAGCGGCTCGCCACCGCGCGCCGCGAGGCGATCCCCCCCGTGGTGCGCCTGGAAGCGGCGCTGCATGGTTGGGTCGCGTTCGGCATCATGCCGATCTTCGCGCTCGCCAACGCCGGGGTGACGCTAGGAGACGTCGATCTCGAACAAGCGGGCGCGTTCAATATCGGCGCCGGCGTGGCCCTCGGCCTGGCGCTCGGCAAACCGGTTGGGATCGTGCTGGCGAGCTGGCTGTCGGCGAAGCTGGGGATTTGCGCGCTGCCGCGCGGCGTCGATCTCCGGGGCCTGATCGTCGTCGGATGCGTCGGTGGGATCGGCTTCACGATGGCGCTGTTCATCGCGCAGCTGGCCTTCATGGACCCGGGCCAGCTCGGGATCGCCAAGCTGGCGGTACTCTGCGGATCGTTGCTGGCCGGTGTGGTCGGGGTCGTCGTCGGCAGGGCGCTGCTGAAAGAGCAGGCGGTGCCGGCCGTCAGCGTCGACGAAGCCGAGCGCTCGACGGAATACTGAGCACCCTGGACACGTGAGCAGGGGTCGGGTCGACGACCCCGACCTGTGGTGTCGAGGCAGGTCGTCGCGACGCAACTTCGTCGATGTCCCGCCGATGGAGGCCGGGCCATGACAGGGACGGCCTTCGATCTTCAGCCTTCGCCAGGCGGCGTCTTGCGTGGGACGCCCTACCGGGTGCTCTCGCTGCTGGCGCGCGGTGGGATGGGGGCGCTCTATGAGGTCGAGCACCTCGTGCTCCAAAAACGCTTCGTCCTCAAGGTGCTGGCCGCCAGTCTGGCCGACCGCGCCGACCTGGTTTCCCGGCTGCTCGCCGAACAGTACGCGCTGGCGCGGCTCGACCACCCGAACATCGTGGCGGTCACCGACGCGGGTCGCATCGGCGACCTGCCCTTCTTCGTGATGGAGCGGCTCGTCGGGCAGACGTTGGCCGAGCGCCTGGGGCAGCGTGAGCGGCTGCTCTTGCCGGAGGCTCTGGACGTCTGCGCGGGCGTGCTCGCCGCGCTGTCCGCCGCGCACTCCCTCGGCATCGTGCACCGGGACATCAAGCCCGCCAACGTGTTCATCACCCTCGAGGATGAAGTAAAGCTGTTGGATTTCGGGGTGGCCAAGCTGCTCGACGCCCCGGCGGATCTGGTCACGCAGAGCGGCGCGCTCGTCGGAACGCCGCGCTACATGTCGCCCGAGCAGGTGCACGGCTGCCCGGTCGACGCGCGCAGCGACCTCTACGCGCTGGGGCTCATCTTGCTCGAGATGCTCACCGGGCAGCGCCCCTTCTCGCGCTTCCGAGATCCCCACCAGCTGGTGGCCGCGCGGCGCAGCGCCGTCCTCGCTCCGGGCGGTCTCTCCCTGGCGGGGGTGCGGCCGGATGTCGCCGCGGTCGTGCGGCAGCTGCTCGAGCAAGATCCGGCGCGCCGCCCCCAATCGGCCGAGCGGGTCGGGGCCGAGCTCGCCGCGATCGCGCGGCGGCTGCGCGCGACGGTCGCGGTCGAGGCCGCCAGGGCAGGGGAGGAGGCGACGAC
>JAEZYZ010000163.1 GCA_023418705.1 Pseudomonadota bacterium | reverse complement strand
AAGCCCCTTCTCGAAGCCTTCCCGTTGCCACTGTTCCGCCAACGTCATGATCAGCTCCTCTGCAGCTGGGATGGCGCCGCGGACGGCCTGGCGCAAGGCGTCACGGTCCAACCGGCGGCTAGCCATGAAGTCCGTAGCAGGGACGGCATGCGAGGACTCACGCCGACGACAGGAAGGGCGCCTGGGCGCGCACGGGGCCCCGGCCGAGATCGGCCAGGAGATCTCCCTTGCCGAACAGCGTCTCGGCGCCGCGCTGGTCGAGGATGATGCGGGAGTTGGTGGAGGAAGCCACCTTGAGCGCGATCTTGCCGCCAAGGTTGGCTTTGATGATGCCGGGCACGGTGGCAGCGTCGGGCCGCTGGGTCGCCAGGATCATGTGGATGCCGGCGGCCCGCGCTTTCGCGCCCAGGCGCTTGATGGCCGCGAAGAAGGCTTCCTTGGAGGCCTTGTCCGCCACCAGGTCTTGAAACTCGTCGATCACGAGCACGCGGCGCTCGAGGTGCTCGGAGCGGTCGGAGGCCTGCTCGTTGTAGTCGCCGACGTCGGCGACCTTCGCGGCTTCGAACAGGCGATAGCGCTCCTCCATCAAGTCGATCAGCCGCTCGAGGATCGGCACGGTGTCCTCGACCTCGTAGCGGATTGGCCCGTCGAGGTGCGCCCCCACGGCCGCCTGAAACCCGGGTCCGATGAAGGTGACCCGCTTGGGATCCACCAGGGTGAAGCGGATCGCCTCTGGCCCGTGGTAGTGCAGCAAGCTTGCGATGATGGCTTGGATGAGCACGGATTTTCCGCTGCCGGACTGGCCGCCGATCAACAGGTGCGGCGTCGACGCGTCGCCGAGATCGCCCCCGACGATCGTGCCGTCCGGCTCCTGCCCGACGAGAAAGCGGCCGGACGACGCGGACAACCACTGCCGCTTCTGCTCCAGCAGCGGGCTCAGCTCGACCCGGCGGGGCTCCCGCCGCCGCACGTAAAACCAGCGGTGCCCTCCCTCCTTGCGGTACTCGATCTCGACCGCATCCTCGGCCGCCAGCCGGTGCACCACGTCTTCGGCGGCGCGATCGAGGTGGCTGACCGGACCCCGCAGGCGCGCGACCTCGATCAAGTACAACGTCGGACCGACGATCGCCGGGCGCGGGCACTTGACGGCGGTCCCCTGCCGCTGGAGCTCCTCGACGATGCGGTGCTGAATTCCCTCGGCCTCGCGCCTGCCCTCCGCATCCGCCTCCCCGCGCGACGTCATTCCGACCGGCGTCGACTCGCCGAGGGTCTCGCCCTCCGGACGCGGCCGTGCCGCAGCCATGGGCGGGTCGTCCCGCGGGGCCAGGTGCGCCGGGAAGACCTCGCTGCAATCTCGAGCCGTGGGGCACGCGGCGCACAGGTCGCGCCGGTCGGTCGCCGGCGCCTGCGTCGGCGCCGCCGCCCAACCCACCATCGAGCGGAGCAGCGGACGGAGCGAGCTCTGCACCCAGTGGTCGGTCGCACCCGCGCTGGCGGCGCTCTCCCGCAGCGTGGGCGTGAAGCGGAGCACGGTGGGCCGCGCCGACAACCCTTCGGAGACCCGCAACAGCTCGCGATACAGCGCCACCTGCGCCCGGTCGAGCTCGTCGTTGGCCACGTCCGTCAGCTTGTATTCGACCACCTCCAGGGCACCGGACGGATCGCGAAACAAGGCGTCGATGCGCCCGTGCACCAGCGCGCCCTCCGGGTCCAGGCGCGCTTCGACGGGGCGTTCGCCCGCCTGCACCAGCCGCGCCAGCGCGCGAGCGGGCGGCTCCTCGAAGCGCGTCAGGCGCCCCGCCAGATGGCGCGCGAGCTCTCGCAGCGCCTCGGCCAGGTCGTCCACCTCGGCCGGAATGCTGGCGTAGCTGGGGTCCCCCGCCAGCTCTTCGACGGCGATCGCCAGCAGCCACGCGGCAAGCTCGGTCTCCACGTCGTCGCGGGGCGCGCCGGCCGCGAGCACCTCGAAGGCCGCCGGCGGGCGATCCACGGTGCGGTGAAAGCGCTCGACCACGCGGTGGAAGGTGGCCCCGAGGCACGACGACCCGACCGGGAAGGCGACGGCCTTCTTGCGCAGCCGCCCGAGCGCGAAGATGCGCGGACAGCGCAGCGCGTTGCGAACCTCGGTGACGCTGATGCGCTCGGTCATGCTTCCTCTCCCCAGTACACGATGTTGCGCCCGAGAAAGCGCACGCCGTTGGCCGCCTGCAGCTCGGCCACGATGGCCGCACGGGTCGCGCGCGGATCCATGCGCGCCACCTCGCGCACCACGCGATCGAGCGAGGCCAGCCGCAGACGGCGCGCCACGCCGGCCGCGATCCCCGTGCTGACCGCTGCGGGCGGCGCCGGGATCGGCTCGACCTCTTCGTCCAGCGTCGCGCCCTCCGGCGCGTCGCTCCCGCTCGCCTCGGCCGTGCCCGTCAAACCCGCGCAAACCCCCCAGGCGGCCACGTTCAGGTGGGTCGCGGCCCAGTCCATGACGACGGACTCGGGGATGGGCTGACCGCGCGCGTCGCTGACGTCCCTGGAGCGCGCCCCCTGAAGCAGCTCGTCGAGCGCCAGCAGACGGGCCACGTCTTCCTGCTCGACCCAAACCAGGCGCGCGCGCCGGGTGGCCAGCAGCTCCTGGCGCCGGCGCTGCGTCTCCTTCCACGTCGGCGGGAACTCGCGCGCGCGCTCGCGCAGCGCGACCACGGGAACGCGCGCCGCCAAGCCGGCCAGGCGTGAAAGCGCGGCGCCCACGCTCCGGTGGTGGTTGTGGTGCAAATACGCGACGGCGATCTCACCGGCTGGTTGGCACAAACGGAGCTGCGCGGGGTCCGCTTGCTTGGCCGCCTTCAGCGCCGCACCGGGGAGGAAAAAACCGGCGGCGATCAGCCCGTCGACGAGGCGCCCCGGCTCGATCGAGGTGCGCTGCTCGGCCGCGTCGGCGAGCAGGCGCCGCGCGGCCTCGAGCCGACTCTGCCATTCGGCCTCGAGATCGTCCGCGCTGGCCGCAGCGTCCGCTGCCCCATCGGTCCCCGCCAGGCCCGCATCCGGTGCGTCCGTCACCTCCGGACCACCCTCCAGCGCCGAGCGGCAGGCGATGAGCAGCATCCGAGGCGTCGTCCCCGCCGCCTGGCACCAGCGCTCGCACGCCGCCTCGCTGAACGGCCAAGGGAAGGGCGCCGCGCGATCGGGCAGCCGCTCCACGAACAGCCGCAGCAAGCTCTCCCGCTGCGAGGCGTCCGGCAAATCGAGCAGCGCGCGCCGGCCCACGATGCGCGAGCGCTGCGACAGGTTCAGCGCGGGCTCGATGGCGCGGTCCCACTCCGTGTCCAGCGCCATGTGCACCGTCAAGAGCCCCCGCACCGCGTCCACCAGCTCCGCGGCCAGGTTGGCGTAGCCCAGCAGCCGGGCCCCTGGCTCATCGCCTTCGATCAAATTCTCGAGCTGATCGAAGACCAGCACCAGCGGCGCGCCGATCGCCGCGCTGACGCCCAGCGTGCGCAACGCGGGCATCGCCAGCTCGTCCCCGAGCGAGCCGGTCGCGCCGATGCGCTCGAGCTGCGTCACGTCGCAATCGCGACCCGCGAGCCACGCCATCAGCGCCCGTTGTTTGCCCCCGCTGGCGAACGGCGCCTCCAGCAAGCGGCGCAGATAGGCCTCGTCCGCCTCCGGCCATAGCTCGAGCACCCGATCGAGCGCCCGCTCGAGCAGCTCGCCGCGTTCGCTCGGCGGCATGGGCTGGTACAGAGAGAGGAAGGTGTTCGGGTAGGTCGTGTCCTCCCCCGCCACGTGCGCCAGCAAGGACCCGACCAGCGCATCGAGCTGCCGCAAGCCCTGCGTCTGGTAGCCGAGCTGGCGCACCACCTCACCTAGCAGGAAACGCGGCGTCATCGGTCCGTGCACCAGCGGGCGGACGTGCACGAACACCGCGCGCGGGCCGAGCCGCTTGCGCAAGCGCGCGAACAGGTGAGTTTTCCCGGCGCCGGGCGGGCCGAGCACCACCATCGAGCTCGACCGCAGCGCGCCCGGATCGGCGCGGCCGGCCTCGCGCAGCTGCCGGATGCAGCGCTCGATCGCCCCGCTCGCCGCCGCGTTCAGCGTGTCCAGATCGACGAAGTCATCCGACCACGGATCGGCGTGAACCGCTTCGAAGAACGCCCGGCTCACGCCACACCTCCCGAGCGCCGGCGCGCCCACGACAGCCGCGTGCCCTGCGGGCCGGGCGGACACAGCGACAGCTCCTGCTCCGAGAGCCGCCCGAGCCCGCCCTCCGGGCGCAGCTCGATCAGCCCGCGCGCCTCCGCGTCCAGCAGCAGCCGGTGCGCGCCCTCCGGATCCGAATCGAGCCCCAGGGCTTGCAACACCCGCGGCACGAACGCCAGACCGAGACGCGGGTCCCGGCTCGACTCCAGCGCGGCGAGCAGCCGCCCCAACGGCGGAGCGCCCGCTGCTCGATCGAGCGGGCGCGGTGCGGGCGCTGCCGCACAAACCTCCAGCGCCTCCTGCAAATCGCGCGACACGTCCTGTCGCAGCACCGACAGCGGCACCGCGCGGCGACCGAGCCCCGCCGCGATCGCCTTCGACGCCCGGTCGAGCGCCTTCTTGATCGCCTGCAGCTCCTCGCGCTGCAGCGCGTCCACGTCGGGCGAGGCGAACACCTGAGCGCGCCCTCGCCAAACGATCGTGGCGGCCTGCTGCCTCACCAAGGTCAACGCCGCCGCCTTTGCCTCGGCGCTCGTCGCTCCCGCGATCGTGGACTTGAGCGCCGTCAGCGGCACCTGCACCCCGCTCGCGAGCAGATCGCGCAGCTGCTCCGCGAGCGGCCGGCGCACCACCGTCCGCGTCACCTCGAACCCGAGCTGCCCCAAGCGCGCCACCACTTCGCTCCGTGCCGCGGGCGGCTTGATCGCCGTGTGCTTCACCGCCCCTCGCTCCTCGATAGTCCGGCGCGCCGCCGCCACCACGTCCTCCAGCCGTACCGGCTCCGCCTTCCGCTTCGGCATGCGGCGGAGGGTACGAGCGTCCTGGCGCGAGGAAAAGCGCGAATGCCCTGAGGGCGGACAGGAGCTGTCACGGGTCAGGCGCGCGCGGTGTCGGCAGGCGGCCGAAGGCGTTGATCGTGGCGCGCCAGGTGCACGTGTCGTGCTGATCTGCCGCCCCTGCCTGCCACGCCGGAACACTGCGACCGGCTGCTGCATCGGGCAGAGCGTCGGGTCAGGTTCGTCGATCCTCGTTCGGCGGCTCGTGGGAGAAGCAGCGCTCACTCAGGCCTTCCAGGGCCACCCAAGACGCAACTCTGAAACGAGTCTGGAAGTTTCTGCGAAAGCACGCTCGAAGTGGACGCGATCATGATCAGCGGACCGCTTCGCGGGAATTTGAGCCCGGATCTTTACCTCGGAGAACACAAGCATGAGGCCAACACCCGCTAGCCTTCTACTCTCGGCATTTCTGTGCACTACCGGCTGCTCAGACAGCATGGACGATGCCGGAGGGGGAGCCGGCGTGGGC
>JAEZYZ010000094.1 GCA_023418705.1 Pseudomonadota bacterium | reverse complement strand
TCGTCGGCCGCGTCGAGCGGATCGCGCTCGCCCGCGTCCACCTGCCCGTTGCGGTCCGTGTCTTCGGCGCCGTCGCTCGCGCCGCCCCCGTCGGTGTCGGCGATCAACACGAAGGTGCGCGTCGCCCCGGCGTCGGCGTCGGCGATGCACTGAGCCGCGGTGCCGTCCGTGTCCGGATCGTCGCAGTCGTTGCCGGCCTCCGTGCCGTCGAACAGCCCGTCGTCGTCGCTGTCCGGATCGAGCAGGTTGATGGCGCCGGTGCCGTCGCGATCCTCGCTCGGGTTCGGCTCGTCCCCGTCGGGCAAGCCGTCGTCGTCCGAGTCCCGGTCGTCCGGGTTCGAGCCGAGATCGGTCTCGAGCGCGTCGCTCAGGCCGTCGCCATCGGTGTCGGTGTTGCCGCCGTCATCGGCGCCATTGCCGGCCGTGGGATCGGTCTCGCTGCCGTCGACCTCCCCGTTGCGGTTCGCGTCCTCGCTGCCGTCGCTGGCGCCGCCGCCGTCGGTGTCCCACGCCAGCGGCGACGTGGTCGAGCCGGGGTCGGCGTCGGCGCGGCAGCTGCCGCGGCTCGTGTCCGTGTCCGGATTGTCGCAGTCGAACCCGAGCTCGGTCCCATCGAACAGCGCGTCGTTGTCGCTGTCGACGTCCAGCACGTTGATGAGCCCGTCGCCGTCCGTGTCGAGGAACGGGTTGGCTTCCTGACCGTCCGGGACGCCGTCATCGTCGGAGTCGGCGTCGTTCGGATCCGAACCGATCGAGACCTCGGTCGCGTCGGGCAGGCCGTCGCCATCGGTGTCGACGTTGGTGACATCGTCGGCGCCATGGCCCGCGGTGGGATCCGTCTCGCCGGCATCGATGGCGCCGTTGCGATTGATGTCTTCGCTGCCGTCGGACACGCCGCCGCCATCGGTGTCTGGATCGGTGGGGGAGGTGGTCGTGGCCCCCGCGTCCGCGTCCGGGACGCAGTTGCCGCGCGTGGTATCGGTCGCGGCGAGGCTGCAGTCGAGGCCGAGCTCCGTCCCGTCCAGCAGGCCGTCGTTGTCGCTGTCCGGATCGAGCGCGTTGATCCGCCCGTCACCGTCGCTGTCGGCGGACGGTGACGGCTCCGCGCCGTCGGGCACGCCGTCGTCGTCGCTGTCGGCGTCGTTCGGATCGGTCCCGATGGCGATCTCCGTCGCGTCCGGCAGGCCGTCACCGTCCGTGTCCGCCGGCACCGGTTCGATGGCCCAGAGGTGTTCGGCCGGCGTGGCGTCGACGTTGCCGGCCGCGTCCACCGCGCGAACCTCCAGCGTGTGGGAGCCGTCCGCGAGGGCGGGGGTGGTGTAGCTCGCCGGGCAGGCCTCGAAGGCTGCCCCATCGAGGCTGCACTCGAAGCTGGCGCCCGGATCGTCGGAGCTGAACGTGAAGTCCGCGGTCGGATCGCTGCTCGGATCCGAAGGCCCCGTCGCGATGGTCGTGTCGGGCGCCGTCAGATCGATCTCCCAGTCGAACGACGCGGGCGTCGGGTCGGCGTTGCCGATGCCGTCGACGGCTCGCACCTCGAGCGTGTGCTGCCCCTCGTCGAGCTCGGGGGTGTCGTAGCTCGGCGGGCAGGCCGTGAACGCTCCACCGTCCAGGCGGCACTCGAAGGTCGCCGCCGGATCGTCCGACTCGAACGTGAAGCTGCCGATGGGTTGGTTGGTCGGCGTCTCCGGCGACGTGACGATGGTGGTTTCGGGGGCGGTGCTGTCGACGCAGAACGGGATGTTCGCCGTCGCGCTCGCGCCGAAGTGGGTCTCCCCGTCGGCGCCGCGGGTGGCTCCGTTGCTCGGAAACTCGCTGACCGCTGGCGAGTCCGTGGTGCCGCCCAGCGCTCCGGAGACGTCGACCGTGACGCTCTCGGAGACGGCCACGTAGCCGCCGCCGCCGCCACCGCCGGGACCTTCCGCCTCGTTGCCGTTGTCCACGATCTGATCACCGCCGACGCCGCCCCGCGCCTGCACCGTGATCCCGCTGACGCTGCTGGCTTGCACCACGACGGTGCCGCCGCCACCGCCGCCGCCCGGGGAATCACCGCTCGGTGACCCGCCCGCGGTCGAGTTGGCGGGGCTCGCTGCCCCGCCGTTGGCGAGGATGCTGCCGCCGGTTCCGGTCACGCTGCCCGCCAGCACCAGCACCAGGCCGCCACCGCGAGCCCCCGCCGACGCATGGCCGTTGTTGCCATCGCCCGCGCCGCCACCCCCACCCAGGTACAGGCGACTGCTCGGATCGTTGGCGACGGGGCGTCCGCCGAGGCCACCTCGTTGCCGGCGATTGTTGCCGCCCCAAGCGCCATTGCCGGGGCCGACCGCGAGGGCACTTTGGTTGTTCTGCGAGTAGGTGTAGCCGCCGCGCCCGCCGCCCGCCGAGGCGGTCGCGCTGTAGCTCGGATCGAGCAACCACGCGCTGGCGCCGCCGACCACGCTCAGGTCGAACACCCCCTGTCCGGTCCAGAGCAGCCCGTTGCGCCCGTTGGCTCCGCCGCCGCCGCCGGCGTTGTGGGCGTTGCCCCCGCCGCCGCCGTTGGCGGCCGCGCCCCGTCCGTAGCTCGACAAAAAGCCGCCGATGCCTTCGCCTTTGCGCCCGCCGCTCGCCGGACCGGGGCCCGCGTAGAGCGTGGTGTCGTCGTCCGCGGACGCGGAAAAGTTGTCGGCGGGCCCGCCGCGGAACCCGAGGGCCGAGACGTCGATGCTGCCGTCGAGCGTGACGGTGTTCTCGGCGTGCACGGCGACGATGCCGCCGGTCGAGCCGTCCCACGCCGGCGCCGTCAGGCTCGCGCCCGCTTCGATCGTCAAGTCCGTGTACTGCGGGACGCGCACCACCTGAACGTTGCCGCTCGCGACATAGTCGTTGGCGAGCGCACAGCTCAACGACACCGTATCGCTCCCGGCGTCCACCGCCGTCACCTCCACGAGCTCGTAGAGCCCGGCGCTGCCGAGATCGCTCACCTGCCCCCAGGTGGCGTCTGCGGCAGCGGTGTCGAGCGTGGCGCCTTGCATCTGGATCACGAGCAGCAGGTCCCCGGGGGCGAGCGGATCGCTGCCCGGATCGAGCGCGGCGACGTCGGTCACGGTCAGGCTCGTCGCGCCCGCCGTCACGTCGCCAGCGAGCGGCGTGTACTGGTTGACGACCGTGTCCGCGCTGCCGATGGTGCGGGCCCCGTCGACGCCGGCGAGCGGCAGCGCGCTCTTCGCGACCGGCTCGCTCCGCGCCCGCTCCTTCGACTCGCTGCTGGTCGTCCCCCCCGGGGCGCAAGCGGTCGCAATGCAGAGGGCCAGCAGCGCCGCCAGCACGCTGCCAACGCGCTGAACCGCTTCGAGGGTGAACCCGTCGAGGGCCGATCGGTGACGCGCGTTCAACTTCACGGCGCCCCCTCGTCGGTGGGCTTGTCCGTTTCGAGGATCTTGAACTGCACGCGGCGGTTCTGCTGGCGGCCCTCTTCCGTCTCGTTGTCGGCGATGGGCTGCGCCTCTCCGTAGCCCTTCGCCGTCAGCCGCGACGCCTGGACGCCGTGCTCCGTGAGCCATCTCACGACGCTCGTGGCGCGCCGCTGGCTCAGCGTTTCGTTGTAGGCGTCGCTCCCCCGGTCGTCGGTGTGCCCCTGCACCTCGACCTTCAGGATCTCCGGGTGCTCGAGCAACACCGCCGCGACCTCTTTCAAGAGCTCGTCGCTCGCCGGCAAGATCTCGTCGCTGGCAGTTTTGAACTGGACCTGCTGCATGATGACGATCTCGCTCTCGGTGACGCGGACCATCTTCGGGCAGCCGTTCTGCTTCGGATCCGGATCGGCCTGGCCCTTCTCCCTTGGGCAGGCGTCGACGTCATCCCGGATGCCGTCGCCATCCGTGTCCGGCGGGCAGCCGTTCGTCTCCGGGTCGGTCGTCTTCACGCCAGGGGTATCCGGGCAGGCGTCCTCGGCATCCAGCACGCCGTCGCCGTCGCGGTCCGGCGGGCAGCCGTTCAGCTTCGGATCGTCATTGGCTTCGCCCGCGGTGTCCGGGCAGGCGTCGTCGGCGTCGACGATGCCGTCACCGTCGCGATCGGGCGGGCAGCCGTGCTTGTCGGGGTCGTCGCTGGCGACGCCGGCAGTGTCGGGACAGGCGTCGGAGGCGTCGGCGATGCCGTCGCCGTCGCGGTCCGGTGGGCAGCCGTGCTTGCTGGGATCGTCGCTGGCGACCCCCGGCGTGTCCGGACAGGCGTCGGCGCCGTCGATGATGCCGTCACCGTCGCGATCGGCCGGCGCGGCTTTCTCCACTTCGGGAGCGAACGCCACGCTCGCCACCGCGCGCAGCGCCGGCGAGCCGACGCCGTCGGTGAAGCCCGGGCCCGCGCCGGCGCCGAACACGATCGGCCCCGCCCGGTAGCGCGCGCCCGCGATCGCTTCGAGCTGCGTCGTGCCGCGGGAGAACGGATCGTCGAGCGTGGTCGCTCCATAGAGCTCCGGGCCGATCTGCAGCTTGCGATCGGCCAGCAAGAGCCCGATGGCACCCCCGAAGGTGAGCTCGCTGCCCAGATCCGAATTGAGCAACTGGCGCTCGCCGCGTACGGTCACGCCGGCGTTCACCGCGTAGGCGAGGTTGTCGGTCTCCCCGCTCAAGACGAGCGCGGGCACCCCGCGCACGCTGCCGTCCCCCGCGAGCTTGTCCTCGTCGCCCGTCGGCAGCCAGACGTAGCCGGCGAGCGCCAGCTGCAACGGGCCGCGGGCCTCGCCGATGAAACGGACGCGCGCCCCGAGCCGAAGATCGCCGGCCGCCGCTCCGCTCGGCGACTGCACGACGACGTTCCCAGTCGACGGAGAGTCGCCTTCGGTGACCAACGCGAACGGCATGTCGACCGACAACAACAGACGATCCCAGAGCGACAGCGAAGCCGCTGCATGGAGGAACAGCTGATCGGAGACGATGCTGCCGACCCGCTCGTCACCCCCTTCACGATAGAGGACCAGGGGCCGATAGGCGTACTGGCCGAGCAGCATCAGCCGTGGCTGCAGGTGTCCACCCGGATCCGCTCCTTGCACCGCAAAGAACCGATCGCCGGCGGGCGCCGGTTCGAAGCGGTTCAACGCGAAGCCATCCGTGCCTTGCGCGCTGGCTGGCGAAGCGATGAACGCCAGCACCGCGATCCAAGACCAGCAAAACAATCTCACCCAGTCACGCCTGTTCGTCATGTTTCTCGTCGGCCCTTCGAAGCGACGGCGATGGTAGGGCAGCAACATTCGTCATTCAATCGAGGGTTTGCAACGTCTCGTGCCTACATCGGAGCCCTGGATCCCAGGCTTTCTGAAGTGCTTAGCGAAGGAGAGGCGACGCCGCGGCAGAGCGAGAGGGTTTCGCGGGCGCATGCACGCTCGCGACGCAACCGCTCCGCGTCCGCAGATGCCCGAAAAATCGTGAGGCGATCTGCCTGCACAAAGCGAGCAGGCGTTCATCACACCCGGCTCGCTTCGCCGTCATGTCGCCGCGGAGACCCTGCGCGGTTGGTTGCGCGCGGATCGGCTCCGAGCAAGGAGCGCCGCCGCTTCGAAGGGGAATCCCAAGTGCTATAGGCTGCCAGGAGCCCACCAGCATGAAACGCAGCTGCCGTCCGCTCGTCTTGGTCCTGCTTCAGGCGAGCACCCTTCACGCGGCCCCCGATCCCCCGCAGGCTGCCGCCCAGGAAGGATCGGAGCAACTCGAGCCGCCGTGGACCCACGTCGAAATGGTATCCGCCGGGGTCGACCTGGGCATGCCTACCGGAAGCGCTGAGAGTGAAGACCACAGCGCCGGGACGCTCGGGATCACGGGCGAGCTGATGTTCGGAAACCGGTACGTGACCGGCGGCGGGTTTCTTCGGTGGGGAATTGGCGGGCTGCCTTACGGCGGTCCGATGACCGACAACGGCCTGTTCCGAAGCGGGCCGCGGCTCCGCTTGATGACGGCGCTGAAGCCCCCGCGTCCGTCCCTGTTCGTTGCCGTCTCACCCGGGTGGGGGCTGGCTTATGCCCGTGAATTTCGTGAGACGAGCGATCCGCTGGACGCGGATGGACGCGAGCTCGCAAGGAGCGAAACGTTCTGGCAGCTGTTCGTCGCCCCTGGCGCCGGCGTGCTCATTCCGACCGGGCCGGGGCCACGCACGTGGCACGTCGCGCTGGGGGTGAACTACTACTTCACCTACTGGCTACAGCGGAGCGCGCGGGATCTACCGCTGGCCGATCAATGGGTAGAGTTCTCCGTGCTCATCGGCCACCTGCGCGTTCCGGGCTCTTGAGCCTTCGGGACAAGCGCCGAGGATCAGGATCGAGGCAGATCCGAAAGCGGCAGCACGAGCGAGCGCGCCAGGTTCGGCGCCCTCGCCAGCGGCGTGTATCTCTCGAGGGTAGATGGTGCGCATTTGGGGAGTGAAGGTGGCGCTCTGCTTCAGGCCGCGATCGGTCGAGTGCCAGAAGACACAAGTGTCCGAATTCAGAGTGATTCCGCGCGACGGTCGCGCATCGTGCGGGTCGACGGCCATCGGACCGGTCAGCCGCGGGAGTGATGCGCTTGCAAGGGATGCGCCTGCAATCGAGTGGCAGGTGCAGTTTTCGCCCGGAAGCGGTTCCCGCTGCTGCGTTCGGATGTTATGGTCGGCTGCGAGGTGAGGTACTGATGGCGGTTCAACTCGCAGCGCCCGGGGTCTATGTCGACGAAGTGCCGAGCGGGGCGCGTGCCATCACCGGGGTCGCGACGTCGGTGACCGCGTTCATCGGCCGGTGTGAGCGGGGTGAAACGGCGCTGACCAGCCCGCCCACGCGCATCGGATCCTGGGCGGATTTCGAACGCGTCTGCGGCGGGCTCTCCGAACGGAGCGAGCTTTCTCACGCGGTCCGGCATTTTTTCCTGAACGGGGGCAGCGCGGCGCTGATCGTCCGCGTCGCGCCCGCCGGCGCCACGCCGGCGCGCTTCACCCTGGGAGGCGGGCTCGCGCTCGAGGCCCGAAGCCCCGGGGAGTGGGGCAACGGCCTGCGCATTTCCGTCTCGCACGGCGGGGCGCTCGACAATCCCGGTCCCGACGGGTTCCACCTCACCGTGACCGACACGGTGGCCGAGACGACCGAGACGTTCCGGTTTTTGTCCGTTGCGGCCGCCTCCCAGCGACAGGTCACCAACGTCCTCGAGTCGCAGTCCAAGTTGGTCCGCGTCGTCACGGGCAGCCCGATGGCGCGCCCCGCGGTCGCCACCGACGTCGCGCCCACCGCCGCGGGCACCGAAGGCGGCGCGATCGGAGTGGGCGACGTGGCGGCCGCGGCGGCACGGCTCGATCTGGCCGATACGGTCAACCTCGTTCAAGTGTCGCCCTACGCGGACGACGGCACCAGCGTGCCGACCAATGCTTATGAGGAGGTTTTGCCCTTTTGCGAGCGCTTGCGGGCGATGCTCCTCGTGGATCCTCCGGACGCCTGGGTCGACTACGAAGACGCGGCGGACATGACCGGGATGACGGCGCTCCAGAGCCCGAACGTCATCATGGTGCACCCGCGGGTGCGGGCGGTGGATCCATTGAAGGACGGGCTGGTGCGGGAATTTCCACCCTCCGGGTTCATCGCGGGGGTGATGGCGCGCACGGACGCGACCCGCGGCGTGTGGAAGGCGCCCGCGGGCCTGGAGGCGACCCTGAGGGGGGTCAGCGAGCTGGTCGAGCCGTTGACCGAGGACCGCATCGGGGCCCTCAACGAGCGCGGCGTCAACGCGCTCGCGACCCGACCGGTCGCGGGGCCCGTGATCTGGGGGAGCCGAACGGCGTTTGGCTCCGACGCGCGTGCCAGCGAGTGGAAGTACGTGCCGGTGCGGCGAACGGCCCTCTTCATCGAGGCGAGCCTGCGCCGCGGGTTGAACTGGGTGGTCTTCGAGTCGAACGACGAACCGCTGTGGGCGCAGATCCGCGCGGCGGTCGGCAGCTTCATGCAGCGCCTGTTCGTCGCCGGGGCCTTTCAAGGGGAGACGCCGCGCGAGGCGTACCTGGTCAAGTGCGACCGCGAGACGACGACGGCGGCCGACGTCGACCAGGGGATCGTCAACATCGTCGTCGGCTTCGCTCCGCTGAAGCCGGCGGAGTTCGTGGTGCTGAAGTTTCAGCAAATCGCAGGTCAATCCGGGTCCTGACCCGGCTTTGGCCATCTCGAGGGAGCCTTCATGACTGTTCTGACCGCACCGGGCGTGTACATCGAGGAAATCCCGAGCGGCACCCGCAGCATCACCGGGGTCGCAACGTCGATCACCGCGTTCGTTGGCGGGACGTCGCGCGGGCCGATCGACACCCCCACCGCTTGCGAGAGCTTCGCGGATTTCGAGCGCCTCTTCGGCGGGCTGCACCGCGACAGCCCGCTGTCGCAGGCCGTCCGGCACTTCTATCTGAACGGCGGCCGGCAAGCCTTGATCGTGCGCGCCGTCAACACCGAGCCCGGCATCACGCTGCTCGCCGACGTCGGGCTCACGACGGACGCGACCCTGATCGGCTTTCAGGCTGAGGTCAGCGACGTCTCCGGGACGGCGTTCACCCTCACGATCACCGGCATTCACGAGGACGGCAGTTTGTCGACGGACGCCACGGCGTCGGCCACCATCGACCTGTCCGACGCGGATCCTCAGGCGGACATCGAAGGGATGAGCGGAGGCGACGGACCGCTGGTCAGCGTCGACGGCAGCTTACCCGACGCCGCGCCGCCGGAGGGGACGTGGACGTCGGGCCCGAACGCTTCGGGCGTGGCCGCGCTGCAGGTCGGGGCCGCACCCTGGGCCGCGAGCGGTATCTTGGGCACGGATCTCCAGCTCGTCGCGGCCAACCCGGGGGTGTGGGGCAATCGCCTCCGCGCCGAGGTCTCCACGCCAGCCGACGCTCCCTCCGGCACCTTTCAGCTCACCTTGTCCGAGCTCGACGACGCCGGCAATCCGGTCACCCAAGAGGTCCATCGCGCGGTCAGCCATGAGCCGAGCCACGCGCGCTGGCTGCCGAGGGTGCTCGAGCGGCGGAGCAACCTCTGCCGAGTCGGGTCTGCGACCTTCGCCGCGCCTGCGGATGGCGACGCCGTGCGGCTGTCGGGCGGCGCCGACGGCCTGCCGCCGAGCTCTGCCCACGTGCTCGGGGAAGACGCTCCGCGGACGGGCATGTACGCGCTCAGGAACGCCGACCTGTTCAACCTGCTCTGCCTGCCGCTCGCGTCCTGGTCGGCGAGCGCCACCTCGCCCGATCCGTTGCTCTGGAACTCCGCCATGACCTTCGTGGAAGAGGAGCGCGCCTTCTTGATCATGGATCCCCCAGAGGAGTGGGCGACCGCCGCAGCGGCGACCGCGGCGGTCACGACGTTCGCGACGCGCAGCGACAACGCCGCGCTCTATTTCCCTCGCGTCATGGCGGCCGATCCGTTGCAGGAAGGGCGCGCCGCAGAGTTTCCTCCGTGCGGGGTCGTCGCCGGCATCATGGCGCGCACCGACGCGCAGCGCGGGATCTGGAAGGCCCCGGCCGGGATCGACGCGACCGCGCGGGGCGTGGTCGAGCTCACGACCAAGCTCACCGACGTCCAACAAGGGACCCTCAATGATTTCGGGGTCAACGCGTTCCGCAGCTTCCCCGTCTATGGAACGGTGCTCTGGGGCGCGCGCACCCTGTCGGGGGCGAACGTCCTCGCCAGCGAGTGGAAGTACGTCCCGGTGCGGCGGCTCGCGCTGTACCTTCAGGAGAGCCTGTACCGCGGCACGCAGTGGGCGGTCTTCGAGCCGAACGACGAACCCCTCTGGAGAGAGCTGCGGCTGGCGATCGGCAGCTTCCTGCACGGCCTGTTCCGGCAGGGAGCCTTCGCGGGCGCGTCGCCGGCCGAGGCGTACTTCGTCAAATGCGATCGAGAGACCACGACCCAGGCCGACATCGACCTCGGGATCGTCAACGTCCTGGTGGGGTTCGCGCCGCTCAAACCCGCTGAGTTCGTGATCCTCCGGATTCAGCAGCTCGTCTCGCAGGCGGGATGACCCGCAGGAGATTTCGATGGCCCAATTCAGCGTGAATGCTCAGCGAAGAGATCCGTACAAAAACTTCAAGTTCCGCGTCAAATGGGACAACCGCTACGTCGCCGGGGTGAGCAAGGTCAGCGCGCTCAAGCGCACCACCGAGGTCATCGAGCACCGGGACGGCGGCGACCCGAGCACGGTGATCCGCGCTCCTGGACAGACCAAGTTCGAGGCCATCACGCTCGAGCGAGGGATCACGCACGACCCGGAGTTCGAGCGCTGGGCGAACAAGGTCTGGAATCAGGGGGCCGGGCTGGGCAAGCAAGTCTCCCTCGAGGACTTCCGCAAGGACATCACCCTCGAGCTGTACAACGAGGCCGGGCAGCTCGTGATCGCGTACAACATCCACCGCTGCTGGGTGAGCGAGTACCAGGCCATGCCCGAGCTCGATGCGTCGGCCAACGCCGTGGCCATCCAAACGCTGAAGCTCGAAAACGAAGGCTGGGAGCGTGACACGGCCGTGGCCGAGCCCACCGAGCCCGCGTTCGACGTCCCGCAGGCCTGATCCGTGACGATCGGAGCTCGGCAGTTGCTGGACCTGGTCGACGATCTGGAGCCGCTCGAGCCGCTCGCCCGCGGCGTGGCGCTCTGGCACGCCGTCGAGCCGGAGCGTTCGGTCGAGTCGCTCTGGCAGGCGCCGGTCGGCTGCCGTGATCGCGCGCTGCTCGATCTGCGGGCAAGCGCGATCGGGCCCACCCTCGAGCTCGGCCACGCTTGCCCGCGGTGCGGCGAGCAGGTCGAGTTTCCGGTCGAGGTCGCGACGCTCCGCTTGCCGACCGCGGACTTCGCCAACCCACCCTTCGACCTCGTGGCGGGGGAGCGGCGGTTTCGCTTGCGGCACGTCTGCTCGGCGGATCTCGTGGCCGCGGCTCGCGATCCGGGGGCGGAGCTGCTGCTCCGGTGCATCGTGGCCGACAGCGCGGCCGACCTCCCGGGCCAGGCGCCGCCGCTGAGCGCCGAGCAGCGCGAGACGATCGACGCCGCGCTCGCGGCAGGAGATCCGCAGGCCGACATCGTGTTCGGTCTGGACTGCCCCGCCTGCGAGGAGCACTGGTCTGCGCTGTTGGACATCGGCGAGGTCGTGTGGGCCGAGCTGCAGCAGCGCGCCCGCCGCTTGCTGGCGGAGGTGGATCTTCTGGCACGCGTGTATCACTGGTCGGAGCGCGAGATCCTCGAGCTGTCGGCGGCGCGGCGGCGGCGATACCTCGAGCTGGTGGCGTCATGAGCTTCACCGGACGGCTCGCCGCACGTGCGCGGAGCGCGGACGCCAGCCTGACGGCGGTCCTGCGACACCCGTTCAGCGACGCTGAAGGGGAGCCCGCGGCGCTCGAAGACACGGGCGAGCGCACCGTCGGCCCACCCGCGCCGGCGGCGATCCCTGCTCCGGAGCGCCCTCTGCCGTCGACGCCGGCGCTCGCCTCCGGCGCCCGCGTGTCGCTCCCGATGCGCGTCGAGCCGGTGCCAAGCGCGCCGCCTCCGCCCCGACCCAAGGAGACGCCGGCGTCGTCACCGCCGCCAGGCGCCGTCCCGCTCAGCGTCGGCCCGCGCGGCTCCGATCGGGTCGCTCTGCCGCAGTCGCCGCGCGAGCCCCAGGGACCGGTCGTCGTGCGCGAGCTGAGGCGCGAGGTGCACCACCACGACAGGACGCAGGAGCGCGTGATCGAGCGCCACCACCACAGCTCGACCCATGAGCGAACCGAGCGGTTCACGTTGCAGCCCGTGCGCGCCGTGCGGACCCTCGAGCCCCCGCTGCCGAGGGACGTGCCGGCGCCGCGGCGGTCCCCGGTGGCGACGTCGGTCCCGCCGGTCCACGTGCACATCGGCCGGATCATCGTGGGCGCCGAACCCGCGCGTCCGCCGCGTCCCCCGCCACGCCGCGCCGCTGGCCCAGCGATGAAGACCTTGGCGGAGCACCTCTCGGAACGCGGGCGAGGCCGGCGATGAGCAACACCCTGGCGATCGCGACCGTCTCGGGGGTACTCCAAGCTCGGATCCGCCAGCTGCTCGACGGCCACGGCATGAATGCGTTCGACGTCGCTGCCCGGCCCCCGGTGGGGGAGCCGGACGCCGGGGTCTATCTCCACCTGTTTCGGGTCGTGCCCAACGCGGCGTTGCAAGCCGAGTCGCTCCCCACCCGCCGACGCGACGGCTCCGTCAGCCGCCGGCCGCGCCTGGCGCTGAACCTCCACTATCAAGCGACCTTCGTCGGCAACACCGACAACGCCGACTTCGACGCAGAACGCCTCGCCGGTCTGGTCCTGACCGAGCTGCACGCGCGGCCCGTGCTGAGCCCGGACGAGATCACCGCGTTCCTGAGCGGGCTCGGCGCCGGGCACGTGTTGACGGGCGCGGATCTCGGCGACCAGCTCGACCGGGTGCGGATCTCCATCTTGGCGATGGACCTCGAGGATCATAGCCGCCTGTGGTCGATGCTAAACCAGAGCTTTCACGCGCTCACCGTCGGGCTCGAGGCGGCCGTCGTCCTGCTCGACGACGCGGTCGAGCCCAGCGTACCGCTGCCCGTCGAGCGGGCGAACGTGGCGGTCTTCCCGATCGCCGCCCCTCAGCTCGAGAGCGCGACGTCCTCCGCTCGCGATCAGCCCATCGTGCAGCTCTTCGCCAGCGGCAGCCCCTCGACCGAAGCGCTCTTGCTGCGCGGCAGCGGCCTCGCCGGCCCGATCACCCGCGTGCGCATCGGCGACGTCGTCTTGACGCCACCCGCGCCCGACGTCTCGCCGACCGAGATCCGGGTGCCGTTGACGGACGGCTCCGGGGTGGCCGCCGGGGTCGTCTCCGTCCAGGTGATCCACGAGCTCGACGTCGACCCGGCCCCAGCGGTGGAGTCGCTGCGACGCGCCGGTCAGAGCGGGAGCCTGGCGGTCGCGCTGGTGCCCACCGTCGCGCCCGCGTCGGTGACGCCCGACGGGGCGGAGCACCTGATCGAGCTGTCGGTGACGCCGCTGCCCGGCGCCGATCAAGACGTGCAGCTCTTGCTCGATCGCCTCAACGGGGGAGGGCAGCTCCGCAGCAACGAGCTCGACGTGACGAGCGGCAACTTGCGCTTCCGGGTCGCCGGCCTCGTCGCGGGCGACTACCTGGTCCGCCTGATCGTCGACGGGGCCACCAGCTTGCTGCTCGGAGGCGCCTCCGGCACGCCAAGCCCGAGGATTACGGTGCCATGACGACGGCCGCCGCGGAGGTGACGCTCGACCCGCTCGCGGCGCTCCGCGGCCTGTTGGCGGTCGTCGAGCAGCAGCTGCGCGCCGCAGTGAACGGCAAGCTCGCCGCGTGCCCGCTGCCCGAGCTCGGCGCCTGTCCGACCTTGCGCGCGCTGGTCGAGCGTTGCGAGCTGTCGGCCTTCGAGGCCCAGATCGTGCTGCTCGGCGCAGCGATGGAGCTGCAGCCCGCGGTGGCCGGGCTGTGCGCGCAGGTGTCGGGTCAGCCGAGCGCGCCCTGGCCGACGTTCCGCGTTGCCATGAAGGCGCTGCCCGGAGCCCACTGGGACGCGCTGCTGCCGTCCTCGCCGCTGCGCAGCCTTCGGTTGATCCAGCTCGCGGACGGGCCGGTCCTCACCGAGCGCCCGCTCTACCTCGCCGAACGGGTGCTGCACGCGCTGCTCGGCTCGCCCGACCTCGACCCGCGCGTGCTGCGGCGGGTCCGGCGGCTCGCCCGACCGGAGGTGTGCCCGGAGTCGCACGCCGCGCTCATCCCGCGCGCGCACGCCGCCTGGCAGGCGGGGGCGCGGGTCCACGTGCAGGCGCCGCGCTCGGACGAGGCGGCGTGGTGGGCGGCCGAGGCCGGCGCTCTGGGGGGATTCGGGGTGTACGCGATGGGCGCCCTGGACGTGCCGGCGGACGCGGCCGATCTGGAGGAGCTGGTCGCGCTCTGGAATCGCGAGGCTCGCCTGTCGCGTGTGGCCCTCGTGGTGGAGCTCGACGAGCGGCTGGAGGGGGTCCAGCTGCGGGCCGCCCGCGAGCTCCTCCAGCAAGTCGACGGTCCAGTGGTTGCGGTGTCCAGCGAGCCCCTGACGGACGTTCGTGGCGACTGGACGCGCCTCTTGCTGCCGGAGCTGCGGTTCGCCGAGCGGCGGTCTTTGTGGCAGGCGACGATCGATCCGTCCGTCGAAATCGCCGAGGGGGATCTCGACGACCTGGCGGCCCGCTTCGAGCTCGGCGCCGCTCAGATCCATCAGGTGGGGCGCGAGCTCGCGCTCCGCTCGGAGGAGGGCGCGGCCCGCGTGCTCTGGGAGGCCTCGCGCGCGCTCTCGCGCCCGCGCCTCGCGGATCTCGCCCAGCGGGTGACGCCGAGCGCGGGCGGCGGGGCGCGCCTGGTGCTGCCCGACGTGCAGCTGCGCATGCTCGACGCGCTGGTGGCGCAGGTGAAGCACAAGGCCACCGTCCAGCACCGCTGGGGGCTCGCGCGCGCGGGCTCGCGGGGCGCGGGGACGTCGGCGGTCTTTTCGGGACCGAGCGGCACCGGCAAGACGTTGGCGGCCGAGGTCCTGGCGCGCCGCCTCGAGCTCGACCTCTACCGCATCGATCTGTCGGCGGTGGTCAGCAAGTACATCGGCGAGACCGAGAAGAACCTGAAGCGGGTCTTCGACGCCGCCGAAGCGGGCGGCGCCGTCCTCCTGTTCGACGAGGCGGACGCCCTGTTC
Source organism: Pseudomonadota bacterium (assembly GCA_023418705.1). Lineage (GTDB taxonomy): Bacteria > Myxococcota_A > Polyangia > Polyangiales > Polyangiaceae > JAEZYZ01. The sequence goes on along the minus strand of JAEZYZ010000094.1, from coordinate 5,460 downwards.
GGCAAGCGCACCGAGGTGCGCGACAGCCACGACCGGCACGCCAACATCGAGGTCAGCTACCTGCTGCAGCGGATGGAGGCGTACGGCGGGCTGGCGATTTTGACGACCAACTTTCGCAAAGCCATCGACGACGCGTTCCTGCGGCGCATCCAGTTCGTGGTCGAGTTCCCGTTTCCCGACGAGCAGCTCCGCGCTCGCATCTGGGAGGGGATCTTTCCACCGGAGATGCCGACGGAGGATCTCGACCTGCGGCGTTTGGCACAGCTGTCCGTGCCCGGCGGGAACATCCACAGCATCGCGAGGAACGCCGCCTACCTCGCGGCAGACGCGGGCACGCCCGTGACGATGCGCCTCATCCTCGACGCGGCCCGCCTGGAGGCAGAGAAGATCGGGCGCGGCCTGACGCCGCGGGAGCTCTCCGGGTGGCCGCGGTGAAGGAACGTGCCGCGCCGAGCGTGATCGTGCACATCGAGGCCCTTGATCTGTCGGGGGTGCCGCGGGCGCGGCGTCCGGCGGTGGCCGCGGCCTTCGTGCGGGAGCTCGAGGCGTTGCTGCGGGACGCTCCGCCGTCGGGTGAGCTCGGGTCGGTCCAGGATCGGTGGACCCTGCCGCCGCTGCCGATCCGGCCGACGGCGCCTCCAGAGCGTGTCGGGGCGGCGCTGGCGCGCGCCCTGCACGGCGAGCTCCGCCGACCTGGCGCGCGGGGCGGGGGTGGGGGCGCATGAAAGCGCACGCTGCCAAGGCCTCGGGCGGCGCTCGAGCTCCCAGCAGCGATCTCCGGCCGAGCGCGGCGGCGGCCCCGCCCAAGACCACCCAAGCGGCTCCCCAAGCGGAGGGCAACCTACTCGACCAGCTCGTCGCTCGCGGCAGCCTCGGGGAAGCCTGGGCCGCCGCGACCGCTGAGAGCCCGGCCCCGCTTCCCCGTCGCAGCGAGCTGGAGCGTCGCTTCGGCAGATCGCTCGAGCACGTCGAGGTGCACGCGGGCGATCGGGTGGAGTGTCTGCTGGATCGTCTCGGGGCGATGGGGGCGGCGCGGGGACAGCAGGTCCTGCTCCGCGATCCATCGGACGCGGAGACGGCGGCGCACGAGGTGGCGCACGTGCTGCAGGCGACCGGCAACGGCGGGGCCACGTTCATCATCGCAGCGGATGATGAAGCGGAGGTCGAGGCGGAGGCGTTCGCCCGGCAGCTCGCACGCGGGCAGGTGCACCGGCGCATCGGCCGCAACGCCATCGCCCTGCGCCGATCGCGCGATCCCACGCGCGGTGCGCTGCCCCCCTTGCCCGAAGACGAGCTGCCGGAGCTGGCCGATCCGACGAGCTCTCGAGACGAGCCGGCTCCAGCGAGGGACGAAGAGGCCGCGGTCGCCCGGGGGCGCGCCCCCGAGCGCGAGGGGCCGGACGCGGGCGCGGAGCCGGAGACCTCCGAGGAGGAGGAAGCATCGGCCGAGCCAGCTCCGGCCGAAGAAGAACCTGCCGCAGCAGAGCGAAGGGCGGAAGCGCCAGCGCCGGCCGGCGAAGCGGTGCCCGAGCCGAGCCCCGACCGGCGCCGCGAGATGGACGAGCTGTTGCAGCAGCAACAGGACAACTGGGAGGACGGCGCCGAGACGGCCGACGATCACGAGGTCGAGGCCTGCCCCCGAAACCGCGTCGGGCGTGGCGAACGACCGTTTGCCCGCGGCCCACCGCTCGAGGTCCCCGCCACCCAGGAGCTGCCCGATCTCTCCAACCCGGAGCTCGAAGCGCCCGACGACGCGGCGCTCACGCGCGCCGAGCAGGCGCTCGAGGCGCGCGTCGACGAGATCCCCGACCGCGGCCCGGCGGTGGACGAGAGCGGCATCGATCCAGACACCGATCAGCAACGGCGGTCGGAGCAGGCACGGGTGCGCCGTCAGGTCGACGCGGCCTTGAGCCGACGCTCCGTAGACGCCCCGGAGATCCCCGAGACCGATCTGTCGGGTGAGGCGGACGTGTCCGCACGCAAGCGCGCCGCCGAGACCAAGGTCCAGGCGGCGTCCCAGCGGGAAGGCCAGAGTGCCCGCGACCGCACCCACGAGGACTTCGGCGAGGGGCGCATGGCACCGGTCGAAGATCCGACCGAGGGCCACGACACGGGGCTCGAGCAGCTCGAGGTCCCGGCGGTCGATCTGCAGACCGAGGTCGAGGAGGCGGCGCGAGCGCGCATCGCCACCGAGGAGAACGTCGGGCAGCTGGCGCTCGAAGAAGTGGTCGTGCCCCGCGATGAGGCCATGGCCGAGCTCCGCAGCCTGGCGGACGATCGCGCCGGGCGCCGAGACGGGATCGACACCAGCATCGAGCAGGCGGACGCGGCCTTCACCCGCCTCTGCAGGGAGGGGCGGCGGGAACGCGATCGCGTCAAGGCTGACACCGAGCGTCAGGTCGGCGAGCGGCGCGAGCGCTGGCGGGGCGCCGTCGACGACCACGTTCAGGCTCGAGAAGGCGAAGCCAGCGAGCTCATCCGCGACAAGAGCGAACACGCCGAGCAGATCGCCGCCGACGCCGACGAGCGCGCCCGAGCGACCCTCGACGACGCCGAGGACACGGCGCAAGCGCAGCAGCAGGAGGTCGAACAGCGGGCCCGCGCCAAAGCCGAACAAAGCGAGGAGCGCTCCTGGTGGCAGCGCGGCATCGACTGGGTCCGAGAGCGGCTGGACGAGCTGGTGGCGTGGATCGATGACTTCATCGACCGAGCCCACCAGGCCATCGACGTGCTGCTCGACCGAGCGAGCGACCTCGCGCACGGCTTCGTCGAAGCAGGGCGCCGGGCGGTGACCGCCACGCTGGACCTGGCTCACCGCGGCGTCGACGTGATCGCCGACAACCTGCCCGGGGAGCTCGGCGAGATCGCGCGGGAGCACCGGGACGACCTGCACGCCTTCCTGGATGAGCAGCAAGCGGCGGTGGACACCTGGGCCGAGGAGCTGCACCAGGACATCGACGACGGCATCGAGGGCCTCCGAGAGGATCTGCACGAAGGGCTCGAGGATTTCCGCGAGGGCGTGCACGAGGTCGCCGACGCGGCCAACGAGGTCCTCGACGTGGCCGAGGACGGCATCATGGCCCTCTTGCGCCGCTACTTCCCGTCGCTGGCCGGCTTCATCGATGAAGGCATCCTCGGTCCGGTGAACCGCGCGGGCGAACAGCTCGAGACGTGGGCGCGTCAGGCGCTCGAAGCCTCGGGTCTCTCTTCGGTGACTGACGCGCTGACCCAGATCCACTCGGCGCGCTTCTGTCAGGAGCAAACCGAAGAAGAGCAGGCCGCCGACTGCGCGGCCTTCGAAGCGCGGCTGCAGTCGTTGCGCGAAACCTTCGACGCCATCCTCGACAGCCCGATCGCCCAGCAGATCCAGAGCTTCCTTCAGCAAACGCAGGATCAAGAGAGGGCGCGACAGGTCGACGCTGCGTCCGGCTTCTTCAGCTTCATCCAAGAGGTGGCGCGCCCGATCTACGACTGGTGGCAATCGGTCGAGCCTCAAGTCAGCGAGGCGCTCGACTTTTTGGGCGACATGGCGAGCGCGGCCTGGCGGCACATCGCCTCGGCGCTCGGTCTCGACCCGAACTTGCCGCCCCTGCAAGCCATCCGAGAGGCGCTCGAGCGCGCCTGGGACGCCATCAGCGAGGCCGTGCAGCCGCTCATCGATCGCGTGCGCCAAGCCTGGCAGTGGCTGACCGAAGAGAGCCCGCTCGCGGCCACGATCCGCTTCATCCAGGCGATCCCGGGAGCGGTCTCCGCGCTCGGCGACTTGATCAGCCAGATCGCCTCGTCGGCAGGCGATTGGATCGCGCGGGCCGCCGAGGCCTTGAAGAACACCATCATGCCGGCGGTGCAGCGGGCGCTCGGCGCGGTGTCCCGGGTGCTCAACGCGGTCGTCGATCGCGTGGTCGGCTGGGCCGATCGGCTGCTCGGGGTGATCGACGCGCTAGCGTCCTGGGAGCCAGCGCATCGGCTGCTGCAGGTGGTGATGCAGCTCGTGCGCGCCTGGACGACGCCGATCCGCGCGGCGTTCCAGCTGTTCCGCGACTGTGGTGAGCGCGCGCTCAGGACGCTGGCGCACGTGATCGAGAACCTCGTCGAGTACGCACGGACGATCGCGGACATCGCGACCGGGCTGGCGCTTGCCCTCCTGTCCATCCCGGTTGGGACGGCTGCGTTCCTGCTGGGGAATACCTGGAGGTTCTTGGTGCCAGAGTGCTACAAGGCGCCGATCCTGAACTTCCTCCTGGACATCGCGATCCGGACCGTTCAGTTCCTCCCCGAGCCGGCCGACTTCTTGTGGGCCGCGATCTACCAGGGGGTGCTGAACTTCCTCCAAGGCCTGCGCGGGGCGCCCGACGACCAAAAGGTCGGTGCCATCGATCTGCTCGCGAGCATTTGGGGCGGCAACGTCGAGCTGCTGGCGGGCTTCTTCGTCGGGCTCGTGGAAGGCGTGTGGGAGTCGACCGGCGGCACCATCATCTTCCTGCTGCAGCTGGTGGGCTGGCTCTTGATGTTGCCGGTGAAGCTGGCGCAGTGGGCCATCGGGATCTTGCGCGGCCAAGGCCCGGGGCGCGCCCAGACGAGCGGGGACGACACGGCCGAGGACGCCGAGGTCGGCGAAGACGCCGCCGAGCCCGAGGAGCCCGCCGTCGCCGAGCGCGCGCGCGGTCCTCCACCGGTCAGCGACGACGCCGTCGGCGACGACACAGGCACTCGCCGCGTCCTGCGCCGCTCCGATTCAGTGTCCGAGTCGCAGGCGGAGTCCGTCGAGGCCGCGTCCGAGCCAGACGCCGAGCTCGCCGCGGAGGACACGATCGATGCTGGCACGCCCGCGGAGGACAGCGCCGAGCCGACCGCGTCCGCCGAAGAGATCCCGCTCGAAGAGGGCGCGGAGACCGAGGCGATCGATCGCGCGGGCGCGGAGGCGGAAGCCATGGCGGACGCGGAGGAGGGAGCCGGTGGCGCCGCGCCGGAAGAGGACGTGGATCCGGACAGTCCGCCCGCCGTCCCCGATGCGGTGTCCAACCTGCGCGGGACGTTGCAGCAGCTGTTGACCACGGGCTTCTCGCGCCAGGACGTGCAGCAGGCGATGGACGGTGTGCGCGACATGCTCAGGCAGTTCGTTGGCCACCTCGCGCGCAAAGCGGCTGAGCAGCTGCTGGCTTCGCTGAGCGCACAGGGTGCGGCCTTCGCCATCGGCCGCGCCATGGGCTCGATCGTCGGGCAGCTCGTCGTCGAGGTCATCCTCGCGATCTTCACCGGCGGCGCCAGCGCCGGGGTGACGGCCGCCAAGGTGGCGCTGCGCGGCGCCCAGGCCGCCGGTCGCCTCGCCAGCGTGATCCGGCGCATCCGCAGCGCGGCCCAACCCCTGCTCAACGCCATCGGCCGCATGCGCGGCGCGCTCGGCCAAGTGCTCGGCCGCCTGCGCACCTGGCTCGACGACATCATCCGCTGGATGCGCGG
>JAEZYZ010000019.1 GCA_023418705.1 Pseudomonadota bacterium | reverse complement strand
CCTGGGTGTAGATCTGCGTGGTCGACAGCTCGACGTGGCCGAGCATCTCCTGGATGTAGCGGATGTCGGCCCCGCCCTCGAGCATCAAGGTCGCGCACGTGTGCCGGAAGAGATGGCACGAGCCCGTCTTCCCCGTCTCGGCCGCGCGGATGTATGTGCGCACGAGCTGGGTCAGGCGGTGCGGGCCTCTTTCCCGCCCGGCCGAGAAAAGTCGGATCCCTCGTGCGCGAGATAGCGGAAAAGGTTCCCCAGGTTCCCCGTCGAGCGAATTCCAGCGTAGTTCCACATGGTTGAGTCGGGGAACCTACGTTCCCCCGACGTTCCCCAGGTTCCCCTCGAGGTTCCCCGACGCCTCCGGGTCCAGGTCAAGCCCACGGGTCGACCTCTCCCGGCAGAGCGACCGCCGGCTCGGCGATCGGGTCCGGGGCGGGGTCTTCACCCGACGGAGTGCCAGTTGCGGTCCGAGTTGCACTTGCTTGGGCGTGGCTTATATGTTACGCATACCCTGAGGTGACCGCGATGGCCCGCAAGAAGACCGCGTTCGACAAGTACTTCGATGACCGGATGAGGGATCCCGCGTTCGCCTCGGCCTACACCGAGGCCCGTTCGGTCATCGATTCGACGGACGCGCTGATCCGCGCCCTGGACCAGGCGCGCCTCCTTGTCGGCGTCAGCAAGGCCGACCTCGCTCGCAGGATCGAGGCCCGACCGGAGGTGGTGCGCCGGCTGTTCACCGCCGGCGACTCGAACCCGACGCTTGCCACGATCCTCAGGTTGGCAGAGGCGCTCGGGTTCCACCTCGAGCTCGTGCCGAACGAGCCACGTGACGCCCACGCCTGAAGCTCATCGTTCGATGCTGCGAGGCGTGCGCGAGGTGTACTCGCGGCCGAGGCTCCGAACCTCCGCGTAGTCAGCTGCCGAGAGCACGGTCCGGAACGGTTTGTCCTTACCCGCGATGAGGACCAGGCTCGGTCCACCGAGCCCGACCTTCGCGCCATCGCGCTCGAGCATGCAGAACAGGCGGTAGTGGTGGCGCTTCGGGCCGTCGACGCGCACCTCGAAGAACCCGTTCATCTCGCCGTGCATCGCTTCCCATTTGCCGCCACCGCTGAACATCGGCGGTGGCGCGTCGGCAACGGCCTTTACGACGGCAAGCAACTTCGCGGCCACGGTCGTCGGGCAACGATCGAGGAAGTCGCGCGCGGGCACGCTCTGCGTCGGATCGTCTTGCACGTGTCGCTTGAAGAAGTGGATCCGCCAGGGTGCTCGCGGTTCGTTCTCCCGGGCTTCGGTTGCCGCGGGTTTGTGCCTCTTCTTCGCCATGTCAGTGAAGTGCGCCAGATGCTCATGGCACGCTGGCCAGCGCCCTCTTCTTCGCGACCTTCTTCCGGGACCAAGCCATCGCGGGCTCAGACTGCCCCAAGCCCGCGAGAGGGCGCAACTTCCCATGTCCGCCAGCCAGATCGGCGAGGTCGATTCCTGGCCGAATCGCCTTGAGCTGTCCCCGAAGCGACGCCTGCATGTCCTCACGCCGGCACAGCCCCCGGCGCGAAGGAGATCGCCATGCACAACGAACACGGGCAACCGCCCGACCCGTACGACGCGCTCGAGCGCGAGATGCCCGAGGAGCATCCCGTCGACGCCGCCATCGAACACCGCATGCCGCAGCGGAAGCTTCGCCGGCGCATGCGGCAGGCGAGCGATCGCCTCATGCAGGCGCTGGGCGACCGGCGAGACCTGTGGCTCCGGCTCGAAGAGCTGCTCGGGCTCTACCGGGCGCGACGCGAGGAGGCGTACTTCAACCTCGGCTTCGAACACGGTGTGACGGCAGGGCGTGTCGAGGGGCTTCGCGCCGTCGACGGATCCATTCCGCCCGAGGCGCTTCCGCTCGCTGATCAGCTCCGCGAACTCGCCGTGCAGGCCAACATCGACCGCGGGAACAAGGTGGCCGCGTTGCTCGAGGCTGCCTGGGCTCTCGCCCTCGACCTCGGCACGAATCGGAGGACGAATCGATGACGACCACGATCCAGGACCAGATGGCCGAGGTTGCGGAGCTCCGCCTGCCGCAACACCTGCCCCCTTTCAAACCTCGATCCGCTCCGGCAGATCGAAGCCGCGCAGGTGCGTGGGGCCGATGAAGCTAATCACTTCGGTGAGTTGACCCTCCGCGAAGCGGACGAGCTGCAGGGAGCTCGGGCGGTAGTCGGCGGCGGCGCGGCGGTAGAAGGCGATGGCGAGCTGGCCGTTGGCGCGTGTCGGCAGGACGCGGAAGCCGGCGGACCAGCGCTCGGTGAACAGCGGGCTTCGCAGGAAGCGCTCGACGTCGGGGCGACCGCGGTACCAGGTCGAGTGGGGCGGCATGGCGAAGATGATGTCGTCGCGCATGAGCGCCACGATGGCGTCGACATCGTGGGCTTCCCAAGAGCGCAAGTAGGCGGCGAGGATCGCGGGGGGCGGGTCCGGCGGTGGCTCCGCCCGGGGGGCGGCGACGGCTCGGCGCGCGCGGTGCAGGGCACTGTTGACGGAGGCGATCGACAGGTCGAGGGCGGCCGCGACCTCTTCGGCGCTGAAGCCAACGACATCCTTCAGAAGGAGGACGGCGCGCTGGCGGGGCGGCAGGCGCTGCAGGAGGGCGAGGAACGCGACGGCGACGCTCTCGCGGGTCTCGAGGGCGCGGGCGGGCTCGGGGAAGAGGCGCGCGTCGGCGGCGGGCGTCACCCACTCGCCGGGCTCGCGCTCCTCGAGGGGCTCGCTCGCCGGCGCCGCCGCGTGGTCGAGCTGTGGCAGACCGCGGCGGCGCCTTCGGGCGAGCTCGTTGAGGCAGGCGTTGGTGGCGATGCGCAGCAGCCAGTGCCGGAGCGGTGCCTCGCCGGCGTAGCTGTCGCGCGCGCGCCAGGCGTTGAGGAGCACGTCCTGCACCAGATCCTCGGCATCGGCGAACGAGCCGAGCATGCGGTAGCAGTGGCGCAAGAGCTCGGGTCGGTGCGCCTCGAGCGCCGCGCGGAGCTCCGTCACAAGGTGCCTCGGCTCCATGCCGCGCCTCGCCTCACGCGCTGGCTCGGGATGCGCGCGCCTCGAGCTCTCGCCGGAGCACCTGCCATGGCAGCTGATCATAGTACAGCTTGACCGACCGGACGCGGCCGTCCTCGATCCGGAGCCACTCGATGGTCGGAACGCTCCCGACGGTGTCGGTGACAAAGTCGTAGATGACGCAGGCTTCGTCGCCGTCGACGAACACCCGCTGGATGTCGTTCCGGACGTGGATGGCGCCGATGCGTTTCAGGGCCTCGAGGACACCGGGCGCGCCGGAGATCGTCATGACCGGCCCGACGAACGAGATGTCCGGCGCGAGGAGCGCCTTCAGCCGGGTCAGGTCTTTGTTCCCGACGGCGGTCAGGTAGGCGCGAGCGACGGTTTCGGTGGGGTGGGTTTTGGTTTCCATGCCCGATCAGACAATCGGCCCTGCCGAAACTGTGCGGTCGATCGGTGGCGTTCGGCCAGTTTGTGCTCTTGCCCGACGATGGGGCTGGGCCAGCTGCGCGGGTTTGGCGAGTTCCTCGGCCCCGCCGCTCAGCGAGCAGCCCGTCACTCCACCGGCGGTGGGACGGGCACGCCGGGGGTCGGCGGGGGCTCGGGCTCGGGCGGCGGATCGTCGGTGACGACGCGCTGGGTCCACTGCCCGATATGATTGGACGTGCTCAGATCCTGGAACGGGAGATAAAAGGCGGGGTAGCTGCCGTCGTTGCCCTCGAGGATGGCGGCCGGGTCGACGGCGAACATCCACAAGAGCTGGCGGTCGCCCGCGCGCAAGCCGGGCAGGCGCCGCGACGAGATGGTGACCCAGTAGATGTCCCGCCCCTGGTACTTGCCGACGAAGGGGGAGCTGCGTGGGAAGGTGTCGTGCAACGTGATGTCGTCGCCGTCCTCGAGGCCGCCGGTGCTGGCTCGGGTCAGGTGGACGGGGGTGGCTCCGGCCGTCGGGGGCAGCGCCCAGGTCGTGGCGGTCGGGTCGTCGTCGCCGTCGCAGCGGCTGCTATCGATGTCGCCATCCGGACAGGTCGACTCGCTGAAGACGAGCAGCTCGGAGCCCGGCAAAAAGCTCGGGTTATAGCGGCTCAGCCCAGGCTCCACCGGCACCAACGTCTCCGGCGCGGACCAGGCGCTGCCGTCCCAGCGGATCAGCTCCAGGCCGCCGTTCTTCGGGCGCTGCGACGTCTGGTGTTTGCCGACGCGAGTGAAAGCGATGAGCTGGCCATCGGGCGACCAATCGGGGTGGTCGGGCTCGAAGTCGAGCAGCAGGCTCTCGTCCGGCAGGCGCTCGCCCGTGTCGCCGTCGTGGAACCACAGCCGATGGCGGATGTCGAGATCGTTCGTGTCGCCGTAGACCGCCACGAAGCGCGAGCCGTCGGGGTTCCAGGAGGCGAACTGAATGGGATCGGGGTCGTCCTCTTCGCCGCGTTTGGCGAAGTAGTCCGCGTCGGATTTGGGCCGCGAGAGATCGGTGATCAGGACCTGCCAGCCGTTTCGCTGACCGCCGAGCGACGCCACCATCTTGGATCCGTCGCGGGACAGGGCGTGGCAGCCGACGCACGTGCCGGAGCTGTTGTCGTCCGGCGAGAGGAACAGCTCGGGCTCCGCGTCCACCACGCCGAAATCGAAGCGCATGATCGCGGTATCGTCCGAGGTGGTCCAGTAGTAGAGGCCGCCGTGCACGTCGGTCTCCGCGAACCCGAGCTCGACCGCGCCGGAGCTGCCCGCGGCGCTCCCGTCGTCGTCCGTGCCACGCACCGTGATCGCGATCGGATCGAGCCCGCGGTTGGCTTCCGCGATCAGGCGATACCCGAGCGGATCGAGCTCGAAGGCGCAGCCGCCGTTGATCGGCTCCCCGCAGCGCAGGTAGTAGCGCAGGTCGATGGTCGGGCTGACGAAGGCGACCTCGTAGAGCGTGTTGTCCTCCGAACCGGGGCGCCAGTGCACGTCCAGACGGCTCAGGTTTGGGGGCATCAAGACCCCGTCGTTCGGGTAGACGATGAGCGGCGCGCGGTCGCCGTCCTCGGGAGCGTCTTCGAACAGCTTGGCGGCGTCCGCGGGCACGTCGTAGTCCCCGGAGCCGTCGTCGCGAGGATCGGGGAGGGCTCCGACGTACTTCACGGTCAGCGACGTTTCGACGGCCGACGCCTCGCCGGTGGCGTTTGCCGCCAGGGCACGCACCGTGAGCGGACCACCGCGCGGCTCGTCCGTCGCGGTCTGAAACATCGGGCCGTTGTCGGAGAATCCGCCGATCAGGTGGTTGTCGGGGACGTAGAAGACCGAGCGATCGGTGATCTCTTGCTCGGCGGAGCTGCCCTCCAACTTGGCGAAGATGCGGTAGCTCTGCTCGCCCGTCTCTCCGATGGGCACCACCAGCAGGGCGTCCTCGGGCTCGATCCGCAGCGACTCGATGTTCTGGGCGGGGGGCTCCGTGGGGCCGGGCTCCGTGGGCGACAGCCCCGCGCCGCTGCCCCCGCTGCCGAAGGCGCCGCCCGTGTTGGAAGGCGTCCCTCCGGTGCCGCCCCCAGTCCCGCCGGAGTTATCGAAGGTGTTATCGACTTCCTTATCGCTGCCCCCGCCGCCGCAGGCGCCGGCCAGAGCGCCCATCGAGACCGCTGCAACCAAAAAATGAGCCCGCCGCATAGGGATCAGTTTAGGGGGTTCGTGGTTTTATTCCCCAGGGGATTCTGAAAATGTCGTTGATTTTCATGCGATAAGGTCGGCGTCTGTCCGGCGAGGTCGGAGTCATCGGGTGGCCGATCCGCACCCTGCCCAAGCGCTGGGTTCCGGCCCCGGCCGTGCCGCTCTAATCTGGACAGCAAACATGACCGACGGTCGGAACTTGCCGGAGGCGCGCCTCCGGCGCCTGGCGTCGCTGGCTCGCGTTGGCGCAAGGACCGGCGTGGGCTTGCTCGTGCAGCGCGATCTGAAGAGCGTGACCGATCAGGCCGCCGGCGTGCTCGGCAACCTGCGCGGGCTCGCGGCCAAGCTCGGGCAGATGGCAAGCTACGTGGACGGCCTGGTGCCCGAGCAGCACCGGGCGGCGTTCGAAGCGTCGATGAGTCAGCTGCAGCGCGCGGCCGCGAGCTCACCGCCCGAAGCGGTGCGGGCGGTGATCGAAGAGGAGCTGTGCCAGCCGCTCGATCGCCTGTTCGAGCACTTCGAAGAAGAGCCCTTCGCGAGCGCCTCGATTGGCCAGGTGCATCGGGCGCGGCTGTTCGACGGCTCCGCCGTCGCGGTCAAGGTGCAGCACCCAGGCATCGATCGGGCGCTGCAGAACGATCTGACGAACGTCGGGCTGATCGAGGGGCTGGTGGCGGTGGCCGGCGCGCGCAAGCTCGACTCCCGCCGGATCTACGAGGAGGTGAAGGCGCGCTTCCTGGAAGAGCTCGACTACCGGATCGAAGCTGCCAATCAGCGGCGGTTCTCCGCCATCCACGCCGGCGATCCGCAGGTTTGCATCCCGGCCGTGATCGACTCGCACTCGAGCGAGCGGGTGCTCACGTCGGAGCTGGTGACCGGGGACGTCCTTGAGGTGGCGGCGACCCGCTCGGAGCAGGAGCGCGCGGCGTACTGTCGCACGCTGTGGCGCTTCGTGTTCAAGGGCAACCTGCTCGGCGGCATGTTCAACGCCGATCCTCATCCGGGCAACTATCTGTTCCATGCCGACGGGCGGGTGACCTTCCTCGATTTTGGCTGTGTTCAGCCGATTTTGCCCGCCAACCGCGCGCTGTCGCGTGAGATCCACCTGGCCGCGCTCGACCGGGACGAGCAGAGGTTCGCGGCCGCGGTGAAGCGGCTGCTCCGAACGCAGGGGGGAGCCTTCGAGCGCTTCGTCGTGAGCTACACGCGGCGCTGTTTCGAGCCGCTGTTCGGCTCGCCCTTTCGGCTCACGCGCGCCTACGCGGCCGACCTCGTGCAGGGTCTGCACGCGGCCAAGAAGGAGCTCTTGTTCAGCCGCGACGCTCGGCTGGTGCCGCCACCCCCGGGGCTCGTGTTGATGAACCGACTGCAGGCAGGGTTTTACTCCGTGCTGGCGCGCTTCGACGCCGAGGTGGATTACGCCCAGGTCGAGCGCGATTTTCTGGTGGGCGCGCTGGATCCCCCGCCGTGAACAACTCCGTCTGAGCTCGCTGCTGCAAACTTTGCAGCGTAGAAGGGCGCCGCGCTTGGCTGGCACGGTTCTTTCAGTCCGTCGCTGACGACCGTTGTCCGAGCGAGCTCCTCTCGGACGAAGACCAGGCCCGAACAGTTATGGAGGACCCCGAAATGAGCGGCAGGTTGGCAGGCAAGGCGGCGATCGTGACAGGCGGCGCGATCGGCATCGGGGAGGCGATCAGCCACAAGTTCGCCAAAGAAGGGGCGTCCGTGCTCGTGGCGGCGCTGCCCGGGGAGCCCCTCGACGACGTGCTCTGCCACATGCGGCGCCACGGCGCGCGCGCTCAGGGCTTCAGCGGGGACTTGTCCGAGCCCGAGCAAGCGCGCCGCTGCGTGGAGGCGGCCGTCGCCGCGTTCGGCAAGCTGGACGTGCTCGTGCACCACGCCTGGCCGCTCACCGGCACCCCCCAGCCCGCGATCCAGCCTCCGGATGCCGTCGACGCCGTCGTACAGGCCAACATCCGCACCACGTTCCTGATGACCAGGTTTGCGCTGCCGGAGCTGCAGAGGACTCGCGGGTGTATCATCGCGGCCGGATCGGAGGCGGGCATCGTCGGCTTCGACCGGGGCCAGGGGGCGAGCAAAGGCTGGATGCACGCCTTCATCCGAGGCGTCGCCGTCGAGCAGGCAAAGTACGGCGTGCGCGTCAACGGCGTGTGCCCGGGCTCCGTGGACCGCGCCGCCTCGCGGGAGCAGGACGCCGGCGCGACCTCGCCGCTCCGGCGAAGCGGGCTGCTCGCGACATCCCAGGCGCGCCCAGGCGCGCCCGAGGAGATCGCTAGCGTGTATGCCTTCTTGGCCTCCGACGAGGCCAGCTACGTCACCGGATCGCTGTACGTCGTCGACGGCGGCGTCACGCTCGCCAAGGGCCCCGCCGGCGACAGGATCTCCGGGGAGGTCGCCCAATGGCTGCAGGCCGACTCGGAGCCTGCGCGCGGCCAGGAGCAGCGCCCGCTGTCGCGTACTGGCTGACGCGGCCCTTCGGTTCACGCGCGCGGCGGGGGTTCGGCTGCGGTGGCGCGCCGGACGGAGCCGCGAGCGGGCCGAGCCCGGGGGGCGCCCGTCAGCAAGGCGGCGATGCGTTGGTGCGCGCTCGGCAGCGCCAGCTCGCCGATGGTCTCGAGCGGGACCCAGCGCAGGTCGGCGAGGCCGCTTGCGCGGGCCCTCCCCGCGGCGGCGCCGGCCCGAAAGACGTGGAGGCGAATGCGGAAGCGGGTCACCGTGTGGCGGACCACGGTCAGCGGCCGCAGGTCGCGCACGCCCAAGCCCACGGCCTCGCGCACCGCGCGCTCGGCGCCGGCCGCCGGCGGCTCGCTCGTCCCCAGCTCTGCCGCCGGAAACAGCCACATCCCCGACCAGCGCGGCGCATCGTCGGCGAGCCGGACGAGCAGCACCCGCTGGCCTCGCGCCACCACCGCCGCCGCCATCTCGACCGCGGTCGCGGGCGCGCGCTTCGGCAGCTCCGGCAGCTCGCCGGTCAGACCGGCCTGCCGCGCGCGGCACGCTCGCCGCAGGGGACAGCGAGCACAGTCGGGCGCCTTGGGCGTGCACACCGTCGCGCCGAGCTCCATCAACCCCTGATTGAAATCGCGGGCGCCTTTGGCCGGGACGTAGGCGCGCGCCAGCGCCCACAGCAGCTGCTGCAGCGGCGCGCGCCGCGGGTCGCCCCGCAGACACTGAAGCCGGCAGAGCACCCGCAGCACGTTTCCGTCGACGATCGGCTCGGGCAGGTCGTAGGCGATGCTCGCGATGGCGCCGGCGGAGTAGGGGCCGATGCCAGGCAGGCTGCGCAGCGCCGCCGCCGATCGCGGGAGCTGCCCGCCGAAGCGCTCGACCACGGCTCGAGCGCCGTTCCGCAGGCTGCGGGCGCGGGAGTAGTAGCCGAGCCCCTGCCAGGCGTGCAGCACCTCGGGCTCGGTCGCTGCCGCCAGCGCCGCCACGCTCGGGAAGCGCTGCATCCAGCGCTCATAGTAGGGGATGACCGTCGCGACCTGCGTCTGCTGCAGCATCATCTCGCTGACCCAAACCGCGTAGGGATCGTGGCTCTGCCGCCAGGGTAGATCGCGGCGACGGCGCCGATACCAGGCGACGAGCGCAGCTTGGACGCTGGCGATCCGCCGCGGGGAGGGGAGCTCGGAGGGCTGCACGTTCAGCGCTTGGCGACGTGGAGCGTGAAGTTGCCCGACGCGTCGATGCGCACGAAATAGAGCGATCGACAGTCCGTGCTGAGCGCCGGGGAGGCGTAGGAGATCGCGGCGGGCGGCGTGGGGAGGCCTTCCCCGGTGAGCCCCGAGAACGGCTCGGTGATGGCGCTGCGTCGCGCGATGGCCAGGTGATAGAAGTAGTCGTCGCCCGGCAGGGCGCCGAGCAAGCTGAGCCCATCGCCCGACAGCTCTGGATTGATCAGTCCGACGTCGATGCCCGGGATGGCTTGACCCGCGCCGAAGCCCTCGGTCGCCGACGCCCGCGTGTACATCCGCGGAGCGGCGCCGGCACCGTCCGTCGCGCTGAGCGCGGTGAGCTCGTCGCTGCTGAGGTCGATCGACACGCCCACGCTCCCCAACGGCTCTGGATCGATGACGAACGGCGAGCTGCGATCGGGGCGGACCGCTCGGCGCAGCGGGGCGGTTGCGAGCTCATCCGCATGACAGGTGAAGTACATGCGCAGGCCGTCGCCGCTGACATCGAGGGTCTGCCCCTCATAGGCCGCGCAAACGCTGAGCTCCTGCACCGTCTCGGCGGCGCCGAACGGCTCCGCGCCCGACTCGCGCCGCAGCACTTTGACCGTCGATTGTCGGACGCCGATCACCTCTTCGACGTAGAAGAGCTCGAGCTGGTCGCCCGTCACCGACGGCGACGCGATGTAGAAGCCGGTGGCCTCCAGGATCGTCTCGGCCGGCCCGAACTCGCCCTCACACCCGCTCGAGCTCCCGCCGCTTGCCCCGCTGCCTCCGGAAGCGGGCGTCGAGCCGCCCGTGCCGCCGGAGCTCCCGGCGCCAGATCCTCCGCTGCCCCCCGACGCTGCCGCAGCGGTGCCGCCAGAGCCACCACCGGTCGCGCCGCTGCCCCCCGAGCCCGGAGCATCCGGGGCGGAGTCGTCGCCACAAGCCGTTGTCAGGTAAAGCAGCGTCGTCAGAACGCCGAACGTAGGAGTGCGCATTTCCGCGCGCGGAGGATGCCCCGGCTTGGCTCTACCGACAAGACAACACACCGCGGATATGACAATCCCCGCCGTTCTTGTCGTGCTCCTGGCAGCCGACGCTTACGTAGTGCCGGCCGCCGATGTCCTCGATCGTCCGGGCGCCTTCGCCGAGCGTCGTCTCTTGGACCCAACAGCTGCCCTGCTCGGGGTGGTCCGAGCGTCGAACCACCATCAACTCACCCCGAGGCACGCGCTCGAGCTGCGCCTCGGTGACGGCGCCGTGCTCGAGGTTGCAGGCCGCCGTCGCCTGCTCCACCGCCGCACCCGCGGGGCAACGAACGCGCCGTTCGCAGCCGTCGTTGCTCGAACGCGCGCGGCACTCGAAGGGGACCTGGACGGGCTCGGCGTCCGCGCCGCCGACGGCCAAGTCGCTGGCCAGCAGCGGCAGGACCGCGGCCAAGCCGCCAAGCAGGAAGCGTCGCTGCATCCTGGCTATTTTAGCCCAGGCTCGGCTGCCGTGAACGCCAATCGCTCGGGGGCCCGGTCACTCGGCCTCGGGCAGCAAAGCGGGCCGCTCGAACGCCACGCGCGGAAAATGAGACCCTCGAGAGCTCCGAGCCGTGAGCAGACGAGCGGGTTTCCCCAAGCATAGGGGG
>JAEZYZ010000008.1 GCA_023418705.1 Pseudomonadota bacterium | reverse complement strand
CGCCAGAGCTGCCGGCCCCGGCCCCGCCGGTGCCGCAGGTGGCCGTGTCCTCGCAGGTCTTGAACTCTTCCGTACAGGCACCAAGCACAAGCACGCTGCACAGCGCCGTCGCCAAGATACCCGTGGGATGAGATCGCATTTTGGACATCGTTGATTCGCCCTCTACGAAAGCATGGACCGGCACGGCAGACTCCGCCCCGGAACGGGACAGCGGGCTAGCATGGGGAGGCATCGACTCAAATCACTTGGGTCAATTTCCGCTGGGGACGGAAGGGAGTGTGGGGGTCAGATGAGCGCCTCCCTCGGGCGCAGGCAGGGCACAGTTGCGCAAAAAAGTCGTCGATCGTCGCCCAGCCTCCGCTCCGTCGTCCGCCGTTCCAGGGTCCCGTCCATGGACTGCGGGCATCGGACCACAAGACGGCCGCTTTTCGGCTGGCCTTAGGTGTTCAACGAACCCGCCGACGTCGCTCGCTGCGCTCGGGGTCGATGCGCACGATCTGGTTGGTCTTCGCGTCGCGGTAGCGTGCCTGGTGGACCAGGCGCTCGGCGCCGAATAGACCGGTGCTCGACACGTGCAGGATGCGCACCTCGCGCTTGAGCCCTTCCTCGGCCGCCCGCTGGCCCTGCTCGGATTCGGTGTCCGCCCGCCACTTGCCAAGGTCTTCCGGCAGCGGGGCCAAACTGCCGAGCCGCTGCTCGGCGACCCCGGGCACCTCTCGAAAAATGAAGGCCAGGTACACGGCCACGGCGACGGCCGCGATGATCAGCAAGAAGATGAAAAACATCGATCACCCCACCGTCGCGAAATCGGTCGGCCGCGAGCTCGCCAGCTGGACCACGGCCGGGATGTCACCGGATGACACCCCGCGCCAGAACACGTGCCAATGGGGCAGGCGCAACATCCCATCGCAGACCTGCGCGTACCACGAGGAGATGGGGTTTTGAGCCCGGGTCCGCCAGAACAGGTGGTTATACTCACGGGTCAGCTCCTGCCAGAGATCTTGACCGATGCCTTCGCCTTGGGCGACCGGGTCGACGGCGAATTTGGACAGGAAGGGCGCGATCGGAGAAGGCTCGACGATAGCGGCCCCCCGGTAGTTGCGCTCGATGAAAATGGCCGCTGGTGGCCGCTCGAAGAAGCTTGGAAGCACCGGGCGACCGAAGCTCGCTTCGAGCAGCGCCTGCAGCCGGTCGAGCTGTACGGTGCCGTAGTCGCCACGGCGCTCGATCGGGCTGCCCGGCTTGATCAGCGTGCCGGCCCCCTTCACGGTGAAGAGCTCTCGGAGCAGATTCAGCGGAGAGGTGACGCTGACGAGCGGCGGCGCTTTCGGCAGCCCGCGAAGCAGCTCGGCCACCCGCTCGAGCAGGGCGGCATCTGGCTTGCGCAGCAGGCGGCGCTTGAGCAGCAGGTCGGCGTCGCTGCGTAGGTTGATGATCGAGATGCCGTCACCGGTCGTGCGCAGCACGTGACCCGGGCCGAGCTCCACCGGCTGTTCCCGCAGGGGCGCCAACGCGCCGCGCCGGCGCAGGATGACCAGCTTGCGCGTCTCCAGCCCGGCTGCCAACGCACCGAGCTCGGCGAAGCGCTCCGGAGGCGAGCGCGATGGCGCCGCGGGGAAGGTCACGATCGGCACGCGCTCGGCGGTGAGCTCCGCCTCGAGGTGCCCGATGAGGCCGGGCTCTCCGAACTGGTGCACCCGCGGCTCGAGCCCCAGCTGGGCGCCGCGCTTGAGCAGCCGATCCAGGTTGCGGGCGGCGCTCTCGGGGTCCAAAAGACCGAGCACCACGGGCGTGAACAGCTTGAGCTCCGAGAGGAAACGCAGCTGCTCCACGAACGAGTCGAGACCGCGCTGCAGCACGGCGGCTTCGGCGGCGATGACGGCGAAGCTCTGCTTCGGGAGCTGCCGAAACAGGCGCAGGTACAGCTCCGACTCCGAGCGGCGTCCCAGGCTGTCCAAGAAGGTCAGCACCGTCTCGGCGGCTGGTGAAATCAGGTTTTCCTTCGTGTCTTGCTCCATCTCGTGGGCTCTCGGACAAATCTCGTTCGAAGAGACTAGCGCCGCGACCGGAACGCTATAGTCTATCGCGCGTGGCGCATCGAAAGCTCGTTTTTGGTCTCGTCGCTTGCAGCTTGTTTGCCGCCCTGGGCGTGTCCACGGCCCAGGGTGAGAGCAGCGCGGCCGCGCGGTACCCGTACGACCCGGCGTGCCCGTGGGGACGCATCGCCAACGGCAAGGGCATGTTGGTCCGCTGCATCTCCGAACAGGAAGCCTCGGCCCTGCTGTCGTCCGGCC
The DNA here is from genome assembly GCA_023418705.1 of Pseudomonadota bacterium. Lineage (GTDB taxonomy): Bacteria > Myxococcota_A > Polyangia > Polyangiales > Polyangiaceae > JAEZYZ01. Next base: position 5,594 of record JAEZYZ010000008.1, on the reverse strand, counting down.
CCGCCCCTGCGCCCGCCGCCGCGCCCACCCCGGCGGAGGCTCCAGCGGCTCCGGACGCCGCACCCGCCACACCCGAGGCTCCCCCGCAGCGGCTCGAGGTCGCGGTCGGTCCGGTGACCGTCGACGCTGGCACGCTGCCCCAAGCCGAGAAGAAGCTCGGCCTGCCCAAGGATCGCTACATCGACTGCGTGAACAAGCATGGGGGCCTGAGCGCCAGCTCGGCCGAAGTGAAGGTGCGCTTCCTCGTGCGGGCGCGCGGCCGCGCAGAGGGCGTGTCGGTCGCCTCGCACCGTGGCATGAGCCAGGCGGCCGCTCGCTGCATCGCAGACGTCATCGATCGGCGGGCCGTCGGCACTCCGGAGCGAGAGATGGTGGGCGCAACCATCGTGGTCAAGGTCAGCGCCGCCAAACGCTGAACCATGACCCGGGCCGAAAACTACGCCCGTCGCGCCGAGGAGCAGGCCGCGCGCGCCAGCGCTCTGGAAGCTCGTTCGGGGCTCGTCTCGAACCTGCGCGGCTTGAGCTTTGGCATCGCCGTCATCGCGGGTCTGTTCGCGCTGTTCGGGGACGCCTCGACGGCCGGCGCCGCCATCAGCGCCGCCGCGTTCATCGCGTTCCTCGGCTTGATCGGCTGGCACGCGCGCATCATCGAGCGGGAGGAGGAAGCGCGGCGGTGGGTGCGGGTCAACCGCGATGCCGAGGCGCGCTGCACCGGCAAGTGGCGCACGCTGCCGGAGGATGGCCGCCGCTTCGCCGATCCGGCCCATCCGTACGCCGGCGACCTGGACCTGTTCGGACCAGGGTCGCTGTACCAGCGCACGTCGGTGGCCCACACGCACTTCGGACAAAAGGCCTACGCCGACGTGCTCAAGACGCCGGTCGATCCGGCGCGCATTCGGCGCCGTCAGGCTGCAGCCAAGGCGCTCTCGGGAGAGCTCGATCTGCGGCAGCGCTTCGAGGCGCTGGCGCTGGCGTTGATGCCGCCCCAAAGCAGCAAGGCGTCGTCCAGCGCCGCCGTCGCACCTCCTGATCCCGAGCCGTTGCTGCGCTGGGCAGAGACCGAGCCGCTGCTTTCGAAGCGCTGGTACTGGCGCTGGCTCGCGTGGTCTCTGCCGGCGCTGACGATCTCGGGGTTCGTCGCCGCGAGCTTCGGGGTGCCGCTGCTCTGGGCGCCGCCGCTGTTTTTGCAGCTCGTGGTGGTCTTTCTGACTCGGGAGCGCACCTTTTCGGTCTTCTCCGCGGTGTCGGCGACCGAAGGCGCTTTCTTGCGTTACGGGTCGATGCTGGCCTTGTTGGAGCAGCTGCCGGTGCGGTCCGAGCTGATCGACGAGCTCGGGCAGCGGCTGGGGGTCGGGGAGCTGCGGCCGTCGCTCGCGATGCAGGAGTTTCGGCGCGGCGTCGGCTGGTTCGATCTACGTCACAACGGGCTGGTCCACCCGTTCGTCAACGCGCTGTTGCTCTGGGATTTGCACTGCGTGCTCAGGCTCGAGCGCTGGCAGCAGCGCGCCGGCCGTCGCGCTCGAGAATGGTTCGAGGTGCTCGGCGAGTTCGAGGCCCTGTCGTGCGCGGCCGGGCTCGCGTACGACGAGCCGGAGTTCGCGTTTCCGGAGATCGTCGAAGACCAGACGCTGTTCGAGGCGGAGGCGCTCGGGCACCCGTTGATCGACGCCGCCCAGCGCGTCCCCAACGACGTCTCGTTGCCCGGCGCCGGCAGCGCGCTGTTGGTGACCGGGTCCAACATGTCCGGCAAGAGCACGCTCATGCGCGCGATGGGCCTGGCATGCGTCATGGCGCTCGGGGGGCTGCCGGTCTGCGCGAAGCGCCTGCGCCTCTGCCCGTTGGCCGTCAGGACCAGCATCCAGGTCGCCGATTCCTTGCAGACCGGGGTCAGCCACTTCTACGCGGAGCTGCACAAGCTGAAGACCGTGGTGGACGCCACGCGGTCCTCGTTGCCGGTGTTCTTCTTGCTGGACGAAGTGCTGCACGGGACCAACTCGCGGGAGCGGCAGGTCGGCGCGCGCTGGGTGATGGGCGAGCTCATCGAACGTGGGGCCATCGGCGCCGTCTCGACCCATGATCAGGGCCTGGCGCAGCTGCCGGAGCCGCTGATGGAGCGGGTGGGTCTGGTTCATTTCCGTGAGAGCGTCCAAGACGGAAAAATGACGTTCGACTTCAAGCTCCGCCCCGGCCCGGTCACGTCCGGCAACGCGCTGCGCCTGATGCGGCTGGTGGGTCTCGACGTGCCCCTGCAGTGAGCCCGCATCCCGGCCAACGGCCTGAATTCCCCGAAGAAACGGCTAGAGCGACCAACGGATCGGTGCTCTAGCCCGCGTCCCACGTCTCTGGAGCGGGGAGCTCGAACCGTACCAGCACGCGATCCTGGAGCCGAATGGCTCCGAGCAGGGCCTTGAACGGTGCGATGCCCCATTGGCTGGGCGTGAGCTCGACCTGTCCGACGAGCTTCCCTGCCTCGAGCTTCGCCTCGATGCCGAGCGGCCGCCGCTGCCCCCGTAAGAGCAGCTCGCCGCTCGCCAGATAGCGGGCGCCCTCGACGGCGAGCTCGCCTTCGAAGCGGCAGATCGGGAAGCGCTGCACGGACAGCACCCGCTCCCGGAGGTTGGTCACGATGTCCGCCTTCTGATCGGGTGAGAGGGCGCCTTCGGCGATCCGCCCACCCTCCACGGCGCCGAGGACCGATAGCGATGTGAGCTCGCATCCCACCTGAACCCGCATGTCGGCAAGGTGCACGTCGAAGCGGCCGAGCTCGAGCGCGAGATCATGGCCGGCGCGGGCAAGGATGCCCTGCCGATACGTAAAAACACGGAGGGTGCCGCGAGTGGTCCGCATCACTGGTCGTGTCGTCGAAGGTGGCTATTGTGTGCCCGGATGGGCCGTCCGCCCGTCTGGGAATGCCTTCCACGAATTTTTAGTTTCCCCTAACATGAGGCCGGTGCCAGACCTGCTGGGCGAGCGAGCCGTCGGCGCGCCGGCTCGGCGAGCTCGCGCCCGTCGCAGCTTGACGCGTGAAAGTCTTGAGGACTAGCGTGCGCCACCTTACCCCACCGTGTATGCGAATGATTCGCTCACCCTTTCGTGCCCCGGATTCGGCCCGGGGCGGCGCTGATCCTGGGGCTCTGGCCCGCGGTCATCGCTCCAGCGGTCCGGCGGCGACGCGGCGCGTGGTCGCCGCGGTTAAGCTAGGTGCTGAGGCCGCCGTTCATAGCCGACCAGAGGCTACTTCGCCGTGAGCGAGTTCGACGAAAAGACCCGCGTCACTCAGGTCGTTCAGAGGCCGCAGACGGACGACGGCAACACCAACGACTGCCTGGTGGTGATCTACACGAAGGAGCCCGGGCTGCTCGGCAAGCGCTTCGTGCTCGACAAGAACCCGATCCGCATCGGCCGCGGCGCCGACAACCACATCGTCCTCGAGGGCGACTCCGTATCGCGCCGCCACGCTCACATCGAGCGCCGAGCGGACGCATGGCACGTCGTCGACGATGGCTCGACCAACGGCACGTACGTGAACGAGGAGCAGATTCCGAAGGAAGCGCTGCTCAACAACAGCGACCGGATCAAGGTCGGACCCACCATCCTCAAGTTTCTGTCCGGGGCCGACGCGGAGGCCAAGTACCACGAAGAGATCTACCGGATGACCATCGTCGATGGTCTCACTCAGATCCACAACAAGCGCTACCTCTACGAAGCGCTCGAGCGGGAGCTCATCCGCGCCCGGCGGCACGACCGGGACATGAGCCTGCTCATGTTCGACATCGACTACTTCAAGCGCATCAACGATCAGTTCGGCCACCTCGCGGGCGACTTCGTGCTGCGGGAGCTCGCCCGGATCGTGCAGGAGCGCATCCGCCGCGACGAGGTGTTCGCGCGCTACGGCGGGGAGGAGTTCGTGATCTTGCTGCCGGAGACCTCGCTCGACGGGGCGCAAGCGCTGGCCGAAAATCTGCGCGCCCGGGTCGCCGAGCACCCCTTCACCTTCCAGGGGGAGCGCATCCCGGTGACGATCAGCGTCGGCGGCGCGCTGCTGCTCGGCGAGGATAAAACCGCCACCGACTTGATCCAGCGCGCGGACGCCAAGCTGTACGAAGCCAAACGCGGCGGCCGCAATCGGGTCTGCACCTGATCCGCGCCCCATGGGTTTCAGCGAGATCCCGCCGCCGCCGGAGGAGCATCCTGGCCAGGACGAGCCCGTCATCCGCGTGCGCCCGCCCGGCCCGCAGTCGCGCACGTGGCTGACGCGGGCGATGCAGCACGGCGCCCCGATGGGACCCACCTTCGAAGCCGAGCAGCGCGGGCTGGTGCGCGCCGCCGTGCCCCCGTCCGCCATCGTCTACTCGACCGCGCTCGGCTCGAACGTGCTCGACGTCGACAGCAATCGATACGTCGACCTGGCCGCGGGCTTCGGCGCGATGCTGGTGGGACACCGCCACCCGTACGTGATCCGCGTCTTGAACCTCCAGAGCGAACGGCTCCTGCAGGCGCTCGGCGACGTGCACCCGTCGGAAGCGAAGATCGCGCTGATGGAGCGGCTGGCACGGCTGTATCCGGAGCGAGGCGCGAAGGTGATCCTCGGTCAGTCGGGCGCGGACGCCGTCACCGCCGCGCTGAAGACCGCGGCGCTCTTCACGGGTAAACCGGGGGTGCTGGCCTTCCGGGCGAGCTACCACGGCCTCTCGTACGGGCCGCTCGCGGCCACCGGCCTCCGCGACAGCTACCGGGAGCCGTTCGCGGCCCAGCTCAACCCCCACGTGGGGTTCATCGGCTATCCCGGCGACCAGGCAGAGCTCGACGCCGTGCTGACCGAGGCGCGCGCGGTGCTCGCGCGCGGCGAGACGGGCGCCGTCCTGGTGGAGCCGATCCTCGGGCGCGGCGGCTGCGTCGTGCCTCCCGACGGCTTTTTGCGGGAGCTTCGCGCGCTGACGCGGGAACGCGGGGCACTCTTGTTGGCCGACGAGATCTGGACCGGGCTCGGCCGCTCCGGTGAGCAGCTCTATTCCTTGCGCGGCGGCGTCGTCCCCGACCTCTTGTGCCTCGGCAAGGGCCTTGGCGGCGGGGTGCCGGTGAGCGCCTGCGTCGGCAGCGGCGACGTGATGGCCGCGTGGCGGCGCGAGCAGGAGGTCGTGCACACCGCGACGTTCGCCGGCGCCCCCCTCGTCTGCACGACGGCGCTCGCGACGCTCGACGTCCTGCAGCGCGAAGACCTGGTGACGCGCTCCCGCGAGCTGGGCGAGCGCCTGCGGCTGCAGATCGAGCGCGTGGTCGGCGATCGCGAGGACGTCGCCGCCGTGCGGGGCGCTGGCCTGATGATCGGCGTCGAGCTCCGGGGTGGCCCCGGGGCGGCGTCGCGCCTGCAGCGCCGCCTGCTCGAGCGCGGCTACATCGCGTCGACGGGCGGCGGTCGCCGCGAAACGCTGGTGTTGACCCCAGCGTTGACGATCGCCGACCGGCTCCTGGATGGCTTCGTTGCAAGCCTGCGCGGCGCGCTGCAAGCTTCCGAGCCGTGAGCCTCCTCGAAGAGTCGGCCGAGCTGCACCAGCGGGTGCGGGCGTTCGCGCGCGCGGCGCTCGGGGCCGAGG
>JAEZYZ010000372.1 GCA_023418705.1 Pseudomonadota bacterium | reverse complement strand
ACCCGCGCGTGAGCGAGCGCGCGCGCCGTGGCGCCGCCGAGCCGCGCGACCTCCGCCGGGCTGCCGTCGGCGACGACCGCGCCACCGGCGGCTCCAGCGCCAGGTCCCATCTCGATCACACGGTCGGCCGCGCGAATGACGTCGGCGTCGTGCTCGATCACGAGCACGGCGTTCCCGCGCTCGGCCAGCTCGCGGAACATGCGCGTCAGCGGCGCGATGTCCGAGGCGTGCAGGCCCACCGTCGGCTCGTCGATCACGAACAGCGCGTTGTGCAAGGAGGTCCCGAGCGCCGCGGTCAGCGTGACCCGCTGCGCCTCACCCCCCGAGAGGGTGCGCGCCTGCCGGTCGAGGGTCAGGTACCCGAGCCCCACCCGCTCCAGATACCCGAGCCTGGTCGAGAGCTCCTTCTTGGCGAGCTCCCCTTGAGCCGTCTTGGTGCCGAGCTCGGCCAGCGCCCGGCGCGCCTCGCGGATTTCGAGCCCGCGCCAGTCGAACAGGCTCTTGCCACCCACCCGATAGAGCAGGGCGGTCGCGTTCAGCCGCGCGCCGGCGCAGGAGCGACACGGGTCGTAGCTACGGTAGCGCGACAGCAGCACGCGCACGTGCATCTTGTAGGTGCGCGTCTCGAGCCAGCGGAACCAGCCGAGCACGCCGGGGAACCGCCCGGCCTCCCAGCTGCCGTCCCCCTCCAACACCAGCGCTCGGGCTGCTTGCGACAGCTTGCGGAACGGCACGCTGGGGTCGATGCCGTGCCGCTTGCAGAGCTTCGTGAGCTCTCCGCGCTCCCAGACCGTCGACTTGCCGCGCCAGGGACGGATGGCGCCCTGGGCGAGGCTGCGCTCCGGATCGGGGATCACCTTGTCGAGGTCGATCCCGATGGTGCGGCCGAACCCGCGACAGTCCCCGCACGCCCCGAGCGGCGAGTCGTGCGAGAAGAGGCCGGGCCGCGGCGGCTCGAAGCGCCGCCCGCACTCCGGACAGCACAGGCCCGCGGCCAGCGTGAGCGCGCTGGCCGGCGTGTGCAGCGTCGCCCGCCCCTCGGAGCGGCGAAACGCCTGCTCGAGGGCGGCGGCGAGCCGCGAGCGCTCGCCCGCGGCGACCCGCAGCCTGTCGACGACCACCTCGAGCCGGGCTCCGGCGTCCTGCACCATCGACGGTCGCACGCTGTCCAGGTCGCGCACGTCGCCGTCGAGCCACACCCTGCGGTAGCCGTCCGCCAGCAGGCGCTCGCGCAGCTCGAGGTATTGTTCGGTGTTCAGCTCCGCGCTGGGATACGTGATGACGGCGCGCTGTCCGGACAGCTCCCGAACGGCCCGCTCGCTGGCGGTCTGCTCGTCGAGAACCTGGGCGGGCACCCCATGCTCCGGGCAGACCGGGATGGCCTCACGCGCGAACAGCGCGGCCAGGTAGGGCTCGAGGTCCGCCATCGTGCCGAGCGTCGATCGGGAGCTCTTCACGGGGGCTCGGCGATCGACGGCGATCGCGGCCGGCACCGGTTCGAGCCCGTCCATGGGCGGGCGCTCGAGCCGCTCGAGAAACTGCCGGGCGTAGGGACTGAAGCTCTCGACGAAGCGGCGCTGCCCCTCGGCGTACAAGGTATCGACCGCGAGGCTGCTCTTGCCGGCGCCCGAGACGCCGGTGATCACCACCACCTCGCCCGGGTGGATCGACAGATCGACGCCGCGCAGGTTGTGCGTGCGCGCGCCGCGCAGAACGGTGGCCAGCATGGGGTTCGTGGACGGCCCGCCCGGCTGTCGGGACGCGGGCCCGGCCGTCGTCCCCTGCTACTAGCACCGTCGCCCGCGCGGGCACGCGCTCCCCGGCCGGCGAGCTCGCGCGGGAGCTTGCGCTCGGCCGAGCTGAAGGCGAAAGTTCGGCTCGCATGGCGCGCCCGCAGCAGAAGAAGGCCGACTTCGGCGACCGACTGGTCGCGAAGAACCGCCGAGCGCACTTCGAGTACGATCTGGGAGACAGCTACGAAGCGGGGCTGGTGTTGATCGGCAGCGAGGTGCGGGCGCTGCGCGAGGGCTCGGCCGATCTGAGCGACGCCTGGGTGGACGTGGACGCCCGCGGGGAGGCCTGGGTCAAGGGCCTGCGCATCCCCCCGCTCAAGCACGCGGCCTTCGGCCACGAGGAGCGGCGCGCGCGCAAGCTGCTGCTGCACCAGGAACAGATCGAGCGGCTTCGATCGGCCGCGGAACGCGACGGCATGACGGTGGTCGCCACCAAGTGCTACTTCAAAAACAACCGCGCCAAGCTCGAGATCGCGCTGGCGCGGGGTCGCAAGCAACACGACAAACGCCAGGCGCTGCGCGCCCGCGAGGCCGATCGCGAAGCGCGCCAGGCGATCCGCCGGGGCAAGCGCCAATGACGACGCTCCGCTTCGAAGACGGCGGGCACGCCGAGATCGTGTCCATCGAACCTCAGGGCGTCGTGCTCGCCTCCTCGGTGGCGGCGCCGCCCGGTGCCACGTTGAGCGCGCAGAGCGAGGTGGGCCGCCTGCTCGTCAAAGTGCGGAGCTGCCGGCGGGGCGCCGGCGAGCTCGGGTTTCGCATCGAGGGTCGGTTCGTGAACCTGTCCCGCCTTCAGCGGGAGCGGCTGTCCGCCGAGCGCGGCGCGAGCTGAGCGCGGAGCGCTTCGAACTGCCACTCGAACGACAGCGACAGCCAGCTGCCCTCGAGGTGCTGGCGCTCGCGGGCGCCTTCGGCGGTGATGGGGATCGGCCGCAGCAGCAGGCCGGCATCGGCTGCCACCGACAGCGCGCTGCTGCTGCCGACCCGCGCCTCGTAGGCGATCCGGGCGGCGGCGCGCGCCGTCCAGCTGTCGGACTGTCCGTCGACCCCGTCGACGGCCGCGGCGTCGGTCAGGTGCACCGACGCGGCCGCCGCGGCGAGCCCGAGCCGCAAGCGCGCGGCCGGGGCCAGGCGCAGGGAGTAGTTCGGATACAGGCCGACCTCGAGCCACTCCGCAGCGCCGTCGCGCTCGCGCGATCCGATCATCAAGCTCGACCACACCGAGGCGCTCGGGCCGGGGTCGATTCCCCAGGAGAGGCCCAGGCGGGGACCCGCGAGCCAGGCGTCGGCGGTGCCGATCAGCGCGGCCTGCGCGCCCGCCGTGATCTCCCCCGAGAACCGAGGCGCCGCCGCGAGCCGCTCGGCCTCGCGGAGCTCTTGCAACGCTGCTTCCTGGCGCACCCGCTCCTCGAACAGCCGCCGCTGGCGCACCCGCCGCCCGAGCTCGGCGGCGGCGAGCGCCACTCGCCGCGCGCGGAGCTGCGCCGAGCCCTTCGCCGACACGCTCCGCGCGCCCAAAAACTGCCCCCGCTCCCAGAGCTCCACGCGGATCTCTCCCTGGCGGCTGTGCAGGACCCGATAAAAGAGCGTCGCTGGTCGCGCCGCGATCAGCCCTGGCACCTCGACCTCGCCGAGCTCGAGATCGATCATGCGCCGGGTGAACCGCGCGTCGAGCAGACGCTCGGCGCGCGCTCCGATTTCCACCACCACCTTGGGACGCGGCGCCGCGGCCGCCGACGTCACGAATGACGCCGCGCTAAGGAGCAGCAGGATCGTCGGCGGGGTCCGCCTCGTCCTCGTCGAGCTCCTCGGCGGGCTCTTCGGGCTCGACGCTCGAGTCGGCGCTAGCGGCGCCGGCGTCGGTGAGCTCCAACACTTGCTCGCGAATTTCCGAAAGGCGCCTGCCGTTTGGAAAATCCTGTGCATATTGATCCGCGAGCTGGCGCGCCAGCTCTAGATCGCCGCGTTCGATGGCCACGTCAACCTGGCGTGCGAGCGCATCTTCGGCGAGATCCCCGGTGGGTGACAAGCGCCGATATGCCGCGAACGCCTCGACCGCCCCAGCCCGATCGCCCATCTTCTCGAGCAGATTGCCGAGCTTGTACGCTGCCAGCGGCGCCACCGGATCGGTCGGGTAGCGAATGAGCACCTGGCGCAGCGCGCCCACGGCCCGGCCGCGGTAGCCCGCGTGTGCCGCCACGTCCGCCAAGTTGACCGCTTGTTCCGCCGAGGCCGTGGCCAGCGAGGCGTCGAACCCGGCAGCAAACCCCCCTTGAGCCTCGAGCTCGCGGTGCGCGGCGTCGAACTCACCGAGGTTGAACAGGCGCTGCCACTCGGGAACCTGGGGCATCACCACCGCGGCGCTGCTCGCCGGAGCGGGCGCGGGCACGAGCTCGCCCTCATCCTCGGAAGGCTGCTCGGAGCGGCTGACGACGCCGACCGGATCGGCCAGCGGGCGCCGCCGGGCCCGGCGCTCCGGCCGCGCCGGACGCGCCGCGACCACGGGCGCTCTGCGCTGCGGGGCGGACGCGGCTTCGGTGAGCTCGACGGGCTCCGCCGACAAGGTCGCCTGCGCCACCGGCGGCTCGGGCGAGAAGCTCATGCCAACGAACACCCCTGAACCGAAGACGATGACCGCCGCAGCCGGCGCCCACCACCACACCGTCCGCCGCCGCCCCGAGGCCTCCGGGAGCTCACTCTCCAGCCGCTGCCAGATGCGCTCGACCCGCGCGCTGGTCGCGTTGTCGCGCAATGCTTCGGCCGGCACGACCGGCACCTGGGGTTCTCTCATGCCGAAGCCTCCTCGGCGAAGGGAGCGACGAAATGGGTGTTCAAGAAGCGCTGAGCGCGTTGAATGCGGCGCTTGGCCGTCGCGAGCGAGCAGCTCGTGAGCTCAGCCACCATCTCCAGGCGATGCCGCTCGATGTAGCGGAGCGTCCAGGCGATCCGGTCGTCCGCCGGGATGGTCTTCAGCAAGGCGTAGATTTGTGCCAGCAGGGCGCGGGCCTCTGGCCCGGCGTCCGAAGAGGCGACGGCTTCGAGCTCCACCGGTTCCGCCGTGCCGAGACCGAGCCCGCTGAGCAGGCGGTGGCGCCGCAGCCGCGTGCGCACCAGGCGCACCACGATCGCGCCGAGCCAGGATCGAAATGCCTGCCCCTCACGCAGCTCGCCCACCCGCGCGTGCGCCTTGAGGAAAGCGTCGTGCACGATGTCCTCGACGTCGACGGCGCTGCCTTGGATCCGGACCGCCAGGTTGACGGCGAAGGGCGCGTGACGGCGGTAGAGCACCTCGAACGCGCGCGCGTCCCGCTGACAGACCAACGCGACCAGCTGGGCATCCGACAGCGCACCGACGGGGCCGAGCAACTCGGGGCCCGGCTCGGCTTGCGAGCCGTGCACCAGCCGCAGCCGAGCCGGCGACGCGTTCGATGCCATCGTATCCATGGACGCCACAGGGACGGATTTCGGCTCAGGGAAAACCGGCGAGCCCCGTATCTTAGCGATCGCTGCGACCGAGGACCCGTATTCCTTTCTGAGCTTAAAATTTCAGAACGAACGCAACGATTGACCGCCTGGGTCCGGCCATTTTTTCCCGGATCTGCCGGGGCGTAGTGCCAAGCCCTGGAATTCACAAAAGAAAGTACCTCCTAATGAAGTGCCACGCGCCGTGAGCCGGTTTGAGCTCGTCGCGCATCTCTCCTGTGTCCGGGGCGCTCGTTTCGTTTCGCTCCGGTTTTAGGAGGATCTCAAATGAGCATTCGCAAGCTGTTCGCCCTGGTTCCCATGTGTGCCCTCGCTGTCGCCTGCGGCGGCGGACAACCCGAGGCCGAGGCGCCGGAAGGTGCTGCGGCTCCCGAGGAGCCCGCGGCGGCGGAGGCCCCCATGGAGGAGGCCGCTCCGGCTGAAGAGGCCGCTCCGGCTGATGAGGCCGCTCCGGCTGAGGGCGAAGCCCCCGCCGAGGGCGAGGCCGCTCCGGCCGAGGGTGAGGCCGCTCCCGCGGAGTGAGCCCAGGCCGAGCTCGAACTGGGGCGGGTGCCAAGCACCCGCCCTTTTTCTTTTTTGTGCGCCCAAAGCGTGAGAGGGCGCCCCCGCGCTCAAGCAGCGCGAGCTTGGGACAGGTCGACCACGAGCCGCGTGCGGCCGATCAGGAGCTCGTCGCCGTGCGACAGCTCTTGCTCACCTCGGATACGGACGAAGACGCCCGTGCGCGACCCCAGGTCGGTGAGCAACACCGAGTTGGCGTGCTCCTCGATCACGCAGTGCTGCTCGTCGACGAGCGGATCGTCCGGCAGCAGCATGTCGCCCGCCGCCGACCCGACCTGCAGCGTGTTGCCGCGCGCGACGACGCACGCCCCAGGCGCGCCGCCCTCGAAGATCTGCACCACCCGAAACGACGACGGCCACTTGGGGGACGAGTAGAAGTAGGTCGGATCGGGATCGGGTCCGTCGTCCGGGACGGGGTTTCGTTCCACCCGCAGCAGCTGATCGCCCACCACGAACTCGTCACCCAGCTCGAGCTCCACGGGCGTGCGGATCCTGAGGAAGACGCCGTTGCCGCCCTCCAGATCCTCGAGCCAGAGCCGCCCGTCGCGGAAGCTGACCATCGCTTCCTTCGGGTGGCAGAAGCGCTCGCCCGGCAAGCTGATGGGGCCGGCCGATCCGATCAACACCTGGTCGCCGGGCGGATCGTACCGCTCGGGGCCGCCGGTGAGGCTGCGCAACACGTGCAGGGTAAACCGCGCGGTTTGCCGCGGCTCTGCTGCAGCGGCCACCGGAGGGGCCTCCGCGCTGACCGTCCGTTGTTTCTTCTGGCTCGCGAGCCGCCGAATGTCGACGTTCGGCGGTTGCTCGAGCAGCTCCATCCCGCCCACCCGTTTGCCAGCGATGATGTCGTCGAACTGTCCGTCGCGCAGCGCCAGCACCATCTCCAAGTGCTGCGCCTTCATCAGGGAACGAACGAACTCGGCGACGTCGGCGCGCTCGGTGTGCGAGGCGTACGAGCGCTTGTGGCTCTTGATGATGCGGCCACCGTCGGCGAAGAGGTGCGTGATGATGTGGGGTTGATCGAGTCCCGAGTCCTCCGTTTGAACGTGGAAGACGCGCCCGCCGAGCTTGATGTTGTTGTTGAACCCCATTTGCGCCCGGCGAAAGCTCGGGCGGCGGAGCTCCGCCTCCAGGCGAGCGACCTCCTCGGCGCCGTAGCGCTGGGCGAGCGCCTCGAGCTCGGAGTGGTCCCCACTGACCCCCTCCATGCGCTCGAAGGCCATCTGAGCGACGCGGGAGCTCGGGTCGATGCGCAAGGCCTCGGCCAAGAGCTGCTGGCCCTCGGCGTCGTTGTTGCCGGCAGCGGCCCAAACGCTGAGCAAGCCGACCGCCTCGTCGGGCTGGCCTTTGTCGACCAGCCACTTGGCGACCCGTGTTGCGGCGGAACGTACCTCGGAGATGGTCTGGGGCATCGCTCAGGAGGTTCGGAACCACCGCAGCTTACCGCGATTTCGCCCTAGAGCAGCATCGATCCGCTTGCCGGATCGGAGATACCGGCAAATCGGGCTGTCCAGAGCGACGAACGGTCTGCAGAGCGAAGCGTTCGTCGCAAAAAACGCGATCGGTGCCCTAGGGCGCGCCGGCGTCCACGGTGGGGACAGGTGGGCGCGACGGCGGCGGCGTCGGTCCGCCACCCGTTCCGCCGCCCATGCCCGCCCCACACTCCCAGGGGCAGAGCAACCAATCGCTCGGCTCACAAATGAAGTTGCCGCACCTCCCCCCGCTGCCGCAGTCGAGCGGGCACCAGCTCACCTCGTCGTTCAGACAGGTGCCATCCCCGCAAAAACCGCAATCGACGCTGCAGGTGGCCGCCGACTCGGTGGGGCTGCAGGCGCCGTCCCCGCAGACGCTGCAGTCGCCGGGGCAGCCGAAGGTGTCCTCGTTGGGTGCGCAGACGCCATCGCCGCAGAAGCCACGGCAGTCCCGCGAGCAGTTGCTGTACGTCTCACCGGCGCCGCAGGTGCCGTCCCCGCAGAAGCCGCGGCAGTCGCTCGGGCAGGTCTGCTGGGTTTCCATGCCGGCGCAAACCCCGTCCCCGCAGAAGCCGCCGCCGCAGTCGGTGGCGCAGGACCTCGGCGTCTCGACCGGGCTGCAGTACCGGTCGCCGCACACGCTGCAATCCACGGGACAGCCGAAGGTGTCCTCGAAGCCGCTGCAGATGCGGTCGCCGCAGAAGCCGGGACAGTCGAAGGAACAGATCTGGGGGTCCTCGAACGGGCCGCAGAAGCCGTCGCCGCAGAAGCCAGGGCAGTCGAAGGGGCAGAGCAGCGGGTCCTCGAACGGACCGCAGAGGCCGTCGCCGCAGACCACGCCGCAATCGGGGCACCAGCCCTGCTCCCCAGGCGCGCACCGGCCGTCGCCGCAGAAGCCCCCGCCGCAGTCCATCGGGCAGTTGTTGCGCTCGTTGCCCGAGCAAAATCCGTCGCCACAAAACCCGAAGCCGCAGTCGAACGGGCACGTCCCGGGGTCCTCGAACGGACCGCAGACGTTGTCCCCGCAGAACCCGGGACAATCCGAGGGGCAGACGCGCGCGTCCTCGTTGGGGGCACAGACCCCGTCCCCACAGGTGACGCCGCAGTCGAAACACCACCCCTGCTCCTCCGGGCGGCACACGCCGTCCCCGCAGAAGCCGACGCCGCAATCGAGCGAGCAGCTCTGCACGTCCTCGAAGGGGCCGCACGCGCCATCGCCGCAAAACCCGGGGCAATCCAGCGGACAGACGAAGACGTCTTCGGTGCCGGAGCACACGCCGTCGCCGCAAACCGCGGGCCCGCAGTCGCCGCACCACCCCACCTCCTCGGGGATGCAGCGTCCGTCACCGCAGAAGCCGGGCCCGCAATCGAACGGGCAGGTCCGCCCATCCTCGAAACCAGAGCAGATGCCGTCGCCGCAGATGACGCCACAATCGGAGCACCAGCCCTCTTCGCCCGGCTCACAAAGTCCGTTGCCGCAGGCGAAGGGGCAGTCGGAGCACCAGCCCTCTTCGCCCACCTCACACACTCCATTGCCGCAGGCGGCGCCGCAGTCAGGACACCAGCCCGCTTCCCCCACGTCGCACACGCCGTTGCCGCAGGCGGCGCCGCAGTCCGAACACCACCCCTGCTCCTCCGGTTCGCAGCGGCCGTCGCCGCAGCCCGAGCTGGCGCACTCCGGGCAGCGTCCCTGCTCGCCGGTCTCGCAAACCCCGTCGCCGCACCCGGAACAATCGGGGCAGCCCGTGCCCTCGTCCGACGAACAGACGCCATCGCCGCAAAAGCAATCCTGGGGACAGCTGCCGCCGTTCTCCGTCGCGCCGCACACGCCGTCGCCGCAGCCGTCGCTCCCGCAATCCGGGATGCAAACGCCCCGCTCGCCCGGCGCGCACGTCCCGTCACCACAGGTGGAAGGGCAGTCGGCGCCGCAGGTCGCGGGCGTCTCGCCTGCGCTGCAAACTCCATCGCCGCAGCTCGGAGCGCAGTCTGCCCCGCAGGTGGCCGCCGTCTCGCCCGCGCTGCAGATGCCGTCGCCGCAACGCAAGCCGCCGTCGGGGTTGGTCGGCAAATCGATGTCAGCGCGCCCGCACCCCCCGAAGGCAGCGAACACGAGCAGCATCGCGACCACGCCGATCAGGCGTGACCACGACAACCCACGACCAGACAAACTCCCGTGCATCCGAGTCGACTCCCAGCAAGCGACAAGCCAGCAAACGAAAAGGCGCGTCGTCTCCTGGAGGCTGCCGGAAACGAACGCGGTTCTTCCGCGATTATCGCCCGAGCGCCCGTCGTTGTGCCAAATGAATCGTTGCACCGGTTGGCACGGCTTCGGACAGCGGCGTCAGGCGGCGGCCTGAGTTGGCCCAACGCCTGAACGGGCGACCGCTGGACGGACCTTCAGGTCTGACCGTAGCTGGTATTTTCCAGCAGGATCACGTTCGTCTTGGAGCGCGTCTCGCCGGCGTTGGTCACGTACACGGCCGGCTTGTCCACGATCGGGCAAACCTTCTCGCACGCGCCACAACCGACGCAGAGCGAGGGATCGACGCGCGGCTGCTGCACCTTGATCGTCTCCACGCGCGCGTGCTCGCCCTTTTTGTCGTACTCGGCCGAGCGCTTGGGCACCTCGACCTCTTCGGCCCAAATGGCCTTGGGGGAGGTCGGACAGAACTCTTCACAGACGATGCACGGGGTGGCCATCGACCAGGGCAGGCAGCGGCCCTTGTCGTACATCGCCGTGCCCAGGGTGATCGGCTTTTGACCGATGCCCATCTTGGCTTTTTCGTCGATCTTCTGGATGGCCCCCGTCGGGCAGACCTGCCCGCAGAGCACGCAAGAGAACTCACAGTAGCCGATGCGGGGGATGAGGATGGGCGTCCACAGTCCCTCGAGCCCGGCTTCGAAGAAAGCCGGGTGCAAGGCGTTGTTCGGACACACCTTCATGCACTCCGCGCAACGGATGCAGCGTTCGAGAAAATCCCGCTCTTCGACCGACCCCGGGGGGCGGATGACTTTCTCGCTGTAGGCCCGATCCGGCCAGTTGGCGATGCGCATCGCCGGGATCGCGGCCGCCCCCGCCGCGGTGCTCGCCAGCACCGTGCGGCGATTGAGGTTCGGCTTGTTCACGGTGCTGCGACGGTTCGGCAAAAACCGGAACTTGATCACGTCCTCGGGGCAGGCGTTCTCGCAGTTGAGGCACATGTGGCACTCGTCCTGCCGGTGTTTGACGCCGCCCTGCGGGCTATCGGCGCCCTGACAGTGCACGAGGCACAGATTGCAGTCGGTGCACTTGGAATGATCCTTGGTCATCCCAAACAGCGCAAACCGGCTGAACACCCCCAAAAACGCCCCGAGCGGGCAGAGCGCGCGACACCAGAACCGCGGGATGAGGCGATTCATGAACAGGATCGCCACGAGCGCGAAGACGATCAGCCAGGTCTGGTGGAAATACGCCTGGTGCGACGTCCAGACCATCTGCGCGAAGTAATCCTGGACGTTGTCGCTGGTCGTCTGGAGCACTCGCGAGTTGGTCTCGGCCGTCAAATCGCCGAAGCGGATGCCCAGATACTGCAGCGCTGGCAGCACCCCGAGCCCGACGGCCCGCACGGCGACGCAAATGGGATCCAGCAGCCCGCCGATCGAGCTGCCGACCACCGCAGCCCCCAAAAAGGCGAGCATCAGGTAGTACTTGCCCGCCTGCCACCAGTGGGTGCGGTTGGCCTCCACCCGCCGGTTGCCCCGCAAGCTGCGGCTCGGGAAGACCCAGCCGAAGAAGTGATGCAGCGTGCCGAACGGGCAAATCCAGCCGCAGAACACCCGCCCGAAGACCAACGTCAGCGCCAGGATGACGAGCGCCCAGGCGAGCCCGCGGTAGATCGTGTGCGTGCTGAGCAGGGTCATCGCCGCCACGAAGGGGTCGAAGAGCAAAAAGCCCTCGACCGGGAGCGGGAGCCGCACCGGTTGATCGGCCGACGCGGTGAAGGTGCCGCGGAAGGCCGTCTGCATCAGCAGGTACAGAAATAGCGCGAGGAAAAAGGCCTGCGCGATCCGACGCGCCCAAACGAGCCGGACGATGATGGGCCGCGCAGGGATGCCGGAGCCGGGTCGCTTGGCCTTCTTCGGCGGCGGCTTGGCGGGCTTGGCCGCCTTGGCGGCGACGGGCGCCGCCGGCTCGGTCCGCGTCGGCGCGGCCGCCGCGGGGGGCTGCACCTGGGGCGGCGTTTCGCCCTGGCAGCCGCAGCTGCCGCTGCCGCACCC
>JAEZYZ010000003.1 GCA_023418705.1 Pseudomonadota bacterium | reverse complement strand
CCCCCAGCCCGCGCCCGACCCAGGCCGCGCCCCCCGCGCCCCCCGATCGACCCCGCTCCGCCGCCGAAATCTTGCTCGAGCGGCGCCGGAGCCGACGTGGCTGAGCCGCCCGTGCTAAGCCGACGTCGTGATGTTTGGTGCCGCTCGCGCACGCCCTGCGAGCCGTCTCGCCCTGGGCGTCGCCCTCGGCGCGACGGTGGGCGGCTGCAGCAAGTCCCCCGAGCCGTGCACGACGGTGGGCACGTGCCCGGACCAGACGGAGTGCTTGGCCAACCGCTGCGTGCCGCTCGGCGGCGAGCCCGTCGACGCGCGGACCGACAGGATCGTGCTGTGGCCGCAGAGCTTCGCGGTGGTCAGTGGACGAGCCGGGGGCGAGCCGGCGATCGTCACCTTCGGGGGCGCCGAGGGCGCGACCTTGTACCTGAGCTTCTCACCGGCGTGGCGCCGCTACGCCGAAATCGAGAGCGCGTTCTTGTTGCTCGAGCCCGCGCCAGCGACGCTGCCGAGCAGCGGCACGGTGCCGGTCGCCTCCTACCGCGTCGTCGAGCCCTGGCGGGCGGACGCGCTCTCCCCCACGAGCGCTCCGGAGCTCGGCTTGCCCAAGAGCGAGGGGCTGGCGCGCACCGGGCCGCCGACGACGCTGCGGATCGACGTGACGCGGCTACTGCGCTACCTGGCCGACCATCCCCGCGCGAGCCACGGCGTCGCCGTGCGCGGCGAGGCGACCGACGGGATCGGCGCGAGCTTCGCGACGGGCAGCGGTCTCGGCCGCGCCCCCCGACTCGAGCTGTACGTGCGATGAAGAAGGACCTCAGCGGCGCGCGGTCCCGCGCGGGACGGCGCACGAACCCATGACCGCTCCCTTGCTGGACGTCCGGCACCTGACCACGGTGATCGACACCCCCGCGGGGGCCCTGCACCCGGTGGACGACGTCTCCTTCCAGGTGCCGGCCGGCAGCACGGTCGCGCTGGTGGGCGAGAGCGGCTGCGGCAAGAGCATGACGGCGCTGTCGCTCTTGCGGCTCTTGCCGTCACCGCCGGCTCGCGTCGCGGGCGGCAGCGTCCTGTTCGAAGGCGCGGACTTGATGGCGCTGTCCGAGCGCGAGATGCGGCAGGTGCGCGGCGCCCGGATCGCCATGATTTTTCAGGAACCGATGACCTCGCTCAACCCCGTCTACACGGTGGGCGCGCAGATCGTCGAAGCCATTCGGATCCACCAGGCGGTGGGGCGGCGGGCGGCGCGGGCGCGCGCCATCGAGCTGCTCGGCACCGTCGGCATCCCTTCGCCTGGGCAGCGCGTGGACGCCTACCCGCACGAGCTCTCCGGCGGCATGCGGCAGCGGGTGATGATCGCGATGGCGCTCTCCTGTAACCCCAAGCTGCTGATCGCCGACGAGCCGACCACGGCCCTCGATGTCACCATCCAGGCGCAAATCCTGGATCTTCTTCGGCGCCTGCAGCAAACCTTCGAGATGAGCATCCTGTTCATCACGCACGACCTCGGCGTGGTGGCGGAGTTTGCCAGTCAGATGGTGGTCATGTACGCCGGCCGCGTGGTGGAGACCGGCAGCGTGCGCGAGGTGTTTCAGCGCCCCTTGCACCCGTACACGCGGGCCCTGCTGGCGAGCGTCCCCCCGGCGAACGCGACCCGCATGGGCACCGCACGCCCGCCGCGCCTGCCGACGATCGAGGGCATGGTGCCGGAGCTCGCCGCCCTGCCGCGCGGCTGCCGCTTCACCGAGCGCTGCCCGCTGCTCGCCGAGCGGCCCGCCGAGCGGGAGCGCTGCGCGGAACAGGAGCCCGAGCTGTCGGAGGCCGCTCCAGGCCGGACCGTGCGTTGCCATCTGGCGGAGGGCGCGTCGTGAGCGAACGAAGCCCCCATCCCGACTCCGTAGCCCCCGCCGCCGAGCAGCCGCAGAGCGAGGCCCCGCGCTCCGAGCCGCCGCAGAGCGAGGCCCCGCGCTCCGAGCGACCGCAAAGCGAGGCCCCGCGCTCCGAGCCGCCGCAGAGCGAGGCCCCGGGCCAGCGCTGGCCCAGCGAATGGCCCACCGGTCGCTCCCCCAGCGAGTGGCCCGGCGATCGCACGAGCGAGGCCCCGGCGTGGCGCCCGAGCGAGCTGCCCCCCGGAGCCGACGGCCCGCTGCTGCGCGCCGAGCGCGTCAGCAAGTTCTTCCCCGTGCGCACTGGCATCTTCGGCAAGACGGAGCTGCTGCGCGCGCTCGACGGCGTCTCGCTCTACGTCCGCCGCGGAGAGACGCTCGGGCTGGTCGGCGAGAGCGGCTGCGGCAAGAGCACCCTCGGCCGCACGCTGCTCCGGCTGATCGAGCCGACCTACGGGCGCATCCTGTTCGACGGGCGTGACATCACCGAGCTGCCGGACGCCGAGCTGCGGGCGCTGCGCCGCCGCATGCAGATCGTGTTTCAGGATCCGTTCTCGTCGCTGAACCCGCGCATGACGGTGCGGCAGATCGTCCAAGAGGGGCTCATCGTTCACCGCCTCGTCAAAGACCGACCCGCGCTCGAGCGCCGGGTGCTCGGGCTGTTGGATCGCGTCGGGCTGCCCGCGAGCGCCCTCGACCGCTTCCCGCACGAGTTCAGCGGCGGCCAGCGCCAGCGCATCGGCATCGCGCGCGCCTTGTCGGTGGACCCCGACTTCATCGTCTGCGACGAGCCCCTGAGCGCGCTGGATGTGTCGATCCAGGCACAGATCGTCAACCTCTTGCTCGACCTTCAAGAGGAGATGCAGCTCAGCCTGCTCTTCATCTCTCACGATCTCAAGGTGGTCGAGTATTTGAGCCGCCGCGTCGCCGTGATGTACCTCGGCCGGATCGTCGAAATCGCCCCGGCCGCCGCCCTGTACGCGACGCCCCACCACCCGTACACCCGCGCCTTGCTCAGCGCCATCCCCGTGCCCGATCCCGGGCGCCGCCGCCTCCGCATCCTGCTCGAGGGCGATCCGCCGAGCCCGCTCGATCCCCCACCGGGCTGCGCCTTCCACCCGCGCTGCCCCCGCGCCGAGCCCGGCAAATGCGACGTCGAGACGCCGCCGCTCGCCGAGCTGACGCGCGGCACCCGCCACCGCGTCGCGTGTTTTCACCCGTATTGAGCGAGCGGTCCGCCGCGTCGCGCGCTCCGCTGTTTTTGTTCACAGGAAGGGCGGAAGGACGGAAGTTTTTTTGGGAGTTCCGCGGTCGAGGCCGACGCGACCCTCGCGTCCGGTAACCGCCACGGTGATAAAAGCAGGGGCAGCGCGTCGCTCAGCCCTCCGCGGCTTCGCCGGGCTCGGTCTGGCTGCGGTCGATGGGTTGGCCCTCGGCGGCGTGCGCGAGGATCTGGGCGGCATTGATCAAGGCGAGGTGGGAGAAGGCTTGGGGGAAGTTGCCGGTCATCCGCTCGCGGGGGGCGTCGTATTGCTCGGAGAGCAGGCCCACGTCGTTGCGCAGCGAGAGCAGCCGTTCGAAGAGCCGCTCCGCTTCTTCGAGCTCGCCCATCATGGCGAGGTTGTCGACGAGCCAGAACGAGCAGGCCAGAAAGCTCCCCTCCTCCCCCGACAGCCCGTCGACCGCCGGATCGCAGCGGTAGCGCTTGACCAGCCCGCCCTCCACCAGCTCGCGCTGGATCGCCCGTGCGGTCGAGCGCACGCGCGGATCGGTCGCGGGCAGAAACCCCACCAGCGGGATCATCAGGAGGCTCGCGTCGAGGCGATCCGAGCCGAAAAACTGCGTAAACGCCCCCGCTTTGGGGTTGTAGCCGCGCGCGCAGACCTCGCGGTGGATCTCGTCGCGGAGCGCGCGCCAACGCGCGACCGGCCCCTCGCGGCCGAAGGCCTCGATCGCGCGGATCCCTCGATCGAACGCCACCCACGCCATCACCTTGGAGTGCGTGAAGTGGCGGCGCGGCCCGCGCACCTCCCAGATCCCGTTGTCAGGCTCGCGCCACTTGGTCTCGAGGAACTCCAGCAGGGCCCGCTCGAGCTCCCAGCTCGTGGTGTTCTCCAGCCGCTTGCGCCGGCACAGGTGCATCGCGTCCATCAGCTCGCCCCAGACGTCGAGCTGCAGCTGCTCGTGCGCCGCGTTGCCGATGCGGACGGGCCGCGAGCCTTCGTAGCCCGCGAGCCAACCGAGCTCCAGCTCCGGCAGCCGCCGCTCTCCCAGGATGCTGTACATGATGTGCAGCTGCGACGGATCACCCGCGACGGCGCGCAGCAGCCACTCCCGGAACGCCTGCGCTTCCGAGTCGTAGCCGGCCTTGATCAGGGCATAGAGCGTGATGGTGGCGTCGCGCAGCCAGCAATAGCGGTAATCCCAGTTGCGGACGCCGCCGAGGTCTTCCGGCAGCGACGTGGTCGGGGCCGCCACCAGGCCGCCCGTGGGCGCGTACGTCAGCGCCTTGAGCACGATCAGCGAGCGCTGAACGGCGTCGCGATAACGCCCCCGGTAGTTCGAGCGCTCGGACCACGCTTGCCACCAGCGCTCGGTGCTCTCGAGGGCGATCTGCGGATCGATCGGCGTGGGCTCCGCGAGGTGTGAGGGGTGCGCGGTGAGCACGAACGCGACCCGCTGCCCGGCAGCGATCTCGAACTCCGAGCGCACCTTGTGGTCCCGCAGCACAAACTCCGTCTCCGAGCGCAGGTGCAGCAGGTGGGGACCGGCGATCGCCTTGACGTTCGCGCCCTCCCAGGTCACCCACGGCACGACGCTGCCGTAGTCGAAACGGGCGATGAGCTCCATGACCATCGGGACGCGCCCGCTGCGACCTTCGACGACGCGCACCAGGTCCACCGCCTCCGACTTCGGGGGCATGCAGTCGATGATCGCCACCGAGCCCGCGGCGGTCTCCATCACCGTCTCGAGCACCAGCGTCTCGCCGCGGTAGCGCCGCTCCACGCGGCGCACGGGGACGCGCGGGTGCAGCTGCCAGCACCCGTTCTCCTCCGTCCCGAGCAGCCTGGCGAAGCAGGCGGGTGAGTCGAAGCGGGGCACGCAGAACCAGTCGATCGATCCGCTCCGTGAGACCAGCGCGGCGGTGTGGCAGTCGCCGATCAAAGCGTAGTCTTCGAGCTTTCCGGGCATGCTCCTCGGCTCCCTCTATAAGCATTGTTTCGAATCCGCCAAAGGGAGCGCGGCCTCGAAGGGTCCGCCGGCGGCGGGCCTCGCCGCTCACCGCCGATCGAGCAGCGAGCGCAGGATCCGGCGGTGCAGCTCGGCCAGGGACGGCGGCTCGTGGCTGAGCGGGGCCGTCGAGGTGGCGAACGGCCCCATCAGCTCGACCTGCTCGCGGACGAGCTCCCCGCGGCAGAGCGGATCGGCCACGGGCTGCATCAAGTTGCCGTCCAGATCGGTGTGCGGCAAGCCGAGCGCGTGGCCCATCTCGTGGGCGATCACGACGTCGGGATAGGGCAAGGCGTCGCGGACCGTCTGATAGCCGACGAACAGCGAGGGCGTGAAGTCTTCGGTGAGCCCGAGCAGCCGCAGCATCGACTGCGAGGGGTCGTCGCCGTCGATGCGCTGGAAGAGCGCGGCGCTCAAGCCGAGCCCCGCGATGGAGTCCACCTCCGGCAGCAACGGCCGCAACCTGGGATCGGCGATGCGCGGGACGACGGTGACGTTCACGCGGCGCTCGGCCGGTCGCGCCTGCTCCGCAAGGAAGGCCCGCAGCGAGCGGAACAGGATCGCGCCGGTGACCTCCAGCGCCAGCTCCTCTTGCTCGGCGGTGAGCTCCCCTTCGAGCGGCAGCCCCGCGTCCTGGTAGGCCGCGTTCAGCTCGGCTTCGGATCCCTCCATGATGTACGACAGCGATGACGCCGAGCTCATGCTGGGGGTCGTGAACCACATGGCGTGCGGCTCGTAGTAGCGCTGCAAGCTCTGCGTCTGCTCGGCGAGCTTCTGGTCGTCGATGCCGGCGCCGCGAAAGAGCCGCGTCGGTACGGTCTGGTCGATGGAAGCGATGGCGGCGCTGCCCGTACAGCTCGGCAGCTCCGAGGCGGGATACCCGCTGAAGTAGTAGCTGGTCGCGCACGCCGACAGCCCGTCGCTCTCGCACCCCGCGCGCTCGGCCTCGGCGATCTGACCGCTGTCGATCGCTGACTGGCAAGCGGCCGGAACGCTCTCGGCGCACTCGGGGGCGCCTGGGTCGGGCCGCCCCGCCGGATCGCAGAACGTCCGCAGGCACTCCAGCCGGACCGGACGTTCATCGTCGTCACTGCAGCCGAAGGCGGCGAGCGCCGCCGCCGGGAGCGCGCCCGCGCGCACGACGACGGTGAGCGCACCCAGCGCCTTGCGGCCCTGCCCAAGCCTCCTATTAAGCACTAGTCGAGATTTTTAGCCGGGAGCGCGCGATTCGGCAAGCGACGTCGCTGCGATCGACGCCGGCCCAACGCCGGCCGTGTTTTTCGGCGGCGACCAGGGTCGTCCCGGAGCCGCACATCGGGTCGAGCACTCGGCTTTCGGGGAGGCTCGCGGCGCGCACGATGCGCTCGAGTAGGCGGAGGGGCTTCTGAGTGGGATACCCCGTGGTCTCCCGATCGAGCGGGGTGTTGGCGCGCATGGCGGGGCAGTCGAGCCAGACGCTGCCGAGCCGCCGCCCGGCGTCGGCGTAGTAGCGATAGGCTTTGCCGTTGATGACGCGCTCACGGTAGCGCCGCCCCTCGGCGTCGACGTGATGAAAGTGCATGCTGAGGCTGGTGGCCGCGTAGGGTTCGCGCAGCAGGGGATCGTCGACGTTCCAGATGACGTCGCGCCCCCGCGCGAACACCAGCAGGGTCTGGTGCGTCACGCTCGGGCCGCGACGGCCGCGGGCGCCGTTGCCGGGGACCCAGATGATCTCCCCCCGGAAGGACCCGCGTCCGAAGACGCGATCGGCCAGCACCTTCGCCTCGTGCACGGCGCGATGATCGAGGTGGAGCCAGAGGCTGCCCGACTCCGTCATCGCCTCGCGGAGCACGACCAGGCGCGGCTCGAGCATC
The DNA here is from genome assembly GCA_023418705.1 of Pseudomonadota bacterium. Lineage (GTDB taxonomy): Bacteria > Myxococcota_A > Polyangia > Polyangiales > Polyangiaceae > JAEZYZ01. Next base: position 205 of record JAEZYZ010000003.1, on the reverse strand, counting down.
GCCAGGAAGGCCTCGATGCCGCCCCAGCTGTCCCGGTACGCCGCCGCTCCCCGGCTGCGATCGCCGCGTCCTTCGCGGGCCGCGCGCACCCCGCCGGCGTTGAACGGCGGATCGACGTACACGAGATCGAACTTGCCCCCGCGCGCCAGCGCCGGCACGAGCTCGAGGCAGTCGCCTTCGCAGAGCACGCCGCGCGGGGCCGAGC
>JAEZYZ010000449.1 GCA_023418705.1 Pseudomonadota bacterium | reverse complement strand
GCTTGCTTCACCCAGGCGCGAACCGCCGTCTCCGTCAGGTCCAGGCGCCGAGCGACCTCAACAATGCTTTCGCTCTCGCACAAGCGGACGACGTCTGCCTTGAACTCCGCGGTGAACTTGCGCCGCGACCTACGCTGCTTCTTTGATGATGCCATGGAACACTCCCGGCGCATTATCGCGCCATTTGGGGTGTCCGTGAACTGGGGGGAGGCTCACGGGCACTCTCGCCATGGGAGCAAGCGCACACGCAGCACACCAACCACCCGCCTACGAACGTTCCGCGTTTGAGTTGCATCTCACTTCCCACCTTTCTGGGTCGCGGCCGAGAGCATCAAGCTTCCGAAGGTCTCGCAGGAGCCCGGCCCGTAGTCCGGAGCAAGGGAAGCGCGATAGTGCTCCTTACTCTCTCGCGAAACCAGTATGGTAATGCGTGAGGGTTTCGTCTTCAAACCAGTCAACCACAATGCACTTGGCGTACCCTCAAGCCAATATCCGATCACTACACGGACACCGGATTCACGACAGCTATACAGTTGCTCGATTGTGCCTACGAGAGGATCGCTCGATATTGGCCTGGTTTTCGCCCTGCATATCGCCTTCGCCTCATCGACAAGGATCTCGATCTCATAGCTGGATCCACGTTTCCAAGGAAATGACTTAGACGAACCTCCGGCATCTGGATCCGTCGAGTGCGTATACAGCCCAAGCCGTATGGAATACTCACCAGAGCACCTTGACGATGCAGATTCGGCATCAGCCGATGCGCTCCCTTCAAGTTCCTTCGGAACTGAAGTCTCAAACTGCTGGCGCTGCGGCGCGCGCAAAGGTTCTAGTTGTGGAACTGCGATTACCGCAACGATTCCAGCAGTTGCTACTAACGATATCACGACTGCTGAAAGTTCAGGTCGGCGCACGGACTCACCTTCCTGCATTCGTACAGCCCCATCGACGCTCACCGAAACACCTCCGGCGGCACTGTGCGCCCGTCGCCGTCTCCGTCCCAGCCCCAGCACTCGATGGTGCGGTCGGCCTTCATGCCGCAGGTAAAGAGGTCGCCCAGGGCGACCTGCTCGAACTGGCCTGGTGGCGGAAGGGATTGGCCGCAATCCTGGCCCCCGTTTGCACAGTCGTTGGCATGGGTGCCGGCGCCCCAACAGGCGACGGTACCATCCGTTCGAATCCCGCAACTGTGGTACGTACCAACCGTCACGGAGCGGAATGTGCCGCTTGGCGGAACGCTCTGACCAAAGTTGACGGGGACCTCGCAGAATAGTCTGGTCGGGTCGTCGTTCGCCTCCCCTGCTCCCCAGCAGGCTACGCTGCCATCCTCGGCGATGGCGCAGGTGGAATACGCGCCGCGACTATGGAGGGACACGAAGCTCCCGTGGGGAGCGTTGAGCTGCCCTTCGTCAGGTGAAATGGAACAGTCCTCGGCAACGCCTGGTGAGCCCCAGCAGAGGATGCTCCCATCTGCCTCCCGAATACCGCATCCGAAGTGAGGCCCTGTAGAGATGTCCTTGAACCGTTCTCCGCTCGGAACGGTAATCCCGACTGGCACGGACCAGTTACAGAAAGTATCACCTGCCAGATCGATGCCGCAGATGACCCCGCGGGTAATGGCGAGGGTCTGCACCGGTTGCTCGGGAACGTGGTCGATCGGCGAATCCGTGCCGAGCGGCTCCCAGAAGCAGGACGCGAGCCCGTCCTGCCGAACGCCGCACACCATCTCGAACGAGCCAAAGAGCGCGGCGAATGGCCCCGGGGGAACCTGCCAGCCTTCGGGCCGCAGGCTGGAAGATCCCCAACAGTGAATCGCGCCGGACTCATCCAAGGCACACATGCCCCGCCGTGTTCCGACGATCGCGCGCGGCGGGAGCGCCGTCGGAGCTCCGGAACCGCCTGTCCCTGCCCCGCCGCTACTTGGCGTCCCGCCGAATCCACCGCTTGACGTACCACCTCCCCCACCAGCAGAACCGCCGACGCCGCCCGAGCCAGGAGAGCCACCCGAGTCAACGTGCGTTCCCCCAGCCGACCCTTCCGCTGGCGCCTCGCTTCCGCCGCAGGCCACTTGGATCAGCACAATGAACCAGCAAAGGTGGTCGGGTGCGAATGGCGTTCTTCTGCTGCGCTTCATGTCTGATCAACCCTCGCCTTACTCCACCACAAACGTACATTTCCCCAATTCGTCGCAGCTACTACCGAGCTCGCAGCAATCACTATCGCTATTGCACGTCTGGCCCGGGCCTCGGCAGACAATGCAAGTCCGATCGCCTCCATCAGGATCCGTGAAGGCTCGCAGCCCCGGACAACATTCGTCGTAGTCGGGGATTGTCATCGATGACGGGCTCACCTACTTGCCGGCAGGCCTGGCAATACGATGGCTGCCCGGAAGAACTGAACGGGAAGCAAACCGTGGGGCGATTCGGGTCGGGTTGGCAGCAATCGGCGGTGTCCTCGCACTGCTGTCCGCCGCCAGCCTGGGGCGTCGTCTGGGCGAGGCACTGGACACAGGTCGACTCGGAGACGCCGGGGCGGTCGTCGAAGGCGCAGAAGCCGCCGCAGCAGTCGAGATCGGCGCGGCACGTCCCGCCTTGATCGCTGCAGTGGCAATAGCCGTCGTAGAAGAATTCATCGACACGCGCCGGATCGAAGGGGACGAAGCGGGGATCGCCGCTGGTCAGGAGGCTCACCGGCGGACGAGCTCCGCTTCCGCCAGCGCCGCCGCTTCCTCCGCTTCCACCAGAGCCCCCGCTTCCACCATCAAAGCCGCCAGCGCCGCCGGTTCCTGCGTCTGGATCGGGCAAGGGGGGTAGCGGCGGAGGCGTTTCGAGCTCCTCGAGGTTCACGAAGGGGACGGGCATCCGCACGGACCCGAGCAGTCCGAAGTCGTCGGCGAACTCCGCGTCGTGCTGGCCACCAACCAGGATAAGGTTCACCGGGTCGAAGTTCGACTTGAACTCCGCGACCTTCTTCGACCAAGTCTTGCTGAACCAGAAGAACTTGATACGCAGCCTCGCCGCGATCTCGCCCCTGAGGATGTCGTTGATGTGGGCGTTAGCGCCGAACTTGTAGAAGGCGTGAAAGGCATACTTCTTTGGCGGACCGCCAGGGTACAAGAGCTGTGCTGATCGCACCATCTCCTGTAGGTCCTGCGGCAGTGGTCGGGCGTCGGGTTGGGGCTGCACCCCCAGACCGGCGCGCGCATAAATCGGCAGCGACAGATCACCCAATGTGACGTCGCCGGAGATGCCCAGCTTGGCCTCCAAGCCGCCGAAGCTGAAGCCGACGCCAAGGAACATCATGACCCCGGCCCCGGCGAACGGCGTCACGGTGGCGTCCACGCTGGCGAGTTCCTCGAGCCCGTCGCTGTCGTATGCGGCGAGCAACCGGTCTGGGGTGAGCGAGAAGGTGAGCGCCCCAGCCATCCCATACTGGACGAAAACCTCCACAGAGAGGTTCATCGGCACCGGGCCGATGCCAACCTTTGGCGTTCACTGAACGACCCTCCGCATACCCATGACGTCCCTCCGAGAACGCCGCATGAGACCGCCCCGCTCCGTCGATGTCAACCAAGAATGCCGGCACTTGTCAGATTAGCGCGTCACCTCTTGGGGATGAGAAAGGGCGGGGAAACGGACGTTGCGACGTTCGGTTGTCGACCTTGCGTGCTCCGCCTAAGCTCCAGGGCATGCGAAACACGACGTGCGCGTTGATTCTTTCGTTGGTCGTCGCTTGCGGCTCGGAGGACGCGAACCCCGGTTCACCCGCCGCTGGCGGGACTGGAGGGAGCACGCCCGCTACGGGCGGCGCGAGTGGCAGCGGCGGGATCGGGGCTGGCGGCAGCGGTGGCGGGGGGCAAGGCGTGACCCGCGGCGCTGTGTCCGTACACGTTCTTTCACCTGATGGTTGCTCGCTGACAGAACACTTTCAGGATTTCCCAGAGCTTGCTTCCGGCCGTCCCGTAACGGCAGACGCGAAGGTACAAGCGCTCGAGCACGGGACGAATATCGACGGCGCTCCGGCGAGCGTCGGGTGCGAATGGATAGCAGCCCCGCAGGCTGCAGGTGTCTATCGGATCAACACATCGATTGTCATTAGCCCCACCGTCGAGAACCGCAACGCCAGCATTTCCGGTATCATGGCCGCAGGAGAAACACGCGCCGGCTCGGTAGTTCTTAGCGGCTCTGATCTGCCGGATCAATACAACGGGGAATGCATGATTACGGTGTTGGAGATGGATGAAATGTCGCGCAACATCTGGGGAAGTCTCACTTGCGATGCCGTCACGTCTTTCGACGATTCCGACACCTGCGCTGTCGGGCCAAGCTACTTCTTTTTCGAGAACTGTGAGCTCGCGAACTGAATCCGAACCATGAGGTCGACTTCCGTCGTCCCGATGAGGCACTAGATGAGGACTCTCAACCGTCGCACGCTGCTGCTCGGCGCATTCAGGTCGGATCGCGCGTGGCGTCCGTTCGGGCGCCTGGTCCTTCAGGTGGTCCTCGCTGCAGGGGTGGCGGCGTGTGAGCGGACGGACGAAGCCGCCGATCGACCCGCTCCTGCGTCGACTGCACCCCGGCGAATCGCCGGCCCCGATTGGCAGGCCTCGGGGCGATATGTGTACGATCTCGATTTGTCTACGGAGGTGACCATGAGCCCGAACGGCAAGCTCATCGATTTGGGCTTGCGGTCGGAGCTCGTGCTCCGGCCGCGCGCGCTCGACGGCGAGCGGACGCAGTTTCTGGCGCGGCTCAGCGACCCGAAACCCAGCACTCAGGCCCCAAACTCACGCGAGCAGCTCGAGAGTTTGAAGGCAGAGCTCAAAGAGCCCTTTCTATTCACACTGGCGAACGGTACGTTGGCCGAGGTGCGGTTGGCGCCCAAAGCGTCCCGCTTCGCCGACAGCATTCTGCGCACGGTGGCTGCCGCGTTCCAGTTTCGTGGCCCGGTGGACGCGAAGAATCCTCGAAGCTGGACGGTGAAGGAGACGGACGCGACGGGGACGTACGAGGCGGAGTATCGGATCGCCGGGCAGGTCATCGAAAAGCGGAAGGTTGGCTACGAACCCATCCCGGTTGGTCAGTTCGGGCAGGCGGTGGCCAAGCTGAAGCCGGAGGTGCTCTCATTCAAAGGTGTGCTGACCCTGAAGGAGACCGGAGCCGGCAGCGCTGCCTCGAGCACGAGCACCGAGTTTGGCGGTGTGGCGTACGAGGAACAGGTTCAGGTCGAGTTGACGCCCGCTTCCCGCATGGTCTCCAAGACGGCGTTGAAGCTCACGAGCGGACAGCCCCGCCACGCGCGTCCACGCGCTGCGGGGGATCGCCAACTCCGGTCACGGCGCCGCGCTCGAGGCGGTGAAGCCGTTCTTGAAGGCGAAGAGCCATCAGGAGCAGGCCGCGGCCGTGGACGCCATCCGCCTCATGCAACACCCGGAGGTCGACCTCATCCTCGCCAGCAGCTTGAGCGCGCCTCATTCGAACGTGCAGGTCGCCGCGCTCGACGCGCTCGCCGTGCGGCCACCATCGGACGCCCTGGCGACGGCGCTGGCGCAGGCAGGCCGTGCCGATCGGAAACCAGAGGTGCGGTTGAAGGCAGTGCGCCTGATGGGTCAATGGCTGCCCGATCGGCCTGAGCTGCGGGCAGATCTGCAACGGCTGGCGACCGAAGGCGAACCGACCAAGATTCGAGAGGCTGCCAGGTTGGCCCTCGGATCTTAGAAGAAGCTCACCGAAAATTCCGCGCGATGCTCTTCAGCGTGGGTTGCCCGGGGCGTTCGAGGCGCTGGATCTCGTGGGCGATGACGTGGATGACGGGGGCGTCGACGAACACTTGCTGGCGGTTGCCGGTGGCGTCGAGGACGATCTCTGCGCTGTCGTCGGTTTCGCGCTCGATCTTGCCGGTGACGAGCATCAGGGTGGCGTGGCGGGCGGCCATGCGGTGGCGTTCGAAGACGCGGCGGTAGACGATGAGGTTACAGAAGCCGGTCTCGTCTTCGAGGGTGATGAAGATGACGCCGCTGGCGGTGGCGGGTTGCTGGCGGGAGAGGACGAGGCCGGCGACGCGGACCCAGCGGCCTTTGGGCTGGCGGATGAGATCGGCGGCGCGGAGGACGCCCTTCTTGTCGAGCTCGGCGCGGTAGTGGCGCAAGGGATGATCGTCGACGCTGAGGCCTTTGCGGCCGTAGTCGAGGCGGAGCTGCTGCATGGGGCGGAGCGGGGGTAAGGTGACGCTGGGCTCGCGGACGGTGAGCTGGTCGAAGAGGCCGTGCAGGCGGGGGGCGCGGGCTTGCCAGAGGGCCTGGCGGCGGCCGCGGACAAGGGGCTCGAGGGCGCCGGCTTCAGCGAGGGCTTCGACGTCGTCCTTCTTCAGCTTGGCACGGCGGGTGAGGTCGTTCAGGTCGGAGAAGGGGCGCGCGCTGCGGGCGGCTTCGATGCGCTGGCCGGCGGCTTCACCCAGGCCCTTGATGAGGCGCAGGCCGAGCCTCAGCGCGCGCGCGCTGTCGGGCACGTTCGCTTCGACGGGTTCGACGGGCTCGAGCGTGTGGTCCCAGTGGCTGCAGGTGACGTCGACGTCGCGCACCGGGACGCCGTGGCGCTGGGCGTCGGCGATGATGGTGGCGGGGGCGTAGAAGCCCATGGGTTGGGAGTTCAGGAGGGCGCAGGCGAAGTGAGCGGGGTAATGCGCCTTCTCCCAGGCGGAGGCGTAGACCAGGAGCGCGAAGGAGGCGGAGTGGGACTCAGGGAAGCCGTACTCGGCGAAGCCCTTGATCTGTTCGAAGAGGGCCTCGCCGAACGCGGCCGGGATGCCGTTCTTGGCGAAGCCGTCGAGCAGGCGCTGCTGGTGGCGCATGAGGCGGCCGTTCTTCTTCCAGGCAGCCATGTCGCGGCGGAGCTGGTCGGCTTCGCCCCCGGAGTAGCCAGCGCCGACGATCGCGATCTGCATCACCTGCTCTTGAAAGAGCGGCACACCGAGGGTGCGCTCCAGGATGGGGGCGAGCTTGGGGTGCGGCACCTGGATGGGTTCTTTGCCCGCGCGCCGGCGCAAGTACGGGTGCACCATGCCGCCCTGGATGGGGCCAGGGCGCACGATGGCCACCTCGATCACCAGATCGTAGAAGCGCTGAGGGCGCAGGCGCGGCAGCATGGCCATCTGGGCGCGGCTCTCGATCTGAAAGACGCCGACGGTGTCGGCGCGAGAGACCATCTGGTAGACGGCGGGATCTTCGGGCGGGATGCGGGTGATGGCGTCGAGGGGGTCGAAGAGCTCCGGGGACGTCTCGGTGACGGGTGACGCAGGGTCGCCCGGCGATGTCTCGGCGTCGGGCAGCGCGTGCCGCGCCGCCAGAGGCGGCGCCCTCAAACCACCATCGGCGTGGATCAGCGCGAGCGCTTTGCGGATCGCGGTCAGCATGCCGAGTCCGAGGACGTCGATTTTGAAGAATCCGAGATCGTCGATGTCGTCCTTGTCCCAGGGCACGACGGTGCGGTCGGGCATGCGCGCGGGCTCGACGGGGGCGACGCGGTAGAGCGGGGTCGCGCTGAGCACGAAGCCGCCGACGTGGATGGACAGGTGTCGCGGGAAGCCTTGCAGGGCGCGCGCAAGCAGCACACTCTGGCGCACGCGGCCGTCCTGCGCGTCGAAGCCCATCTCGGTGAGCTGCTCGTCGCTGACGTCGGCGGCGTCCCAGTGAGTGAGCGTGGCGCTCAGGCGATCGACCTGCTCGAGCGAGAAGCCGAAGACCTTGCCCACCTCGCGCAAGGCGCTCTTGCCGCGGTAGCAGATCACCTCCGAGACCATGGCGGCGCGGTCGCGGCCATAACGGGCGTAGATCTCCTGGATGACCTCTTCGCGCCGCTCGTGCTCGAAGTCGATGTCGATGTCGGGGGGCTCGGCGCGCTCGGCGCTCATGAAGCGCTCGAACAACAGATTGCTGCGCGCCGGATCGACGGCGGTGATGCCGAGCGCGTAGCAGACGGCGCTGTTGGCGGCGCTGCCGCGGCCCTGGCACAAGATCTTGCGGCTCCGAGCGATCTCGACGATCTCCCAGGTGCTCAAAAAGTAAGGCGCGACCCCGAGCTTCTCGATCAGCGCGAGCTCCTTCTCGATCTGCGTGGCGACGGCGGGTGGCACGCGGCCGGCGTAGCGGTGGGCCGCGCCTTGCAGCGTCAGGCGGCGGAGCTTGTCATCGGCGGTCTCGCCGGGCTCGAGCTGGCAGGGAAACTGGTATTTCAGCTCGGAGAGCTGAAACCGTAAGTCTTGCGCCACCTCGGCGGTGCGATCGACCCACTCGGGATGATCGCGAAAGAGCTGGCGCATCTCCGGACACCCGCGCAGGTACGCTTCGGCGTTGGCGCTGATGGCGGTGCCGGCGGCATCGAGGGTGGTGCCGGTGCGGATGCAGTGCAGGACGTCGGCGAGGGGCTTACGCCCGCGCTCGTGAAAGCGGGGGCGGGCGCTTGCGACGATGGGCAAGCCGAAGCGCTGCGACCAGCCGATCACCGCCTGCGCTCGCGCGGCGTCGAAGCCGTCCAGGTGCCGGTGGACGGCGAGCCAGGCGCGATCGGGGAACACCTCCGCCAGCACCTCGAACAGGCGCTCGGGCGGAGTGTCGCTCCCGCCAGGGACGCGCGGCGCGGGCACGACGGCGGTCAAGCCCGCGGCGTGCTCCGAGAGCCAGTCGAGCTCGAGCGCGCTCTGCCCTTTTTCGTGATCGGCGTGGGCGCGCGTCAGCAGGCGGCAGAGGTTTTCGTAACCTCGGCCGTCGTGGACCAGCAAGGCGAGCGTCGGCGGGTCGCCGGCGGGCGTGGTGTTGGTCGCCCGCGCCGCCTTCGCCGAGCTCGGCCCTGCCGCGGGGCCGCCGAGGGTCAGCTCCGAGCCGACGATGAGCCGCTGGTCGATCTGGCGCGCGGCCGTGAGCGCGCGCACCGACCCGTAGAGGCCGTCCCGGTCGCACAGCGCCAGCGCCGAGAGGCCGAGCTGCTTGGCGCGCACGACGAGCTCCTCCGGATGGGAAGCCCCCCGCAGAAACGAGAAATTGGACTGCGCGAGGAGCTCGGCGAACACCACTGAACAAAACTACAGCTACTTTCGAGCGCCGGCCACACAAGACAGCAAAATATTGTAATTGCTTGAATTTATGCGACGTGCTGCGACATTCATTGTCACACCTGGGCGGCACTGGGGCTAGCGCGGAGGGGCGAATCTGTTATTTTGTTCAGTACCCCATGACTGCCGCTGCTCACGTGCTCGAACGGCTCCAGACCCTGCGATCCATGCCGGCCTCCAAGGGGGTCCGCGCCCACCTCGCCCTGGCCGAGCCCCACGCCGCGCCAGGCGCTCCGGGACACGCTGGGGGCCTGCCCCTGGACCTCGGTGCGCTGGACGCCGCCTTGCCCGACGGGGGGCTCCTGCGGGGCGGGGTGGTGGAGCTGGCGGTGCGGGGCGCGGGCGCCTGCGCCACGTCGATCGCGCTGGCGGCCTGTGGCGCGGCGCAGCGGGAGGCGCAGCGGCTCGGCGGGGACACGCCCTGGTGCGCCTTCATCGACCCTTCGCGCAGCCTGCACGCGCCGGGGGTGCGGCGCGCCGGGGTCGAGCTCGAGCGCCTGCTCGTGGTGCGTCCGGAGCTGGCCGATCTGGAGCGGATCGCGCTGCGGGTGGTCGAGTCACAGGTGTTCGCGGTGGTCGCCATCGACACGATCGGAGTCACGGGCCGCTCGCTGTCAGTCCCGCTGGCAGGCTTTCCGCGCGTCATCCGGCGCTTGTCGCAAGCGATCGAGGGCACGCCGCGCTGCGTGCTCTTGATCACCGACGCCGCGGCGCGCCGGCCCCTGCCCTTGCCAGTGGCCATGCGGCTCGAGCTCGGCCGACCGCGCCCCGATCGCTTGCAGGTGCAGGTGGCCAAGGATCGCCGCGGCCGCGTGGGCTCGCCGCGCTCGGTCGCCTGGACCCGCCCAGGGGCGCGCGCTGCCGCAGCCCCGGCCCCGACTCCCCTCCAGAGGCCGGCATGAGCCGCGCGCGGCCGCGGCGCATCGTGGCGATCGTGCTGCCGGATCTGTTGTGCGAGCTCGGTCGGGCGCAGCAGCGCCTGAACGCGCGGCTGCGTTCGCCCGCCGCGCCGACGGGGACCGACGACCCCTCTCTCGGGCGGCCCTTGGCTGTCGTCATGACGGAGGCGGGCGCTGAAGAGCCTGGTGCCGACGCGCCCTCGGAGGCGCCCGCCGCGACGCTCAAGCCGACCGCCGTGCTCGACGCGGTGAGCGCGATGGCGCGGGAGCTCGGCGTGCGTCCGGGGCAGACCATCGCCGAGGCCTGCGTGCTCGTCTCGAGCCTGCAGGTCGAGCAGGTGCGGCGGGACGCGGTGCTGCAGAGCTTGGGGCGCGTCTGCGAGGTGGCGCTGCAGTTCGGCTTCACCGCCGCGCTGGAAGCCCCCGACACCGTGTGGCTCGACATCACCGGGGCCGCGCACCTCGCCGGGGGCGAAGAGGCGCTCGCGCTGGAGCTCGCCAGCCGAGTGCGGGAGCTCGGCCACTCGGTGCGCATCGCCGTCGCCAGCGGCCCGCACGTCGCCCGGGCCTTCGCGCGCTGGATGCCGCCGCACCTGGGGCTCGATCCGCAGGTGCAGGTGGTGAGCGCCGAAGCTACGGCGCGGGAGCTTGCCGCGCTGCCCGTGCAGGCGCTGCCGCTCGACGCGGAGACGGTGGCGTGGTTCGCACGTCTGGGGGTGCTGACGATCGGGGAGCTCAGCGCGCTGCCGCGCTCGGCCGTCGCCCCCCGCCTGGGGCCGGAGGCGGCGCGGGTGCTCGACCTGTGCGCGGGGCGGGACGCAGCGCCGCTTCAGGCCTACACGCCGCCGCCCGTGCTGGTCGAGTCGCTGAGCTGGGAGGACGCGGTCGCCGGGCTCGAGCCGCTGCGCTTCGTGCTTCGGGGACTTTTGGCGCGCCTGTCGGCGCGCTTACGGGCGCGCGGCTCGGCCGCCGGCCGGCTCGAGCTCGTGGTCACGCACGACGCCGCGATCGCGCGGCACGCCGGGGCGCCGGCGACCACGCGGCTCACCTTCGAGCTCGCGCAGCCGCTGTGGCGCCCCAAAGATCTGGAGCGCGTGCTGCTGTCGCGCCTCGAGCGCACGGAGCTTCAGAGCCCCGCGGTGGCGCTCTCATTGATCGTGCCGCTCGTCACCCCGGCCGAGGGACGCCAGCTGCAGTTCGCCGAGCTGGTGGCGGGGATCACGACCACCGAGGGGGCGCACCAGCTGCCCGTTTTGCTCGCAGAGCTGGCGGCGGACGTGGGCGTCGATCATTTCGGCACGCTCGAGCTCGTCGACAGCCACCGTCCCGAGCAACACGGTCGGCTCAAGCCGGCCGTCTTGGACGATCGCTCTGCGCGCGCGAGCAAAAAGCGCCGGCGTGCCCGCCCGCCGCCAGCGCCCCTCCCCTCGCCCGCCGGCACGCTCGCAGCAGCCGTCGCCACCGCCGCGGCGCCTACCCGGCTGCTGCATCCTCCCGTGCCCCTGCGGACAGGCTTACGTCCCGGCGCGACGCTCGTGATCGAAGATCGGCTGTTCTCGATCGAGCGGCTCCGCTTCGAGCGGCGCCTCGAGGCCGTCGAGTGGTGGCGGCACAGCGCCGTGGCCCGCGACTACGTGCGCCTGTGGCTGCGCGACGCCGACGGCGTCCTCGAGGCGCTCGCCTACGTCGATCGCGAAACCGGCAAACGCTACCTTCAAGGGATCTGGGATTGAGGGCACGCACTTGCCCTAACCGCGCCGCACGATCGCCACCGACTCCGGGTCGAGCTCGATCTGGCCTCCGAAGACCGTCGCCGATCCAGACGCCAGCACGAGATCCAGCTTGGTGCCGCCGACGGGCAGCTCCTGGCGGTCTTGCGAGAGGTTGCACGCGACCGAGTACGGGCCGCGGTCGACGATCAGCCATTGGCGCCCCTGATCGAAGCGCGCGACGGCCCGCTCGGCCGCGAGCGCGCCGAGCTCGGGGGTGCGGCGCCGCAGCGCGATCAAGCGCTGGTGCCAGTCCAGGATGCGGGCGTGATCTTCGCCGTCGATCTCTTCCCAGCGGAGCACGGAGCGCGCGAAGGTCTCCGGTGACTGCGGGTCGGGCACGTCCTCCGGCTTCCAGCCGAACGCGGCGAACTCCCGGCGCCGGCCCTCGCTGACCGCCCGCCCGAGCTCCGGCTCGTCGTGCGCCGTGAAGTACTGAAACGGCGTCGACGCCGCCCACTCCTCGCCTTGAAAGAGCATCGGCACGAAGGGCGAGGTCAGGATCAAGGCGGCGGCGATCTCGAGCTTGCCGGGACTCATCAGGTGGCCGCTGCGATCGCCTTGGGCGCGGTTGCCCACTTGATCGTGGTTCTGCAGATACGCCAGAAATCGACTCGTCGGCACGCCCTCCGGTGGGCGACCATGGCGCCGTTTTCGTGAGGGTGCGTAGCGGCCGTCATAGACGAACGCGCCCTCGATGGCCTTGGCCAGATCCGGCAGGCCGCCGAAGTCGGCGTAGTAGCCGCGCGTCTCGCCGGTGAGCGCCGTGTGCAGGGCGTGGTGGAAGTCATCGCTCCACTGCGCGTCCATCCCGTAGCCGCCGATCTCGGGTGGCCGCACCACGCGCGGGTCGTTCAGGTCGCTCTCGGCGATCAGCGCCAGGTGGCGCCCCAGGGCCGCCCCGAGCGCCCGCACCTCCTGCCCGAGCTGCTCCAAAAAATGGACCGCCGACTGATCAGCGAAGGCGTGCACGGCGTCGATGCGCAGCGCATCGAAATGGTAGTCGCGCAGCCACATCTTGGCGTTGTCGCAGAAGAAGCGCCGCACCTCGTCGCTACCGACGTCGTCCAGGTTCACCGCGGCGCCCCACGGCGTGTGGTAGCGCTCCGTGAAATAAGGACCGAACTGCGAGAGGTAATTGCCGCTCGGCCCGAGGTGGTTGTAGACGACGTCGAGCACGACCGCGAGTCCGTGTCCGTGGCAGGCGTCCACCAGCCGCTTCAAGCCTTCGGGGCCCCCATAGGCGTGGTGGGGCGCAAAGAGATCGACCCCGTCGTACCCCCAGCCGCGGCGGCCGGGAAACTCCGCCACCGGCAAGAGCTCGACGTGCGTGACACCGAGATCGATCAGGTGGTCGAGCCGCCGGATCACCCCCTCGAACGTCCCGGCCGCCGTGAAGGTGCCGACGTGCAGCTCATAGAGAACGGCGGCGGCGAGCGGCGGCGCCTGCCAGGCGTGATCACTCCACGCAAAGGCGGCGTGATCGACGACCCGCGACGGACCGTGCACGCCCTCCGGCTGCCAGCCCGAACGCGGATCGGGCAGCGGGTTGCCACCATCGAGGGAAAATCCGTAGTCGGTGCCCGGCCCGGCGTCGGGGAGCTCGAGCTGCCAAACGTCACCGTCCACACGACGCATCGGCTGCGCACGCCCCGCGATCACCAGATCGACCTGCTTCGGCTTCGGCGCCCAAACTCTGAAGTCTGTCACGGGAAACACGCTCTAAGTCGGCTCGCGCACCGTAGCAAGCGGCCAGCCGGGCCCCCGAGGCGGCCGACCGCCCTCGAAAGTGGTAAGAGAGCCTTCGAAGGACATGTTCGCGGCCGAATCCCTCACCCCTGCCGTCGGCGACAAGCTCGAAGCCCTGCGGGCACGCCTGCGCGAGCTCGGCTCGGTGCTCGTGTGCTTCTCCGGCGGCATCGACAGCGCGTTCGTGCTGGCGGTCGCTGCCCAGGAGCTCGGCCCGAAGGCGGTCGGGATGACGGCGGTGAGCCCGAGCTTGCCCGACGGAGAGCGCGCCGAAGCCGCGCGCATCGCCGCCGCGATCGGCGCCGAGCATCGCTTCGTCGCCTCGAACGAGATCGAGCGGCCCGGCTACGTCGACAACGGCCCCGACCGCTGCTTTCACTGCAAGACGGAGCTCTACGACATCGCGCGCGCCAAGTGCGAGGAGTGGGGCCTTGCGGCCGTGCTGAACGGCACCAACACCGACGATCTGGGCGACTACCGCCCAGGGCTCGAAGCCGCTGCGGACGCCAGCGTGCAGAGCCCGCTGGTCGACGCGGGCTTCAACAAGGCCGAGGTGCGGGAAGCCGCGCGCAGCATCGGCCTCGACGTCTGGGACAAGCCGGCGGCAGCGTGCCTGTCGAGCCGTATCCCCTACGGCACCAGCGTCACGCGCGAGCGGCTCGCGCAGATCGGGGGGTTCGAGGCCGAGCTCAAGACGCTCGGGTTCCGGCAGCTGCGCGTGCGCTGGCACGACAAGATCGCGCGCATCGAGCTCGGCCTGGACGAGCTCGAGCGGTTGCTCGCGCCCGGGGTGCGCGACGAGGTCGTCGCCGCCGGCAAACGCCATGGCTTCGTCTACGTCACCCTGGATCTCGGCGGCTACCGCACGGGATCGCACAACGAGCTCTTGGTCGGTCGCTCGCTGCGGCTTCTGTGAGAGGAAGCTCTTCTACCCTCCTACGAACCCGAGAGTCGGCCACGCGACGACCTCCCTGGAACTTTCGTTCACAGGAAGGAACGGACGGACGGAAGATTTTTTTGGAACTCGACGGTTGAGCCCGACGCGATCCTCGCGTCCGTTAGCCGCCACGGTGGCGAGTCGCGCCGCTCGAGCTTGAAACTCCAGTTGGGGACCGTCATCGTCGGTCCCCCTTCCGCTCGTCCGCTCGTCCGCTCTTCCTGTGAGCGATCTCCGATCCGCAGGCTCCGTCGCACGACGCTAGCTCAGTGGTGAAACCGTTTTCACGGACTCGGGCGGCCAGAAGGCTTTGCTGGTGCTCGAGTTCGACGCCAACCCGATCAGTCCTCGAGGAAGTCCGGATCCGGGCCTTCGGCGAAGCTCTGGGCGATCTGATCGCCGGTCAGGGCCGCCGCGTAGACGCGAAACTCGTGGATCGTGCCGGCGAACTCCGGATCGCTGCTGTACTGGGAGCGCCCGAGCCAGTTGTTCACGTCGTTGATGAGCGACAGCGAGTCCACCGGTGCGGCCAGGCCGATGAGCGCGCCGTCTTGAAACAGCGACAGGACGTTCGCGGCGTCGTCGACGACCACGGCCACGTGCACGAGCTCACCCATCGGCAAGGGCGCGGTCGAGTTCACCAGCGTCTCCGGTGTGTCGGGCTTCTTGTACGCCACCCGCAGCACGCCGCCGGTGCCGGACGTGAGCGGGGTCAGCATCAAGTAGCTCCGGCCGCTTCCCTGCTCGCCCTCCTCGCCGCTGGTCACGTCGCCGAAATCGAAGATGCGCTGCCAGGCGGCGCCGCCGTCCCAGGTGACCCAAGCTTCGAAGGTCGCGCTGGTCAGGGCCGACGCGATGCCGTTCGGCAGATCAACGTATTCGCCGCTGCTCCCCCCGGCCAGGATCACGCCGCCGGTGTCCTCCAGCGTCGCGTTGACGATCACGCCGTCGGCCGAGCCGACGCTGTCGACCGCGTCGCTCCCCGTCCCCTCGAAACGGTAGCGATGCACCAGCGCTGCCCGAAGCTCGCACGGCACGCACGCGGCGTCCGGTGGATCCATCCCGGCGTCTTCGGAGCCGCCGCTGCCGCTGCCGCCGGCTTCCCCGGCGCCGCCGCCGCTGCCGCTCGCGCCGCCGCCGCTCCCCGTCTCCGAGGGGG
>JAEZYZ010000415.1 GCA_023418705.1 Pseudomonadota bacterium | reverse complement strand
TCGCGCCGCTGTGGCCGCGCGGGCAGGGAGTCGCCAGTGCGCGATCCGTTTGCCAGCCGACCGCCCCGAGCAGCCGGGGCCCCACTTTGGGTGAGGGCCCCGATTGCTCGGGACACCCTCAGCTTTGCTCGCGGATCGGGGCTCTAGTTCGTCTCATTTTCTGCGACGAACGGCCTGCGCTGCAGACCGTTCGTCGCTCAGACTCCCGGCTGGCAAAGGAGGCCGACTGCGCGCACACTCGGGCGGCGATGAGCGTCTTGTGGCTGAACGATCGTCTGGTGGAAGAACGGGCGGCGGCGATCTCTCCCTTCGACCACGGCCTGACCACCGGCGACGGCGTGTTCGAAACGCTGCGCGTCTACCGCGGGTCACCGTTCGCGGTGCGGCGTCACCTCGAGCGGCTCGCGCACTCGGCTCAGGGATTGGGGCTGGCGGTGCCGGACCGCGCGCGGGTCGAGCGCGCGATGGCGCAGGTGATCGAGGCGAACGCGCTCCGCGAGGGGCGGTTGCGGATCACATGGACGGCCGGGGTCGCGCCGCTCGGGTCCGAGCGCAGCGACGGCGCCGCCACGCTGCTGGTGGCGGTGTCCAGCTTGCGCCCGTTCCCCGCGGCAGAGAAGGTCGCGATCGTCCCTTGGGTCCGCAATGAGCGCAGCGCCATCGCAGGCCTCAAGACCACCTCCTACGCGGAGAACGTGGTCGCGCTCGGCCACGCCCGCGGGCGCGGCGCCGGCGAGGCCATCTTCGGCAACACGCGCGGCGAGCTCTGCGAAGGCACCGGGACCAACGTGTTCGTGGTGCAAGGGGGCCGCCTGGTCACGCCGCCGCTGGCGAGCGGCTGCCTCGCCGGCGTCACCCGCGCCCTGGTGCTCGAGCTGATGGAGGTCGACGAACGCGCCCTACCGGTCGAGGCGCTCGCCACCGCCGAGGAGGCCTTTCTGACGTCGAGCACGCGCGAGGTGCAGCCGATCGCGAGCGTCGACGGCCGCCCGCTGGCCGCCCCGGGTCCGGTCACCGCCCGCGCCCAGCGCTGCTTCGCCGACCTGCTGGCGCGCGACCTCGACCCATAGGTCCCTCGACAGCCGCCGCCGCCATCACCATGCATGGAAGGATGGGGCGAATTCGTCTGATGGCGGGGGCGCTCGCCGGGTGTGTGGTCACCGGGCTCGCCTGGGGCGACGCGCGCGGCGCGAAGGGCCCGCGCAGCAACGTCATCCAGTTCGAGACCTTCGTCCCCAACGACCGCGGGCGCGTGCGGTGCGGGCTGTTCGACGCCGAGGGCTGGCTCGAGGCGCCGCTGCAGACGTCGGTGGCTCGGATTCGGAGCAAGCGCGCCATCTGCGTCTTCCGCCGCGTCCCGAACGGCACCTACGCGCTGTCCGCCTTCCACGACGAGAACGACAACGGTGAGCTCGACCGCAACTTCCTCGGCATGCCGGCGGAGGCGTACTGCACCTCACGGGGGGCGCGCGGGACGCTGGGGCCGCCGCGCTTCGCGGACGCCCGGTTCCGGTATGCGGGCGGGATGGTGCGCCTGTCGGCGCGCATGCGTTGAGCGAGCGCCGGCGGTCAGCGGAACCTGCCCTTGGCCCAACGGGCGAAGGGGCTGTCGGCGGAGGCTCGCGGCCGCGGCTCGAAGCGCCGCCGCCAGTCGCCGTTCCAAATCTTGCGCCGCCCCCGCACCTGGTCCCAGCGCATCACGTAGGCGTCGGCGCTGCTGCCGTCCGACAGCCGAATCGCCTCGCGTTGAAAGAGCAGCGGACACTCTTTGCGGACGTCCAGGTGAAACCGCACGCTTGGCAGCACCAGGTAGGTCTCGCCGACGATCGGCTGCTCGCCGCCCCGCACCAGCGCCGGGTACACCCCGAGATCGAAGAGCGAGAACTCGGCGGCCGTCTGTGCCTCGCCTTCGAGCGTCGCGCCGGCGAGCAGCGCGTGGTCCCGCTCCCCCTTCAAAAAGGAGCCATACACGAACAGGCGCACCGGTTCGGCCGACATCCGAGCCAGTTTACAGCGGAAATGCGCGGGCGCCGCAAGCTCAGCGGTTCACCGAGACGTGAACGTGGCTTCGGTCTTCGAAGTAGACCCAGTCGAGCTTGGCCTTCACCGCCAGGTACCCGAGCTCACCGAGCTTGCTCGCGTCCAGATCGGAGGTGGTGAGGTCGGCGGCGCGCCCATCGTAGTGCAGGCTGCGCGCGCCGTGCTCGCCGTCTTCGTCCCAAGCCTCGGTGACCCGCAGCTCTACGCCCGGCCAGCGCTCGGCGACCAAGCCGGCCAGGCGGATCAGGCGCGTCCGCAGCCGCGGGGACATGATCCGGTCCGCTCCGGTCCGCTCCTCGTCCTTGAACACGATGCCGGGGTGGTTGCAGGTCACCAGCTTGGAAAACGCGGGGCTCGACCGGCGGATGCGCCCGTTGCCGAGCCCGGCGGCGCTGGCCTCCGAGATGTTCGGGACGTGCTCCCCGGCGCGCAGGGCCTTGCTGCGCCGCTTGGCGAGCGACGGGCCGTCGGCGTCGAGGTCGGCGCAACCGAGCGCCGCGAGCGCGGCGGCCATCCAGGCGGCGGGGAGACGGAGGGAAATGTTCATGAGCTGAAGACGCTTCGGATTTTGCCCGAGGCCGGGCGAAGCACGCAAAAAAGCCGAGATCTGTCGTGGCGTTGGCGCGCGGCGCGGGCCCGCGGCGGGGGCGCGGAAATGACCGAACCGTGACACCCGGGTCCGCTGGCCGGGCCTACCTTTCGCGGCATGGCGTGGATCGTTTCGTTTTTCGTCGGGCACTGGCTGCTCTCGGTGTTCTGCCAGACCTTCTTTTTGCACCGCTACGGCGCCCACCGTCAGTTCACGCTGTCCAAGGGTTGGGAGCGCGCTTTCCACCTTTTGACCTACCTCAGCCAGGGGTCGAGCTTCTTGAACCCGCGGGCGTACGCGATCCTGCATCGGATGCACCACGCGTTCAGTGACACGGAGCGCGATCCGCACTCGCCGCTGCACCACTCGAACGCGCTGTCGATGATGTGGAAGACGAAGGTCAGCTACGACGATTTCGCCTATCGCCGGGTGGAGCCGGAGCCGCGCTTCGAAGGCGGGTACCCGGAGTGGCCGCTCGTCGATCGGCTCAGCCAGTCCTGGGCGATGCGCATGGTGTGGATCGCCGGCTACACGTCCTTTTACGTGGCGTTTGCGCCGAGCGCCTGGTGGTTCTTGCTGCTCCCCGCGCACTTCGTGATGGGACCGATCCACGGTGCGATCGTCAACTGGGGCGGGCACAAGTACGGCTATCGCAACTTCGAGAGCGCCGACGCTTCGCGCAACACCCTGCTCGTCGACTTCGTGACGCTCGGCGAGCTGTTCCAGAACAACCACCACGCCTACTCGATGAGCCCGAACTTCGCGGCGCGGCGCTTCGAGCTGGATCCGACCTACCCGATCATCCTTTTTTTGCACAAGCTCGGGATCGTGCGGGAGCTGTCGCCGCAGCGGGCGCAGGTGCGCCTGCGTGGGGCGGGCGCCAGTGTCGTCCCGGCCCCGGCCGAGTCCGACGAGCAGGAGCTGCCCGCGGAAGGCCTGGCCGCGCTGCGCAACGCGCCGTGACCGGCTTCGGCCGGCTCGCTGCCGCTCACAGGATCGCCAGCGACCGCGGCACTTCGACCAGGGCATCGTCGCCGTCGAGCCGGAGCGTGAGCCCTTCCAGCGCGCTGCCGGCGCAGGGCCCGTACTCGCACACGCCGGTGTCGACGAGGAAGAGCGCGCCGTGCGTCTTGCAGTAGATGCGATCGATCTTGTTGTCGTAGAAGCGCCCGTCGCCCAAATCGAGATCGACCAGCCAGTGGGGGCAGCGGTTGACGAACGCGGAGAAGCCCTTCGGGTGGCGCAACACGAAGCCCTCCTCGCGGTGGCCCCCGCGCTGAAACTCGAAGACGGCGGCTTCACCGACGGCGAGCTCGGTCACTCGGGGCACGCGCACGACGTTGGCGGACACGGCTGACAGCATAGCGCGCGCCGTCCGTCAGCGCGGCCGGCGCGAGGTGCGGCCTGTGGCGTGCCAGCTCGGATTGCTGGCGAACGCGGCCGCGCACGTCAGCGAGCAGAACCAGTACTCGATCCCCTGGTGATTCAGCCGCCCGGCGGCGGCGCGGCGATCGAGCGGGGTTTGACACACCGGGTCGACCGGGGTGTCGGTGGCGCCGACCACCAGCACCAGCGAAAAAATTTCGATCGGATCGCGCACGTTCTTCAGCAGCACCGGGCCGAGCTCCGCCACCGGGATCCCGCCCGCGCGCGCCGCCTCCGCCACGCGCTCGGTGCCGAGCACTTCGCCGGCGTGGGCCTCGGCCGCCACGCGCGCCGCCAGGTTGACGGCGGCCCCGAACACGTCGCCGTCGCGCTCGACGGCGTCGCCGTGGTGCAAGCCGGCTCGGAGGGATGGGAGGCGCTGGTCGGCGGCCGCCTCCGTCATCAGACGCTCCACGAACCCGACCCCGGCTTCCGGGTGGGGCGTCGTGACCAGCACCGCGTCGCCCATGGTCTTCACGAGGCGCTCCCCCCGCTGCAAGGTCCGGCGCGTCAGCTCGGCGAAGCGGGTGGCGACGTCGGCCGCGTCCTCGTCGCCCTGGGCCTCGGTGAGCGCAGTGAAGCCAGCCAGATCCACGAAACAGAAGGTGGCCTGAAGCTTTTTGGACGCGGATCTCGGAGACTCACGCAAGCTCGATCGACGATACCCCCTTTTCGGTCTCCAGCAGATACTCTTGGATCGATGGTGTGCGACAAGCAGCTCCATCTCCTGACGAGCACCGAGAGCATCGAGCCCCCGGGAGCCGGATGGGTGCGAGGCAAACTCCGGCAAGCGCGCGGAAAATGAGACCATCTAGAGCACCGAGCCGTGAGCGGACGAGAGGGTTTCCCGAAGCATCGGGGCCCTCACCCGGATGGGGACCCCGATCCTTCGGGATCTCCGCTCTGGCAAACTGATCGGTGCTCTAGCGTCGCGACACGGGAAGACTCCAATGGAATTCCAGTTTCTCGAGGACCTCTTGGTCGTGCTCGCGCTGGGTGGGGTGGTCGTCTACCTGTTGCGGTTGATCAAGCTGCCGCCGATCGTGGGGCTGCTGCTCGCGGGCGCTGCGATGGGGCCGCACGGGATGAGCCTCGTCGGCGACGTGCACCGGGTGGAAATCCTGGCCGAGATTGGCGTCATCTTCCTGCTGTTCACGATCGGGCTCGAGTTCTCCCTCGCGCAGCTGTTGAAGATGTGGCGCGTGCTGCTCGGCGCGGGGGGAGGTCAGGTCCTGCTCACCATCGGCGCGGTCGCCGGCGTGACCTTTGCGATGGGCAACGCGCCGGGCAAGGCCGCGTTCTTCGGGTTCCTCGCGGCGATGTCGAGCACCGCGATCGTGCTCAGGCTCCTGGGAGAGCGCGCGGAGCTCGGCACGCCGGTGGGACGCATCGCGCTCGGCATCCTCTTGTTCCAGGACCTGTGCATCGTGCCGCTGATGCTGCTCACGCCCTACCTCGCGGGCGCTGGGGGAGGGGGCTCGGCGCTTTTGGGCACGCTGGCGAAGGCCGCCGCCGTCGTGGTGGGGGTGGTGCTCCTGGCGCGCTGGGTCGTGCCACCGGTCTTGATGCGAGTGGTGAAGACCCGCAGCCGCGAGCTGTTCTTGACGCTACTTCTGGTGCTCTGTCTGGGGACGGCGTACCTGACGTCGCTGTCGGGCTTGTCGCTGGCGCTCGGCGCATTTCTGGCCGGGCTGGCCATCAGCGAGAGCGAATACAGCCACCAGGCGATGGCCGAGGCGATCCCATTTCGGGACGCCTTCGGCAGCTTGTTCTTCATCTCCATCGGCATGCTGATGGACGCCGTCTTCGTCGCTCAAAACCTGCCGCTGGTGCTGGCGGTGGTGCTGGCGATCCTCGCCATCAAGACGCTGACGGCCGCGCTGCCGGCTTTCGCCATCGGCTACCCGCTGCACCTGGCGCTGACGGCGGGGTTCAGCCTCTCGCAGGTTGGAGAGTTCGCGTTCGTGCTGTCGCGCTCCGGTCGCTCCCTGGAGCTGATCGATTCCACCGAGTACCAGGTCTTTCTCTCCGGCTCGGTGTTGACGATGGTCGTCACCCCGGGGCTGCTCCACCTCGGACGGGTGCTCGCCAAGCGGCTGCCGCAGAAGGCGCTCGGGATGGGGGCCAAGAACGAGGAGCTCGGCGAGCGACCGTCGGCCCACCCAGACCTCCACGATCACGTGGTCATCGCCGGCTACGGCGTGAACGGGCAGAACCTGGCGCGGGCGCTGGCCGCCGCCGACATCCCCTACGTGATCCTCGAAATGAACCCGGAGACGGTCCGCGCGGCCCGCGGCCGGGGTGAGCCCATCCATTACGGCGACTGCACCCGCGCGCCGGTGCTCCAGGGGCTTGGCATCGAAAAGGCACGCATGTACGTGGTCGCGATCTCCGATCCCGCGTCCACCCGGCAGTCGGTCAGCCTGGCCCGCAGCCACAACGCCGCGCTGTTCATCCTCGTGCGCACCCGCTTCGTGGCGGAGATGGCGGAGCTCAGGAAGCTCGGCGCCGACGAGGTGATCCCGGAGGAGTTCGAGACGTCGATCGAGATTTTCGCGCGGGTGCTCGATCGCTTCTCGGTGCCGAAGAATTTGATCCTCGACCTGGTCAGCCAGGTGCGCGGCGGCATGTACGACATGCTGCGCAGCCCGCGCTCGAGCCGCCGGTCGTTGATGGCCGGCCTCGAGGGGCTCGAGGGGGTGCAGATCGAGCGGCTGTACGTGAAGCAGGGGTCGTCGGCCGAGGGGCAATCGCTGGCGGAGCTGCAGCTGCGGCAAGCCACCGGCGCCTCGGTGCTCGCCATCCAGCGCGCGGGGCAGGTGCATGGCAATCCGCCCGCCGACTACCGCCTGCTCGCGGGGGACGTGCTGATGGTGGTGGGCGATCAGAAGGCCATCGACGCCGCCCTGGAGGTCGTCGACCCCGGGATCCAGGTGGCGTGACCGGGCGCGCTCCGCGCTCAGCGGCGGTACGCGCGCACGAGCAGCTGAAACGCCAAGAGCAGCAGCCGGTCGATGTCTGCCGTTTCGCCGCCGAAGGCGTCGCTCAGCCGCAGGGCATAGCCGCCCTGCGCGAGCGGGAACACCGTGCAGGCGTGGGTGCTGACCAGCTGGCGCGCGTCGGGGCGCCCCGCGCTGCCGGGGCGGCCGGTCTTCACCACCATGAAGTGCAGCGTCGGCGGCGTGCCGCTCTTGCGGTGGGTGTAGACGTCGACCTGCGCGCCCCCCAGCCGGAGCGACAATAGCCCGCTCAGCCGGGCCTCGTCCCCCAGCTGGATGGGGGCGTTGGCGGCGGCGTCCACGCGGACCGCTTGCGCGGTCGCCCGCTCGAAGTCGGAGGCGCGCTGGTGGGCGCGGGCGTACAGGTGCCGTTCGAGCTCCGAGGCCGCCCAGTCTGCCCACGTGTCGTAGGCCCGGCGCGCTGCCTGGGCCGCCTGCCGGCGCGCCGTTTCCTCGGCGTGCGCCGCACGCGCCAGCGTAAAATCGGAGTAGAGCTCTCCCCAGCCGGTCACGCGAGGCGACTCCATCGCCGGAGATACGCTGAAGCGTCGCTGAAATTCCCCGGTCAGGGCGCCGCGCCCCAAGGGCCCGTCGGGCTCAAAGGACCGAAGGCGTCCGGGCGAGGCGGCGGAGCCCACCGAGCGGGCGCAGCACCCCACGGATTAGCCGTGCGCTCGCGCTGTCGCTCACGAAGCAGGCGTAGCTCACGATCATGATGGCGCTGAACATCGGGATCCGGAGCAGCACCTCGATCCCGAGGTGAAACACCACCCCACCGATCAAAAAGTAGGGACGAAGCCGCTTGTGCCAGACCAGCAGCGGGAACGTCAGCTCGAAGAGCAATGTTCCCCAGGCGAGCAGTCGCAGCGGCACGCTCGGCTCGAGCGTCGCGGGCCATTCGCTCAGCACGGGGGACGCCAGGACGTGGGTGAGGGCGGTGCCGTCGAGCCAGTGGGAGTAGCGGAGCTTGCTGAAGCAGGAGAACAAATAGATGTAGGCGATCTGCAGCTGCACCAGCCGCTGCCCCCACAGCCAGCCGGGCTGGGTCCCCGTGGGCCCGAGCGACCAGCGGGCCCCAAGCGGCATCAGCGTCGAGAGCGCGGCGAGGATCACGAACAAGCGATCGCCGCTGTTGACCACGTAGGGATTGCGGTGCTGCAAGGCGACGTTGACGAGGAAGATGCAGAGCGCGCACAGCCGCGGGCGCACGCCGGCGGTGAGCAAGAGCGAAGCGACGAGGAACGCGAGCGCGAGCAGCAGCGGGACGCCGTCGCTGCCCGGAAAGAGTGCGAAGGGCGTGAAGTAGAGCTCGGGGAAATGGCGCACGCTGCGCCAGGGGACGAGCCCCTGAGCGCCGTAGTAGCGGTCCAGGTTCCAGAGCACGCCGAGCGCCGTCCAGGTCGCGAGGACGCCGAAGGCGATGCGGAACAGGGACGCCGAGCTGCCGTCGGTCGGCGCGGTGAAGAAGCGGCGCACGAAATCAGCCAGCCACCTCATCGAGCCCGCTCCTCGGCACACGCGCGGCACCGGTGGGCTGCCACCTGGTGCGCGCTCCCCTCCCGCGCTTCGAGCACCTCGACACGCCTCACCCGCTCCGATCGATCGGCAGCGGCCTGGCAGGCGTAGCGGCAGAGCTCCTTGCCCTGGCGCTGGAGCGAGCCGTTCTCGTTCAAGTTGTTCAACAGCTTGCGCAGCCGCACGTCCCGAACGCGGTCGAGCGTCGAGGCCCGCTCGCTGCTGTGCAGCAACATCCAGGGCTCGCCCTCGGCGGGCCAAACACGCACGACCACCTCCGGCTGCTGGGTGCGCCGGGAGAACATGCCCCAGGTGTTGACCATGCGGAGCCCGTCGCCGTACCACGCGACCAGCGGCCAGACGAGCTGGCGCGCGGCGTCCGGCACACCCCGGAGCAGCGTCGTGCCGAGGTGGAGCACCGTGAAGGCCACCAACGCCGGCACGATCGCCTTCTCCTTCAGCGCCTGCATCGGTCTCACCTTTGAAAGCCCGCCTCGCTCAGGCCGCGGTCTTAGCAGAAAACGCGCTCCGATTGACAGCCGTCGGACCCCGACGTAATTTGACACCGATGTTCGCCCTTTTCGCGACCACCACGACCACCACCCGCAGCGGCGGGAGCGGCGTCGTGCGCGTCCGATAAGTCGGTCGACCTCAACAGAAACGCTGACCCCGCCCGAGCCCGGACGGGACGGCGTGTCGGTGCATCGCTCGGATCCTGGACGGCTCGGGCCCCAAAACCAGGACGAGACCATGGACCCCTTCGATCATCGACACCTCGGCAACGAGCTGGACCTCTTTCATTTCGAGCCCGAAGCGCCCGGGATGGTGTTCTGGCACCCCCGCGGCCTGGCCCTCCTGCAGACACTGGAGGGCGCCCTGCGCCGGATCCTCTGGCAAGACGGCTTCCGAGAAGTGCGGACGCCGCAGCTGCTTCGACTGCCGATCTGGCAGGCCAGCGGGCACCTGAGCCACTTCGCGGGCGGTATGTTCCACGTTCCGGAGGAGGGAGCGCCGGCCGCGCTCAAGCCCGTGAACTGCCCCGGGCACATGAAAATAGCCCACCGCATGTCTTTGTCGTACCGCGACCTCCCGCTGCGGCTGGCGGAGTTCGGCGTCGTGCACCGCAACGAACCGAGCGGCACGCTGCACGGCCTGTTCCGCTTGCGCCAATTCACACAGGACGACGGGCACATCTTCTGCCTTTTCGATCAGGTCGAGGCAGAGGTGGAGCGGTTCTGTCGCAGCCTGCGCGAGCTGTACGCGGCGCTCGGGTTCGAGGCCATGCAGCTCGCGTTCTCCGATCGTCCGCCAGAGCGGGTGGGCGACGACGCGAGCTGGGACCGCGCCGAGCAGCTGCTCCAGAGCGCCGCGCAGAGGGCAGGGCTGCCCCTCTCCCATCACCCGGGGGAGGGAGCCTTCTACGGGCCGAAGCTCGAGTTCGTCTTGCAGGATCGCTCCGGGCGCTCCTGGCAGTGCGGGACGATCCAGCTCGACCTGTTTCTGCCCGAGCGCTTCGACGTGCAGTACGCCGATCGAGACGGTAAGCGACAGCGCCCGGTGATGCTCCACCGGGCGCTGCTCGGCAGTCTGGAGCGCTTTTTGGGCATCCTGCTCGAGCACCACCAGGGTCGCTTGCCCGCCTGGCTCGCGCCCGAACAGGTCGTCGTGCTGCCGGTCGCCGAGGAGTGCCACGCCTACGCGCGCGAGGTCGAGCGGGTGCTCCGAGGCGCCTCCCTGCGCGCGCGGGCCGATCTGCGTGCGGAGTCGCTCTCGAAGAAGATCGCCGAAGCGCACGATCTCGCGATCCCGGTCGCCGCCGTGGTGGGCCCGCGCGAGGCGGCGGCGCGCTCGGTCGCGATCCGCGCGGCGCCGGGGCGGGCCGTGCTGCCGCTCGACGAGGCCGTACCGGTCCTCCGGCAGCAGCTCGCGCCTTAGGGCGACGAGCTGTCCGCGGCCCCGCCGCTCACGTGGCCGCCGCGAGCACCTCGTGGAGCTCCTCGTCTGTCAGCGGGATGGGGTTGCCCTGCATGCTGCTGGCGCGCCTGGCCTTCTCGGCGATCTCGCCGAAGGCTTCGGGGGCGACGCCGTAGGCGCGGAGCTTGGGGACGGCGAGCGCCTCGGCGAGCGCTCGCACCCAGTCGATGCCGTCTTCGGCCCGTGCGCTCGGGTTGCCGGTCAGGGTGCGCGCCACGACGGCGTAGCGCTCGAGCGAGGGGTGGTGCGGGGCGCGCGCGCGCAGCGCGGCGAGGTTCACGCGCATCACGTCGGGGAGCAGCGCCGCGCACAGGGCGCCGTGCGGGCCGCCGTACATGCCGCCGAGCGGCCCCGCGAACCCGTGCACGGCCCCGAGCTTGGCGTTGGCCAGCGCGAGCCCGCCGAACAGGCTCGTCAAGCAGAGATCTTCCCGCGCATCGAGGTCGCTGCCGTCGACGAAGGCCGCGCGCAGCGAGCGCGCCGAGCGCCGCATGCCGTCCAGACAGTACGGATCGGTCAGGGGGCTCGCCTTGTGCGACACGAACGGCTCGATCACCTGCGCCAGCGCGTCGAAGCCGGTGGCGGCCGTCACCTCCGGCGGGACGCCGAGCGTCAGCTGCGGGTCGACCAGCGCGATCCGCGGCAGCATGAGCGGGCTGCGCA
This sequence comes from Pseudomonadota bacterium, assembly GCA_023418705.1. Lineage (GTDB taxonomy): Bacteria > Myxococcota_A > Polyangia > Polyangiales > Polyangiaceae > JAEZYZ01. Next base: position 2,567 of record JAEZYZ010000415.1, on the reverse strand, counting down.
GGCTGACCTTGACGTGGTGCTCGGGCGCTTCGAGCACGGCGTTGCGCGTCACCTCGGCTCCCGTGCCCGCCGTCGTCGGCACGGCCAGGTACGGGACGCTGGGGGCGGTGAGGCTTTGTCCCTTGCCGACGACCTCCAGGTAGTCGATCGGGTCGCCTGGGTTGCTCAGCAGCGCCGCGATCGCCTTGCCGGCGTCGATGGCGCTGCCGCCGCCGATGCCGATCACCACGTTGGCGCCGAGCTCGCGCGCCGCGGCCACCCCCCGCCGGGCGTCCTCGGTGGTGGGCTCCCCGGTCACGCGGAAGCGTCCGGCTGCCAGACCGCGGCCCGTGAGCGCGGCTTCGAGCGGCGCGGCGTGGCGTGCGCTTTTGCCGCTCACGACGAGCACGCGGTCGCCAAGCTCGGCGGCCAGCTCGGCGAGCCGCCCGCTGCTGCCGCGGCCGAAGATCACCCGCTGGGCGGTCGCCAGCTCGAAGGTGTCACCAGCCGGCATCATCGGGGTACAGGTTGGAGAATTTCGTGCTTCGGCGCGGCGCGGCCATCATCGGCTCGACCGCGTCGCGCCACGCGCGATAGTGCGGGGTTTCCTTGTGGCGCTGGGGCGCGTCGTCGTCCCGGTACACTTCAACCAGCACGAAATGTTGCGGATCGGCCCGATCTTGCACGACGTCGAAGCGGGCGATGCCCGGCTCCTGAGCGCTTTGTTTCGCATTTTTCAGGGTGGCGTCCCGAAACACTGCGACGGCCTCGGGTTTTACCTGAACGTCGACGAACACGATGAGCATGGTGGGGCGAGTCTAGAGCACCGATCCGTTTGCCAGCGCGGAAACCCTCGGTCTGCTCTCGGCTCGGTGCTCTAGATGGTCTCATTTTTCGCGACAAAGGGCTTGCTCCGCAAACCGTTTGTCGCTCTAGAGACGCCCGCCGGGCGTTGGCAACCGGGCACGGCCGAGCGCCCGAGCCGCGGGCCTTGCGCGTTCTCCGACCAGCCCTATATGGGCGCGGATGAAAAAACGCCGTCTAGGGAAGCAGGGGCTCACGGTTTCGGAGGTGGGGCTCGGCTGCATGGGGATGTCCGAGTTCTACGGGGCCAGCAACGACGAAGAATCGATCGCCACCATCCGCCATGCGGTGGAGCTCGGGGTCGATTTCTTCGACACCGCGGACATGTACGGGCCGTTCACGAACGAAAAGCTCGTCGGGCGGGCGCTCCGCCCGCTGCGCGACCGCGTGATCCTCGCGACGAAGTTCGGCAACGTGCGCGGCGAGGACGGCGCGTTCCTCGGCATCGACGGCCGGCCGGAGTACGTGCGGGCGTGCATCGACGCCTCGCTCACGCGGCTCGGCGTCGACCACGTCGACCTGTACTATCAGCACCGGGTGGATCCGAAGGTGCCGATCGAGGAGACCGTCGGCGCGATGGCGGAGCTCGTGAAAGCCGGGAAGGTGCGCTACCTCGGCCTCTCCGAAGCGGCGCCCGCCACCATCCGCCGCGCGCACGCGGTGCACCCGATCTCGGCGCTTCAGACCGAATATTCGCTCTGGAGCCGCGAGCCCGAGGACGAGATCCTGGGGGTGGTGCGGGAGCTCGGGATCGGGTTCGTGGCGTACAGCCCGCTCGGCCGCGGATTTTTGAGCGGCAAGATCAAGAGCCCGGACGACTTCGACCCCGACGATCGGCGGCGCTTCTTCCCGCGCTTCCAGGGCGAGAACTTCCGCAAGAACCTGGAGGTGGTCGAGCGGGTGCGCCAGCTCGCCAGCGAGAAGGGCTGCACCGCCGCGCAGCTTGCGCTGGCCTGGGTGCTGGCACGAGGAGAGGACATCGTCCCCATCCCGGGAACCCGGCGGCGCGCGAACCTGGAAGAAAATGTCGCCGCGACCGGCGTGAAGCTCACGCCGGCCGACCTCGAGCGGTTGGAGGCGGCCGCGCCTCGCCATGCCGCCCACGGCGCCCGCTACCCCGACATGAGCAGCGTCAACCGCTGAGACCACGCATCGAAGGTCCCGCAGGGCGCGCCGCCGGGCGGCCCGGAGATCGTTCACACAGAGACCGTCAGGGTCTTCGGTCCACCTCGATTCAGTGAAAATGCTTCGCACACCACCGAGCTAGCGTCGTGCGAAGCGTTCGGATCGGAGATCGATCGCAGGAAGATCGCACGAGCGGAGGAGGGACCGATGTCGTCGGTCCCCAACTCGAGCTTCGATCTAGAGCACCGATCCGGTTGCCAGAGCACCGATCCGGTTGCCAGAGCACCGATCCGGTTGCCAGAGCGGAGATCCCGAAGCATCCAGCAAATTGGGGAGGACACCGAAGCTCCAGGTTGTCCACGGTGTCCGGGCCGCCCATCGCAGGCGCTTCGCGGTGATGCAGCTCCAAGCTGTCTCCGGACAGCGCCGTCCGGGATGGTCGGTGTAAGCACACCGCCCCGCATCGCGCGCCCACACCTCACGCCGGATCGCGGCGCTCACGTGGTGCCGCGTCGGCGCGGCGGGCGGTCGCGAGGGTACGGTCTGCCGCGTCGGCGCGGCGGGCGGTCGCGAGGTCACGGTCTCCCGCGGCGGCGCGG
>JAEZYZ010000361.1 GCA_023418705.1 Pseudomonadota bacterium | reverse complement strand
CCGTCACGCCGTGGCCCTCGGCCGCCACCGTCGCGCCCGCCATCACGCCCGCCACGGCCACCGCCGCGCTGGGGCGGACCAGCCTCGCGCGCCTTTGCGATACGCTCGGCCGCGCGCTCCCCCTCCTCGCCCTCCGGCAGCGGGAGCAGCTCACGCCGCGACAGGCGCGTGCGCCCCTCGCGGTCGACGCTGATCACCTTCACCTCGATCTCGTCGCCCTCGTTCAACACGTCGGTGACGGTCTCGACCCGCTCGTGCGCGATCTCCGAGACGTGCAGCAGCGCCTCGTTGCCGGGCAGGATCTCGATGAAGGCACCGAAGTCGACGATGCGCCGCACCGTCCCGGTGTACACGCGGCCAACCTCGGGCTCCGCCGTCAGGCCCTCGATGATGTCGAGCGCGCGCCGGACCGCCGCCGGATCGCTGCCGGCCACCGCCACGGTGCCGTCGTCGTTGACGTCGACCGAGCAGCCCGTCTGCTCGACGATGCCTTTGATCGTCTTGCCGCCGGGCCCGATGATGACGCGGATCTGGTCCGGCTTGACCTTGATGGTCGTGATGCGCGGCGCCCACTTGTTGATCTCCGCCCTGGGCGTCGCCAGCGTCTCGAGCATCTTGCCGAGGATGTGCAGCCGCCCTTCCTTGGCCTGCGCGAGCGCCTGCTCCAAAATCGAGCGCTTGAGGCCCTCGATCTTGATGTCCATCTGGATCGCGGTGATGCCGCGCTCGGTGCCGCACACCTTGAAGTCCATGTCGCCCAGGTGATCCTCGTCGCCGAGGATGTCGCTCAGGATGGCGACGCGCTCTCCCTCGGAGATGAGGCCCATGGCGATGCCGGCCACCGGCCGCTTGATCGGCACGCCGCAGTCCATGAGGCTGAGGGTCCCGCCGCACACGCTGGCCATGGAGCTCGAACCGTTCGACTCCAGGACCTCGCTGACCACCCGGATCGTGTACGGGAAGTCGTCGTGCGAGGGGATCATGCGGGTCAGAGCGCGCTCGGCCAGCGCACCGTGGCCGATCTCACGCCGCCCCGGGCCGCGCAGCGGCTTCGTCTCGCCGGTCGAGAAGGGCGGGAAGTTGTAGTGCAGCATGAAGCGCTTCCACGACTCGCCGATCAGCGCGTCGATCTTCTGCTCGTCACCGGCGGTGCCGAGCGTAGTCGTGACGATCGACTGCGTCTCGCCGCGCTGGAACAGCGCCGAGCCGTGCGTGCGCGCCAAGAGCCCGACCTCGCAGGAGATGGGACGAATGGTGGTGGTCTCGCGGCCGTCGATCCGGCGCCGCTCATCGAGCACCATTTGGCGCACGACGAAGGCCTTGCGCCCCTCGAACTCGCCCTTGATGAGCTTCTCGAGCTCCTTGTAGCGCTCTTCCCCGAGCTCCCCGAGCAGGGTCTCGGCCAGGCGCTGTTTGATGACGGAGTAGCCTTCGTAGCGGGCCTTCTTCTCCCGAACGACGCAGGCCTGGCGCAGGTCTTGATCGACCAACGCGGAGATGCGCTGGGCCACCTCGGCCGGCAGCTTCGGCGCGGTGAACTCCCGCTTCGGCTTGCCCACGGCGGCCCGGATCTTCTCGATCAGCTCGAGGATGGGCTGTGCCGTCTCGTGCGCGAAGTACAGGGCGTCGATGAGGTCGGTCTCACTCACCTCGTCGGCGCCGCCCTCCACCATGACGATGGCGTCTTTGCTGCAGGCCACGGTGACGTCGATGTCCGCCGCCTCGCTCTGCTCGAAGGTCGGATACGGCACGAACTCCCCGTCGACACGCGCCACCCGGACGCCCGCGATCGGCCCGTTCCAGGGGATGTCGGAGATGTGCAGCGCGGCGCTGCCCGCCGTCATCGCCAGCACGTCCGTCGGGTTCGTCTTGTCCGAGCTCAAGACGGTCGCGATGACCTGGGTGTCCTTCTTGTAGCCGTCGGGGAACAGCGGGCGCAGTGGCCGGTCCATCAAACGCGACGAGAGCACCTCGTAGTCGCGCAGGCGCCCCTCACGCTTGAAGAAGCCCCCCGGAATTTTGCCGGCGGCGTACGTCTTTTCGACGTACTCGCAGGTCAGGGGGAAGAAATCGAGCCCCGGCCGCTCCTCGCTCGACACGGCGGTGACCAGCACGGTGCTCTCGCCGTAGGAGATCAGCACTGCCCCATGGGCAAGCTTCGCCAAACGGCCGGTTTCCATGGTCATTGGCTTGCCGCCGACCATCACGGATTCACGTACGAACATGTTTTCGATGCGCTCCCAAGCGCGCTGTCGCTGCGTGCGACCCTACGCCGGATGCGAGCGCCTAACTTCAGCCTCGGTTGCTGCGCGCGACCAGCGGTGGTGCACAGGAATCGAAGATGAAGCGATCAGACGCTCTTCACCCGGAGACCAAAAAGAGGTGGGCTCCCGCGGAGCCCACCTTGAATTACTTACGCAAGTTCAGCGAAGAGACCACGCCCCGGTAGCGCTCGACGTCCGATTTCTTCAGGTAGTCGAGCAGCCGCCGCCGCTGCCCCACGAGCTTGAGCAGCCCGCGGCGCGAGTGGTGGTCCTTCTTGTGGATTTTGAAATGCTCGGTCAGATACTCGATGCGCTGACTGAGCAGAGCGATCTGAACCTCCGGCGAACCGGTGTCGGTCTGATGCAAGCGATACTGAGTGATGACGCGGCTTTTGGCGTCCGGAGCTAGGGGCATGTCTGTGGGTTCCTCGAAATTGCGGCGGGAGTATACCGAGCGACCTCCCTCGGTCAACCGTGGTGGGAGGGGGGGTCACATCAATAAATACCGTGCCGGCGTAGTGCAAAAGCTCTAGGACGGCGTCAGCAGGTCCGCCAGCCGCTCGGTCAGGCGCTCGGCCACCCGCTCCTCCACCTCGCTCGCGGTCGTGCCGCCGAGCGCCGCCTCGGCGATCTCCTCGGCTTCCGCGAGCGTGAGGCGCCCGATGGCGCTCTTCACCTGCAAGATCGCGGAGCCTTCCATCGAGAGCTCCCTGAGCCCCATCCCCACCAAGAGGATCGCGGCCATCGGG
>JAEZYZ010000377.1 GCA_023418705.1 Pseudomonadota bacterium | reverse complement strand
CCCCGAAAGCAGCAGCACGAGCGCGGCCCAACCGCTAGCAACACCAGATCCGCGCCGGGCTCGGGGCACCATCTCCGGGTTCTATCATGCGGCCGAATCGCGAGCAGGTGCAGGCCCTTGCGGAAATCGGTGACCGGCCACAAAAGAGCGAAGCCCCGTTCGAGCCGGGGCTTCGGGGGAAACGTATCAAAGCAACGGGGAAACCAGGCGGAAGCTATCGCAAGATCAAAGCGCCAACCGGAACGAAGCGTAAGCGAAGTTAGAAAGAAAGCGGCCCAACCGAGCCCATCCGAAAGGGTTACCGATAAGTCGCAGCTTGCATAAGCAGGCTTCGTGCCACGTTGCCCGGAGGCCCCCTTCGCCACGACGTTTCAGGAAGCGCCTCCCCGCCGGGTGGCACGGGGGGCTGGCAGCGGCGTCATGCTGGCACGGCCACTTTGCAATTTTTTCCGACCGCCTGGCGGCAGCCCGTGTGCCGTCGAACGCTGGCACGCGCCGAGCGGTCAGCCCGCGAGCGCCGCCTGCAGCCCCCGATCCATCGCTTCCAGTGGCGCTGGATGCCCCGTATACAGCTCGAACTGGCGCGCCGCCTGGTGCAAGAGCATGCGCCCCCCGTGGACGGTGCGAGCCCCGACCCGCGCGGCGGCGCGGAGCAGCTCCGTTCGAATCGGTTTGTAGACGATGTCCATCACCGTGAGCCCGGGGTGCAGCAGGCCTTCGGGGACCGGGCTCGCGGGCCCATAGTCGGCCATCCCCGCGGAAGAGCAGTTCACCAGGACCTGCACCTGCCCCAGCTCCGGCAGCTCGGACAACCCGCCGAAGGTCGGGGGGTCCGACAGGCCCGGGCGCGCGGCGGCCAGCGCCTGAGCCAGGCTCGCCGCCCGCTCCGGCGTGCGGTTGGCCAGGTGCAGGCGCACCCCGGCGTCGATCAGCGCCGAGGCCACCGCTCGGGCCGCTCCGCCAGCGCCGATCACGACGGCACGCCGTCCGCTGAGGGGGACGACCTCCTCGAGCGCCCGTTGCGCGCCGGCGGCATCGGTGTTGTAGCCGGTCAGCACGCCGCTGTCGTTGACGACCGTGTTGACGGCGCCGATGCGCTCGGCCTGCGGCTCGATCCGATCGAGCAGCGGCAGGATCGCCAGCTTGAACGGCATGGAGACCCCGAAGCCGCGGATGCCCAGGGCGCGCATGCCCGCCAGCGCCCCTGAGAGCTGCTCCGGCTCTACAGCAAAGGGCACGTAGACGTAGGGGAGCCCGAGGGCCTGGTAGCCCGCGGTATGCATCCGGGCTCCCAGCGACACCGGGTGCAGCGACAGCGATCCGCAGAGCGTCACCGGGGCGGCTTTTGCCATGCCGGGAGGCTACTCCAAGGCCCCTTCGGGCGTGGCTTTGATTTCCCGCTTGCGTCCGGACCAAGCATGCTATCTAAAGGCCGCGCTGCGCCCGTAGCTCAGCTGGATAGAGCATCGGTCTACGGAACCGGAGGTCGCACGTTCGAATCGTGCCGGGCGCGCTCATTACCCCCTTCCGCCGTCGAAGACGGAGCGCTGCACAGCCAGTCCTTGTCATCAGCGTCGGCGTAGCATCCGCCACGGCGGCTGCAGACGCAGCCAGAATCCGGAGAAGCTACGAGCAGCGGGGAGGCCAGGTGGCCGGCAGAGCCTCCGGTCGGGTTCAGACCTTTCTGACGGGCAGCGGCCGCGGAGGGTGAGGAGGTGAGCGTTGGTTCCGTCCGCCAGAGCCCTCTCGCCTGGCGCCCCGGAGGGGCGGTGCCTCAAGCCACGTTGACGCGGGCATCGTGCGCGGCACGCGGCGGCTGGTGGGGGAATGGTTCGAGCACCAGTGCGTCCGAACTAGTGTTTGTTCAGGCGCGCCAGGTGCCAGGTTCCCCACGAGCCGCGCTTGTCGCCTGCGAGAGGAGCAAGGTCAAGGCAATGACCCGCTCCGCTAGAGTTCGGCGCCGGAATCCCCACCAAGGACCTAGTCGCACAAGCTTTCCACGGTATGTGAACTGTAGCACGCACTCACCATTCAAAGTCGCACCACTCTCAACGTTCTGCATGTCCGACAACAGATATCGCGACTGTTTGCCCAGCAGACCGTAGTGCACGACGCAGAACTCGCCGCCACCGACCCATGCCCGTGCGCGCACGCTGGCACACCCCATAATCAACGTCACGACCGCAAGTAAGTAAAATGGTACACTTCTTCCGAACGAACAAGCCACCGGAGCACTACATAGTCCAGCCCCATGATACCAACAATGGTAAGCGAGCCGACCCAGTCTGACGGCGTCCCTAGCACGAAAACTGCCGACCGGTCTACTGCACGCATGCGTCCGTCGCGCCCCTTCCGAGGATATTCATCAACAACTCACCGCCAATGGATCGTCCCATCGCTCTTGCGAGAAGATCTTCGCCTACATCCTTCACGCCCTGGCTCACGAGCAAGCCATTGGTCGGAAAAAGCCTCGCCTTCGCGATGGCGTCCGCCCCCAGTCTGGCACCAGCGAAATTTGCAAAGCCACCGATGAGCGCACCTGTGAAAGAGGCTCCGGTCCCAGAGATGAGCCCGTCAAGCCCGGTTCCCGCAAATCCGCCGATTGCTGCACCAACCGGACCGATTGCAGCTCCGGCACCTGAGACCGCGCCCCCAGTCAAGGCCCCGGCTAGACCAAGGGCGGTGACGTTCGACGAATCAGTCATGAGCAAGTATCCAACGGTGTTGACCGTTGCACCGATCGCGGCCCCGGCAGCAACGTGAGCCCACTCTCCATTGGGATCGAAGAAATTAACGGGATCGTTCCCTGCATACCCATAAAGATTGGACTGCCCACCCGCGAAAAGAATCGGATCCTTAGCCGTCCACCGCCCAACAACGGGATCGTAGTCGCGCGCACCGAATCGAAGCAGCCCAGTGTCGACGTCGTAGAGCCCACCGGCGAATCCAAATGGCTGAAATCCCGCGTTGGTGTCGTTCAAGACTTCACCGAACGCCGTGTAGTCGATGCGTTGGGCGATCGTTCCGTCGGTGGCGCTCACGACAAGGCGGACGCTCCCCACTTGATCAGTGATGATGCGATACGTCTGACCATCTTTGATCATGTAATCAGGCACGAAGGGACTGGTGCCGTAGATGAACCTGGCCACCTCGGTGACTCCGTCCGGCCCCAACTCGACCACCGGAGAGAGCAAGTCTCGATACAAAAACCCTTGGACCAATTCGCCATCGACACGCTTGCCAATGCGACGCCCGAATCCGTCCGTGACGTATTCGACGCCGGTACCATCGGGAAGGTCGACTTGTCGCAGGCTTCCCCGCCTGTCGTAGTGAAAATCCGTCTGCTCGCCTCGTTCTGACTTTCGAACCAGATCGCCAGCCGGCGTCTGCTCGTAGGTCGCGTCTCCGTACGCGAGGAGGCGATCTTGGTCGTCGTAGGCGGCTGAGACACTCTCGCCCGCAACCATGGCAGCAGTCCGATTGCCGTTGGCGTCGTACTCGTACCTCTCGATGACGTCTCCAGCTTCCTCTACGGAAGTGAGTCGACCGCGGACATCATAAAAGAACTCCAGTTCACGCAGGACGCCTCCGATCGTCTCGGTGCGCTCCTTCACGCGACCCAGGGCGTCTCGTGTGTCAACGCGCGAGTAGAAGACGTCACCATCGAACTCTACGAAGTAAGCTGACGGCTCTCCGTACTCGTTGTAACCCCAGGTATCGTCGACGTCTTCAAGGTTCGTGCTCGCGACGAAGCCGCTTTTGGGATCACGGACCACTCCGAGCGCACCCGCTTGGATCATCAAGCCATCCCGATCGTAGCCGAACGCGATCGCCCGCCCTCCGGCAACCTCTTCGGCGACGCGAAGGTCCTCGTCCAACACAACCACCACGTCTCCCTCAACCACTCCGCTCCACGCTTGTCCCGAAACGAGTGGCCCCTCGTAGGAGAGCGCAAGGGTGACGTCGTCACTGGAAACGCTCGCAACAAGACCCGTGACGTTGTCGTAGGCGATGTTCGTCGCCTCGCCGCCAACTGTGACTGTTGAAAGGCGTCCAGTCTCGTCCTCGTAGTCGAACGCCAGCTCTTCTCCACTCCCGTCTTCGACGAGAGTGAGGGCTTGGTAGACGTCGTAAAAGAAGCGCAAGCTTGCGGTGTTGTCTTCCTGGGGCGGATTGTACGCGACCAAAAGACCCGCCTGGTAGCCGAAGCCATGCAGCGGCTGCTCGGGCGGAGTGACCCCTGACAGTCTTCCGTTTTGGTCGTGGCGCACATCGATGGTCGAACCATCGCCGAACCCCTGCTCCCTGATGAGGCCGCGGGCATCGCGCCGGAGGTCGACACGCTCTCCCAGGGGATTAGTGACTGCACTGACGAAGCCATCGGCTCCGTATTCGAACTCGAGCACGCGCTGTCCGATGGTCACCATCTCAGGCCGTCCGCGGTCGTCATAGTCGATGATAGAACTGGAAATTCCGCCAATCTCGCGAGAAATCAGCTGTCCTGCATCGTTGCGTCGCTCAGAGAGGGTGCGTCCTTCGGGACTCGTCCACACTGTCGTCTTGTCGGAGGCAGACCACACGCTCGTCCACGCATTTCCGTTCACCGAGGTAGTCTCCGTCAAAGTCTGGACGCTGAGCGGGTTCCCCGCGTCAGCCAGCACGATGTCACGACGCTTGTCCACAGTCAGTTGCAACTCGTCCGAAAGGGTTGTTGCAGACCGACTCACATTGGGAGCTTGCGTTCCGAACCGGGGGTCGCCGGAAAACGTCGTAACGGTCGACTGAGTAGGGCTCGACATCGAAAAATAGGTCGGCGACCGTTCGATCGTGGTCGTAATACCAGCCGCATCCGTGAGGAGACGTGTTTCGCGGCGCGCGCCCGGACGCATCTCGTGGATTTCGGGGCGCTCTCCATTGTGGGTTCGGGTGACGGAGAACCCGTCGCCGAGAGTCTTTCGCTCGAACGTCTGGAAGTAGCCGCTCGGTGCCTCGTCGCGAAGCAGCAGCCCATCGTCATCATACTGAAAGACATGCGTGTCGCCGCTCGGCTTTCTTAGCGAAGTCAGGAGCCCGCTGTCCGAGTAAGAAAGCTCGGTGCGTGCGTCTGCGGGATCGGTAACGCGAACAAGGAAGCCTCGATCGTCGGTGCGAAGAGCCGTTTCATGACCGTACGGACCGGTGAGCACGACGTCGCTCTGGTCACGGGCGATCCCGGTTTTGTTCCCAAAGCCGTCGGTCAGACTTTCCAGGAGGCCGTCGTCCGTGTATTCGAAGGTCCAGAGCTCAAAACCCGTGAGTGCGTTGAGCGTCCGCTGATGGCGCCCATGCTGGTCGAACACGTAGATCATGGATCCATCGCGCGACGCCACCATGCTCTCACCGTGGGAGAACCCCGGAAGCGGTGGGTCGATGCGGCGAATGCGGTGCTCGGAATAGTCTCCGATCCACAGGCTCCCGTCTTCGTGAGCATACAGGACCCTCGGCTGGGAGAACGTCGCGTCCAGGGGCGAACCTCCATCGCCGCCCAGCCTACTCGGGGGAGAGGTGGAGCCCGTCCCAGCGATGGTCTCGATGACGCCGTCTCGTCGCACCCGGCGGATTCGGTGGTTGCCCTCGTCGCTGAAATAGACCGAACCGTCTTGACCGATCTGAATGTCATGGGGGCTATCGATCTGAGCTTCGTCGGCTGGCCCGCCATCACCCGAGTCCCCAGCGCGTCCCGTTCCCGCGAGAGTGGTAATGACGCCAGTGGGGTCAATTCGACGGATCCGATGTCCGTAGAATTCTGAGACGTACAGCACCCCGTCGTCGTCGATGGCGATACCAATGGGTGTGTCGAGCTCAGCTTCGACTGCGGGACCGTCATCTCCAGAACCTCCAGCGGAGCCGATGCCGGCGACGGTACTGATGATGCCCTCGGGACCAACGCGCCTCACCCGATGCGCCTCCGAGTCAGCGATGTACAGGGACCCGCCGGGACCCATTGCGATCGAATGTGGCTCTCGGAGGACCGCATCCGTGGCAGCGAGGCCGTCCCCCAAACCGTCGTCGGGTTCGCCTCCACCTGCGAAAGTCGAAATCATCCCGTCCGGCGAGATGGCTCGGACCCGACCGGAAAGTCGGTCCCCAACGTAGAGGGTTCCGTCCGGACCGAGCGTGATGCCGAGCGGCTCATTGAAGGTGGCTTCGATCGCAGGCCCTCCATCCCCTGTCATTCCGCGCTCACCAGTCCCCGCGTAGGTATCGATGGTGCCATTGGGATGGATGCGGCGCACGACGTGGTTGCCCTCATCGGAGACGTACACAGTTCCATCTTCGGCGATCACCAGGCCGTGCGGTCGATCGAATTGAGCCTCGAGGGCCGGGCCCTCGTCGCCCATGTATCCGGCCTCTCCGGTGCCAGCGACGGGCGCTATGACCGGCCCTATCTCTTCGGCGCTCCGCGCCCGCCCGGTCCCGAGGTGCAGCATCTGGCCCCGCCTGTCGAGAACGTGATGGGCGCCGAGCGTCCATCCGCCAAATCCGAGGCTCACGTGGTTGAACCCACCGACCTTCCCGGTCCACGTAGCCCAGGAAGTAACTTCTTCTCGCGCACGATCACCCGTGATCGGCGTTCCGGTGCCCACCTGACCAAAGCGGTTCGTGCTCTCGTAGGCTCCGTCGTATACGTACCCCACGCGCACTTCCACGGGCTGTCGGCCCTGCCAAATGCGCTCGTACGCGTCCCTTCCGTCCCAGGTCCACAGATAATGAGCCTCGGGTTCCGGCTCGTGCGTGCTCTTGAACACATTGCCGAGAACATGTACCTCGACCTCGATGCGCTTGAGGCTGCCTGGAATTTCCTCTCCCGAGAGGGTGATGTCGAGGGAGTACCGGTCACGGCGCCCTGGGGTGCGCTCGCTCTGGTAGTGAAGCGTGTGAGGCGTGCCGGTGACGGGGAGGACCTCACCGAGTGTTTGATCTTCGCAGCCAATGATCGAGCCCTGAACCGTCCGCCTGCAGTCTTCTGGACCAAACCCCAGAACACCTACGGTCGCTCCGATGGCGTCTTCCGGGAAACCAAAGGGCCAATTGTAGTCCCACGCCGAGAAGTGCGAAGTTATCACTCGCCAGAGGGAATCCCCAGCTTCGTATTCTTGCCCAAGCAGGCGAAGCTCATCCTCGTCGATGCCCAAATCTGCGAGCAGCGAGCCGTCGTCCGCTTCTCCATCGCCATCAACGTCCACCGCGGCGACGCCATCTTCAACGTTCAAGATATCGATGACGATGCCGCTTTCCGCGGCTTCCCAGACGTCACGCTTCTCGTTGTACACGCCCACCGGAACCACCGTCCCTGCGGGAAACTCCAAGAAATTGTCAACGTAGTTGGTGAGTGGCGGATCGAAGACGATCTCTCCGGCGCCAAGTTCTTCAGCTTCGACGGCAGAAAGGTCCAGTGCATAGGTATAGGCGCTCGTGTCTGGCAAATCGCCTGGCATGGCGCTCGGTCCTGCCTCCCCGACCGTGAATTCGGTGGCGCGCAAACTGAACGAATCGAGCTCCTCCTCGGAGCCGTCTTCGAGGATAATCCTTACTTTTTGGCCTGGGGAGACAGCCACCATATGGCGACGAGTGCCGTCCTGGTCCGAAACGTTGGTCCCCTGGATGAGCCGATGCACATTGAGGTCCCGCAAGTTCACGGGGGGCGCTGGCTTTGCGGGCCGGACGAGCACGACGTCGGGGTAGTTTTCGAACGCCCGCCATTGGGTCTTGATCCCCCTTTGTGAACGGAGAAAGCCCTCTTTTTCGATTCGAACCGTGCGACGCCCGCCACCATTGACCACCATGTCGAAGAAGCCATCGCCCCGGCTTTGGGTGTATCCGAACTCCTCGTGCCCGAGGACTTCGATACGAGCCTCCTTGATGGGTTGTCCCTCTGTGTTGAGCACGCGGCCGCGCAAGACTGTGGCTCGCTCTGGGTCGATGACGCCGTCCTCGACGCCCTGCTGCAACGCTCCGTCTCCTTCGTAGATGCAGCGCACCGCGTCGTAAAAGCGGGTGGGCGTGGTTTGGTCCAGGGTTGCTTTGCAGCCGGGCGGAGCCGCCCCCGGGGGATCGGGATTCTCCGGTTCGTTGGTCCGGCCTGATCGATCCGAATCCTTGCCTCCGCACGACGCAAGGACGAGTAGGAACGGAAGAAGGGGCGTGATTCGTGGTTTGCGCGTCATGACTGTTGCGTCGCCGGCCAATCGCTCCAAGCGCAGACCAGCACTTGCAGCTTCGATTCGGCCATTCGAGAGTCTCGTTGCGCAAAAACCTCAACCCGACGGACAAAAAGTTGGTCAACCGAACGACGAACGTCTCGCATCGAGCGCGGAGCAGAAACGAGTAGGCCTTCGACTTCGCGAAACTCGCCAACGCAACCCCGCCGCCTCACCCGCGCCGAATTCCAACTCGAGCTGGTTTCGTCGGCTGCGGCTGGCGGTGCGAAGCGCGGGGCCCCCGGGGTCTGGACCACCGATCAGTTTGCCAGAGCGGAATCCCGAAGCATCGGGGCCCCATCCGGGTGAGAGGCCAGATTCTTCGGGAAACCCTCTCGTCTGCCCACGGCTCGGGTGCTCTAGATGGTCTCATTTTCCGCGACAAACGGCCTGCTCCGCAAACCGTTTGTCGCTCTAGTGTGGTTCGACGGGTACGGGACCACCGGGCGGCGCAGGCGTCGCGTCCGGTTCGACGGGTACGGGACCACCTGGCGGCACCGGCGTTGTGTCCGGAGAGCGGGCAGGCGGCGGGGGCGAGGCCGGTGGTGGCGGCGGCGCCGTTGTCGGCGGCGGCGGGGGTGCCACTGCAGGCGGGGGCAGCGGCGTCCGCTGGCGGTCGACGACGC
>JAEZYZ010000360.1 GCA_023418705.1 Pseudomonadota bacterium | reverse complement strand
CCCCCGCACGCACTCGGCCTCGCCGTATCGGGGCCGAGTGCGTTGTCCGTGGTCTCGCGCGCAGGGGTCAGGCCCGCTGCAAGATCTGGCGCAACACGCCGCGGGCGTTGATGGCCAGCAGGCCCGCCGCCATCGAGGCGGATACAATGGGCGCGGCCCATCCCGGCGACCAGCTGGCTAGCAGCCACAGGGGCAGGGCTGCGGCGGCAACCCAGAGAAACCCGGCGCCGCTGGCGAGCGAATAGTGAAACGCGACGCGCTGTCGGATGAGCAAGAGCTGGACGAGCAGGTGCAGCGCATTGGCAGCGAGGAGCCCGGCACCCACGCCCGAGAGGCCCCCGAGCTCCGCGCCCAGGTAGCTCCCCGCCAAGGTCCCGAGCCAGAGGGTGCCCTGCGCTACCAGGTAGGCGCGCGACCGTCCCTGCGCCAAGAGCACGTAGCCCAGGGGCCAGGTATAGAACCGCAGCAGGTCCGAGAGGACCATCCAGCGGAAGAGCGGGACGGCCGGCAAGAATTCACCTGAGTACAGCAGAGGAATCAGGAGCGGCGCGCAGCCGAAGAGCGCGATGGAACCTGGCGCCGCGACCGACATCAGCAGGCGCTGCTGCTCATTGACGATTTCTGTCATTGCCGACGGCTCGTCGGACGCCTCACACAGCCGGGGGTACAGGTCGCGGCTCAAGAGGGACGCGAAGATGTTTAGGTAGCTGGCCGAGGGCCCCTGTCCGGCACGCAGGTAGCTGACACTGGTGACGTCGAGCTGGTGCAGCACGATGATCGGCAGCAGGTATTGGGCGCTCGATCCTAGCGCCGTGCTGGCGGCCAAGGGAAGGCTCGCCGCGAGGAGCGCGAGGACGGCATGGCGCAGCTGAATGGTTGGGCTCGCGGACGTCGCCTCCTGGCGCGCGGGCTCAGCCGCCAGAGCGGGCCGTCCACGGCGGTCAGCGACCGCGGCCAACGCGGCGCCCAGCGCAGAGGCGAGGAGTAAGCCGCCCGCCACGCCCGTCGGCCCCGCCCACAACGCCAGGGGGATGATGCTCACCGGCAGGAGCAAGGCCTTGAGCGCCTCGATGCCGACGATGGATCGGAGGCGGCGCTGCGCGTTCAGCGACGCCAGGCTGATCCCCCCCGCGGTCTGGAAGAAAACGGCCGCGGCAATCAGAAGCAGCGAGCTTCTGCCGATGGAGTCATCGAAGAACCAGTCGAGGACCCCGTCGCTCGCGCCAAGCGTGACGATGACGAGCGCCAGCGAGGTCGCGAACACCAAGAGGTGGCCGGCGGCCCGCACCGTTCCATACGGGATTCTCGCTGCTGCCGTCAGCGACCGGACGCCCTCGCGCACGAAGGCCGTGCTGACGCCGGTCGCGCAGAACAGGACGGCGATCGACAAGAACGCGTTCAGGAGGGTGAGCTGAGCGAAGCCCTCGGTGCCGAGGGTGAGCGCGTAGAGCTTGGTCGCGACCAGGCTGATCAGCGTCGTGAGAGCAGCCCCGCTGCCCAGCAGCGAGTACGCTCGAAGCAGGCGTGTGGTGCGCATCGAGGTCAGCGACGCCGGTCGAGCAACGAGCGATAGAGCTCGAGGTAGGTTTGGGCCACTGTCGTGTGGCGGTGGTGCGTCTCGGCAAAGCGCCGGCTTGCGGCACCCAGAGCTTGAATCCGTTGGCGGTCCACCAATAGTCGCCGCAGCGTTTCGGCGATCTGCTCGGGATCCGGCACGATGTTGAGGATCGGGCTCTCGGCGTACATCGGGAGGTTGTCGGTGCGGGGCTCGCGCCCGCTGAGCACGACCTTCCCCTGTGCCATGCCGAGGGTGGCGGCCATCCCGTAGGAGTAGCTGTTGGTTTGATCGACCAGCACGTCGATGCTCTTGGTGAACTCGACGTACTCGGAGAAGCTCATCCGCCCCTTCTCGACGAAGCGCACGTCCGGAAACTCCCGCCGGAGCGTCTCGAACGCTCGGCGTACGTGGGAGGTGCCCTTGAAGTCGTTGCCCTCGACGCGGTTGATGGGGTGATAGACCGTCAGGTGCTGGCCGTGGCCGGCGTACGACGGAACGATGCTCTCGACGTCGACCGGGAAGGGGATGAACTGGGTGGGGATCCCCGCCTGCTCATAGACCCAGTGGTAGTCCCAGGCTGCGCTGACGATGGCGTGCGTACGGCGGAGCGTCCGGCGCTCGCGCCGGGCCTGGCGCGGCGTTCCCCAGGAGGACAGCGGCGGCCAGTAGGCGAGCTGGCGGGCGTGGTCGAGGTAGACACTGTCCGAGCCAGCCGCGACGTAGACGAAGCGGGGGCCCCTGCCGAGCACCGCGGCTTCCAGCACGGCAGCCAGCGGCCGAAAGAAGGGCGACGCCGAGATGGTCTGAATGACGTCGTAGGAACGGAAGCGAGGGACGAGCGCGCGCTGACGGAGCGCGCGGGACACGGCCGCGGCCGGGCCGGGGACTGCCCTGCCCAAAAAAATGTCTGTCGAGAAACGCTTCGATAGATCACCGTAGGTGGCGATGTCCGCCGCCACGCCGAGCGCACGCAGCCCGGCGCGCAGGTAGGTGTGCACGCCGGAGTATTCGTGCAAGAGAAGCACGCGCAGGCTCGGCGTTTCGCTCACGGCAGCGTCCATTTCCCCGCCCGGCCGCGGAGGCCGTCGGCAACCCCCGCGCAAAGGAGCCTGAGCCGGTGAAGCTTGTCCCGGCGCAAGAGCAATGTGACCGGAAACTCCGCCAAGAGGCGCGCGGTCGTGGCCGCTGTGACCTGGGCGCCCGGGCGGGCGCGACGGTTCAAGAGCAGGAGATTCCTCGCATAGTAGTACGCATACCAGCTCGGCTTGTCGGTGATCCACACGCCGCCCCTGGCTCTGCGAAACTCGTACGGATCGACGGACTCGGCGTCGGTCACGAGCACCTGTCGCCACCCCTTCTCGTGCAGAAGCCAACCGAACCCGAGGTCCTCCCAGCCCATCCACAAATCGGCCCAGGGAAGGAGCCCCTCCCGGATTGGAGCGAGGTTGTACAGAGCTCCGTTGCTGGTGCTCCAGTATGCGGGCAACAGCGGACCCGCCGGCCGCTCCAAGGAACGGACGGAGACCAGCGGCGCACGCCGCGTCCCGCTCAGATCGTAGGCGCCGCCGCGGCCTGGCAAACGCCGCAGCGGGTACACCGCTCCGAGCGTCAGGTCGGCTCGAGCGACCTGCGCCAGGCGAGCGATGCACCCGAGATCGACGTGCCCATCGTGGTTGACGGCGTAGGCGTAGCTCGCGCCGCCTTCTCCGGCCAGCTTTAGGCGACGAGCGAAGTTGCCGGCGGATCCCAGGTTCTCCTCTGCGGAATGGTAACGGACGCGTTCGTACCTGCGATGCTCGATGAGCTCTGCGATGTCACCGGTGCCTTGAGAATCGACGATGATGATCTCGTGGAAGGGGTGGGGGCCTCCGGCGCAGACACGCTCGAGCAGCTCACGGACCGCGTCGTCGTGACGAAACGTGGCCACGACGAGGCACACATCGCCAAGCTCTGAACCCGTCATGCGAGCGGCTGCGCCGATCGGAAATAGCCGATGGTCTTGGCGAGTCCCTCCGCCAGCGCGACGCGGGCTTCGAAGCCATGATCGCTCGCCAGCGCGCTGACGTCCGCTCGGATGGCGCGGATGTCGTTGGACCATGCGGGCAGCGCTTCGACACGGAGCTTCCGGTCGGCGATCTTCTGCACGAGCTCGAGGAGAGAGGTAATCGAGGTCTCGATCCCCGTACCCACGTTGTAGACCCGCCGCTTCATGCCTCCGTCGGCGGCGCGTAGCATGACGTCGACCACGTCCGAGACGTAGACGAAATCGCGAGTTTGCTGCCCATCGCCGTAGAGCTTCACCGGCAGGCCGAGCGCCGCTGCCTGCGAGAACTTGCACGTGACGTTGGCGTAGGGGTGTGTCGGGTTCTGGCGCGGTCCGTAGACGTTGAAGAGGCGAAGCGAGGTGTCGTCGTAGTGCAAGCGATCACGGTACATCGACAACAAGTGCTCCCCGATCAGCTTGGTCAGCGCGTACACGGTCGCGGGAGCGGGAACGTCCGTCTCGGCGCGTTTGGGATCGGAGCGGTTGCCGTAGACGGTGGAGCTCGACGCGAAGACGATGCGCGGTTGCTCGAGCCGTGCGCAGAGTCGGATGAGCGCGAGCGTGCCGCCTCGATTGACTCGGAAGTAGTCTTCGGCCTGGTCCAAACTTTCATAGCCGCTGATGAGGGCTGCGAGATGAAAGATGCGGGTCACTCCGCCGAGCGCGGGTGCGTGGCGCTCGACGTTCGAGACGTCATCGTCGAGGATCCGCAGGTTCGGGTGCTCGAGCGGAAGGTTGGAGCGGTGGCCGTACGAGAAGTCATCGAGGACGTGCACGACGTCGCCGCGGCCGAGGAGGGCCTCGACGAGGTGCGAGCCGATGAACCCTGCCCCTCCGGTGACGAGATGCTCGATCATGGAAAAACCGCCAATGAAACAGCCGCGTTTGGACGGCGCGTGTTTTAGCGGGCAACCCTCGCCGCCGGCAAGCTCGCTGTCGACCTGGCGCTGCAGGATGTCTCAGCGGGCTCAGGAGGCGGGTCGCTCTTGCTCAATCCGCCAGGCCTGGAACATGATGACGTTCCATAGCTCGTTTTGCCAGTTGACGAGCCCCTGCTGGTGCTGGCGCCAGCGCCGCTCGACCGCTGCGGGGCAAAGGCCGGCGTCGAGCAGGCGCTGGCGGGTCAACAGGCTCTCTGCCCACTCCCTGAGGTCGTGGCGGAGCCAGCGGGCCAACGGCACGCTGAAGCCCTGCTTGCGCCGCTCGAACAAGTCCGGGGGGACGTGGCGCGCGAGGAGCGCACGTAGCGGGAGCTTGCCTGCGCGCTCGGCGACGCGCTGCTCGACCGGGATTCGCCACGCCAGCTCCACGACGCGGTGGTCGAGGAGCGGCACCCGGGCCTCCAAGCTGACCGCCATGCTGGCACGATCGACCTTGGTGAGCAGCACGTCCGGCAGGTAGAGTAATAGGTCGGCCAGCATCATGCGCTCGGCGAAGGACCCGCTCGTTTCGAGGCGATCCCGGAGCTCGTCGTAGCGGGTCGGGAGCGGACGCGCGCCCGGCACGACCCCTGGATCGTGGTTCCAGTGCCGGAATTGACGCCAGTAGAGGTCGATGGGGTCGGCGCTCGCGGCGAGCAAGCTGCTCACGTACGCCACCCGCTCGCATTGGCGTTCGGCAAACGAAAAGCGGCCTTGGGGCAACGCCTCACGCAGCGACGTCGCCAGAGCGCCGCCGCCGCGCCCTGCCGCCCGCTTGAGCCCGGGCGGCAACCAGCCACTTCTCCTCCAGAGTGTCGGGAGCGTTCGGTAGTGGGAATAGCCGCCGAACAGCTCATCGCCGCCGTCGCCGGACAGCGCCACTGTCACGCTCTGGCGAGCGAGCTGGGAGACGAGGAATGTCGGGATGAACGACGAGTCGCCGAGGGGCTCGTCGCTGAGCTCGGCGAGCTTGGGGACGACGGCCAGCGCGTCGTCCCCCGAAACGTAGAGCTCGGTGTGGTCGGTTCCGAGGTGCTCGGCGATGCGCCGAGCGAAGGGAGCCTCGTCATAGCGAGCGTCGTGGAACCCGATGGTGAAGGTCTTGACGGGCCGCCGACTCGAGCGCTGCATGAGCGCGACCACCAGCGAAGAGTCGATCCCGCCCGACAAAAATGCGCCAAGCGGCACGTCCGCGATCATCCGGAGCCGCACCGCATCGAGCAGCAGCGCCTCCAACTCTTCGACCGCGTCGCCGGTCGATTCAGGCACCCGCTCCTGAATCGCGGATAGCCAGCGCTCACGGGCGTCCCAGAAGCTCGTCGCTTCAGCTGACGATCGCGGGCCGCTCAGGGTGACGATCTGGCCCGGCAACAGCTTGTGCACGCCGCTATAAATGGCTCCCGGTGCCGGCACCGCGGAGTGGCGCAGGTAGGCGAGCAGTGCGTCGGCGGACAGCTCCGGTCGAAAGTCGGGGTGGGCGTGCAAGGCGCGCAGCTCGGAGGCGAAAATCCAGCCCTTGCCCGTGTCCGAATAGTAGAGCGGCTTGATGCCCAATCGATCCCGCACCAGGCGGAGTCGCCGTTCGTCACGGTCCCACAGCGCCAGCGCGAACATTCCGATGCAGCGCTGCAACGCGGTGTTCAAACCCCAAGCCGCGATGGCTTCCAGCAGCACTTCGGTGTCCGAGCTGCCGCGAAACGCGCGCGGAGCAGACCGTTCGAGCTCCTGGCGCAGCTGCCGATAGTTGTAGATTTCTCCGTTGTAGGCGATGACGTACCGCCCGCAGGTGGAGACCATCGGTTGGCGACCTTCGGGCGACAGATCGAGGATCGACAAGCGGCGGTGGCCGAGCCCGAGGCCGGCGTCCTCGTCCAGGAACTCACCGTCGGCATCGGGTCCGCGGTGCAAGAGCCGCGACCCCATGGCCTTGAGAATCCCCAGGCTCTGTTCGCGAGGAGCTTGAGCTTGCCAAAAGCCGACGATGCCGCACATGCGTAGGATCGGGCCGCGCGCGACCCACGTCGCAGCGGCCCGGCCGAGCTTTAGCTGCAATTCGAGCGGCGAGCCACCACGTCACGTTTGGGGCGATCCCCCGGGAGGTAGCCAGGGGCCCGAAAGGTCGCCAGAGCCGCCTTGACCGCCCCCGGGTTGGCGGTCAAGGCTCCCAGGTGATGCCTCGGGTGAGCGTACTGGTGGCGACGTACAACGCAGCGCCGTTCGTCCGAGCCACCGTCGCGAGCGTCCTGTCCCAGACCTACACGGACTTGGAGGTCATCGTCGTCGACGACGGCTCGACCGATGGCACGGTCGAAGTCTTGGGCGCCTATGCGGGGCATCCTCGGGTTCGCCTCGATCGTCAAACGAACGCCGGCCCTTCCGCCGCATTCAATCGTGCCCGATCTCTGGCCGGCGGACAGCTCCTCGCCGTGTTGGATGGCGATGATCTGTGCTGGCCGGAGCGGATCGAGCGACAGGTCCGCTTCTTGGACGATCATCCGAAGGTCGGTCTCGTCGGAACCGGAGCGCGGCTGGTCACCGAAAATGGCGTGCCCTTCGGGGTCTTGCGCTATCCGTGCGAGGACGCCGCCATCCGCCAGCACATCTGGCGCGGTGAACGCGGCCCGCACCCGGCGTTCTGCGGAGCCTCGATGATGTTTCGAGCGGAAGCCTTGGACAGCGCGGGCGGCTGGGTGAACACGTACAAGACTGCCCAGGACACCGACGTGATCTTGCGCGTCGCCGAACGGACGCAGATCGCAAATCTTTCCGATGTCTTGTACGACTACCGCATCCACGGCGCCCAGATCTCGCAGGATGCGGCGCTCGAGAAGGCCGCAGCGCGCTATGCGGTGCGAGAGGCCGCTCGTTCGCGACGCCGCGGCGAAGCCGTTCCCGCGTGGTGCATTTCGCCGCCTTCCAGGGCCGAGCTCGAGCACCTCTTGAGCGATGCCCGAGAGCTCGACCGAATGGCGTACGACCGCATGATTTACATCGCGAGCACCTGGGCGCTCCGGGGCGGCCACGCGCGGGTGGGGCAAGCGGCGCAACAGGCCGCGCTTCTGGCGGGTCGGCGCCGGCTCGGCAAGGCCGCGGAGGCGCGCGCCCGCGTGCTTTCCGCGATCGCCGCCTGGTGCTCGGGTGACCGGCGCGAGGCGTCGCGCGAGCTCGGGCGGGCGATCCAGCTTTCTCCCGGCGCCGTGAGCGCGGAGCTGCGCGCGGCTCTCGGGCGGCGCGCCCACCGTCTGAGGCACCGCGCCGTTCTGTCGTTGCCCGGTCCGCGCGTGGGGTGAGTTTCGTGGTCGGGCGGCCGGTCGTGTTGTCATGAGCTCGTCTTGGCCCTGGCACCCGGCGTTCAAATTGGGCATAGCCTCCGGCCGATGGCAAAAGGGGTTTCGAGCATCACGGCGGAGCTGCAGCACGCCGTCTCACGCTGCGCCTCGCTCGGAGCGGCTGCTGGTGCCCTGACCCTGGGCCTTGACGCGCTGATGACCGAGCCGCGGGGCGTTCTGCTCGCGCTGGCTCTGGGCTGGTCCGCGGGCCTTGTCGCGGGTGCGTCTCTGGGCATCACGCGCGTCGTCACACAACGACTTCCGCTCTGGGCCGGTCTGCTCGGGTGGGTGCTGGCCGGTGTCGGGCTGGCCCTGTTGAGCGCCGTGGGGATCGGGGCGCTCGACCACTTGCGGGGGCAGCGCAGGCTCTTGGCGATGGTCACGTTGAGCGCGGCGGGGATTGGCGGCGCGGCGCTCGGCGTCGCCCTGGCGCTCGTGCAGTGCACGGCGATCCGCATTCGCTGGCCGCGCTATAAGCGCAGTCTCGAACGGGGCGTCGGGGGCGTCTGCCTGGTGGTGTCCGCGGGGGTGATCGCCGCGCCGACCTTTGCGCGCTGGCTCCTAGTGTACCCGCTCGCGATGAAAGTCTCGGTTGCGATCGCGTTCGCGTTCGCGTTCTGCGCGATCGCGAGCCTTGCCGGGGAGCGCTGGTTCGCCTTTCGGCACGCAACGCGGATCTGCGTCGCGGGGGCCGCGCTCGCCTCCGCGAGCTTGGCCTGGGCCCCGCCCCGAGCCTTCAACCCGGTTCTCGCAACCCACCAGGGATCGCAGCTCGTGCTGCAGCTGCGGGCGATGACGGATTTCGACGGGGACGGTGCGTCGGGGCTCTTCGGCGGCACCGACTGCGCGCCGACGGATCCGCGCGTGCACCCGTGGGCCAGGGAGGTCCCGGAGAATGGCATCGACGACAACTGTTTGCTGGGTGACGCCAAGGCGGTGGCCGATCCTCCGCTGTCCCCGCCGCCCGCCGCCTCCGAGCCTTCCCCAGTGAGCGTGGTCGTGATCACGATCGACGCCTTGCGTGCCGATCACACGGAGCCCTACGGCTATCCAAAGCCAACCACCCCAGAGCTTTCGAAGTTTGCCCGCGGCGCGCGACGCTATGACCGGGCCTTCACGGCGGGCGGACGGACCGGGCTTGGATTGGTCGCGCTGCTCGGTGGGCTCGAGCCCCGACGCCAGCGCTGGCAAATCGTGCCGCGGGTCATCCCGGGCCGCACCGCCGAGCGATCGCCGTGGGATTTTGCCCCACGCCAGTGGGTGGTCCCACCCATCCCGGCGCAGCTCGCACGCCGCGGGATGAGGACAGGAGCCGTCCTGCACTACGGCGCCGCGAGCTGGTTTGCTGCTGGCGCAACGTTCGAGGCGGTGTTCGACGCGTATGCGGTGGCTCCCCATCGCGACGATCTTCCCGACTCGCGCACGGTGGATGCTGCCCTCCGGATGCTCGAGAGTTTCGGGAGCTCGCGGTTTTTTCTGTGGGTCCACCTCTACGGGCCGCACGAGCCGCACCTGCCGCCACCGCCAGAAGCGCCCGATTTCGGAACCGGCATCGTCGCGGCCTACGACGCGGACATTTGGCAGACCGACCGGGAGCTTGGGCGCCTGCTGCGCGCGGTCGACGCCGTTCAAGGGCCACCGAGAATGATCGTCATCACTGCCGACCATTCGGAGGAGTTCGCAGGGGATCGCACCTTTCACGCGGTCGATATGTTCAACGAAACGGCGCGGATCCCACTGTTCGTTAGCGGACCGGGGGTGGACCCTGGGGTCGACGGCAGGATCGTCAGCGCCGTCGACCTGGCGCCGACGGTGATGGCATGGACGCGCACTGCCTCGCCATACCCCGGGTTCTCACTGACGGGCCCTGCACGAAGGCGGGTAGCCTTGTGCGATGCTATTCGTCCCAACCGCGATGGCACCGTAAACCTCGAGCAGGTGGTCGCGAGCGACGGCGACACCCGCTACGTCCTGGACATGTTGCTCGGCCGAGAGCTGGTCGCTCCGGAGCAGCATGTCGGCGAAGATTGGGCGGTCGATCCGGCGACGGCGGATCGATTGAAACGGAGCGCGCTCGAGTACATCGAGGCGCACGGTCCGATCGACGCGATCGTTGGTGCTGCGGACGGCGCGAGCGCGCCGCCCGCGGGACGCCCCCCGGTGGCGACCGAACAGGTCGCGAACACGCCCGCGGCGACGCGGTAGTCGGCGTGGCGCCACGAGGGCGATGAGGTCCCGCCCCCTCCCGCGCTGGCGTCCAGATCGACCTCGTGTATGATGCCCGGGCGTCGATGCCCGTGTCAGCGAACCCTTTTCAGCGCGTGTGGCAAGAAGCTGGACCCGAGGTCTTGAAGGCCGTCGAGCGCGTCGGGGCGAGTGGCTGGTACATCCTGGGATCGGAGGTGGCCGCGTTCGAGGAAGCGTTGGCAGAGCAGTGCCGGGTTCGCCACGTGATCGGTTGCGCCAGCGGCCTCGACGCGATCGAGCTCGCCCTGCGGGCCGCCGGGCTTCCAAGAGGCGGTCAAGTGCTCACGACGCCCCTCAGCGCGTTTGCGACGACGCTGGCGATCGTCCGGGCGGGGGGCGTACCCGTGTTCGTCGATGTCGACGCTTCGGGCCTCCTGGATCTCGATCGAGCCGAGGAAGTGCTCCGCGAGCACCCGGAAATTCGCTTCATGGTGCCGGTCCACCTCTATGGACACGCCTTGGACCTGGAGCGCCTCGACGCCTTGAGGGCGCGCTATGGCCTGACCGTGGTCGAGGACTGCGCGCAAGCGGTGGGGGCGACCTCCGGAGGCCGGGCCGTGGGTAGCGCGGGCACCGCCGGGACGCTGAGCTTCTACCCCACCAAGAATTTGGGTGCTTTGGGCGACGGCGGGGCGGTGCTCACGCAGGACGATCGGATCGCGACGCGCTGCAGAAACCTGCGCGACTACGGGCAAGAGCGGCGCTACTCCCACACCGCGCTGGGGCTGAACAGCCGCCTGGACGAGGTGCACGCGGCGGTGCTGCGGTCGGTGTTCTTGCCGCGCCTCGGCGATTGGACGTCGCGGCGCCGGCAGATCGCGAGCCGCTACCTCGAACGTCTGCCCTGGTCGGCTCAGCTCGAGCGCTTGCCGGTGCCGGAGCGGTCGCAGTCGGTGTGGCATCTGTTTCCCGTGAGGGCGGCCGACGATCGCGACGGAATGCTGAGCCACCTGCGGCAGCGCGGGATCCAAGGGGCGGTGCATTACCCGGCGATCATCCCCGAGCAACCGGCGCTGAAAGATCCATTGGTGTTCGGAACGCTCGAGCGCGCCCGCCACCTGGCCGCGACCGAGGTCTCATTGCCCATCCATCCCGCGCTCTCCGACGCGGAGATCGACGAGGTGGTCTCCGCGGTGAGGGAGTGGTGCTCGGAAGCTGCGAAGCGCGC
Source organism: Pseudomonadota bacterium (assembly GCA_023418705.1). Classification (GTDB taxonomy): domain Bacteria; phylum Myxococcota_A; class Polyangia; order Polyangiales; family Polyangiaceae; genus JAEZYZ01. The sequence continues at coordinate 8,917 of JAEZYZ010000360.1, read as the reverse complement.
GGCTGGAGGTGCTTGATGTCCATTCACCCAAATGCCCTCGTCGAGACCGATCAGATTGGTGACGGGACGCGCGTCTGGGCCTTCGCGCACATCCTTCCGGGCGCCGTCGTGGGGCGTGACTGCAACATCTGCGACCACGTCTTCATCGAAGGCGGTGTCACGGTCGGGGATCGCGTCACCATCAAATGCGGCGTCCAGCTCTGGACCGGCGTGCACCTCGAAGACGACGTGTTCGTCGGACCGAACGCGACGTTCACGAACGACCCCATGCCACGCAGTCGGCGCTGGCTCGACGAGCACCCTGCCACCGTCGTTCGGCAGCACGCATCGATCGGCGCGAACGCGACCATTCTGCCGGGTATCACCATTGGCGCGCACGCCATGGTCGGCGCCGGGGCGGTGGTCACCCGCAACGTGCCACCCTACGCCGTCGTCGTGGGCAACCCGGCGCGCATCGTCCGCTACGTCGAGACCGAAAGCCCCCGTTCCGAAAAGCTCGCGACGGAGACCAAAGCTGCGTCGTCGGTGCGCGGAGTGCGCTTGATCCAAGCTCCGATCATCCACGACATGCGTGGCAATCTGTCTGCCCGCGAGGTGCTCAATGGGACGCTGCCGTTCGTTCCGCAGCGCTATTTCGTCGTCTTCGACGTGCCGAGCCGGGAGGTTCGAGGCGAGCATGCGCACCGCACGCTCGAGCAGCTCTTGGTCTGTCTAAAAGGATCGGTCGCGGTCGTGGTCGATGATGGGGAGCGCCGAGAGGAGATCGTGCTCGACTCACCGGAGCACGCATTGTACCTGCCCCCGATGGTGTGGGGAATTCAATACAAGTACTCGAGCGACGCCGTCTTGTTGGTGCTGGCATCGGCAGCGTACGACGCCGCGGACTATATCCGCGACTACGACGAATTTCGGGCGGTCTTGGCGCGTTCCAGCTAGATCGGTTTGGCGGGGCAGCCGACGACCTTGGTTCCGTCGGGCACGTCGCGGAGCACCACCGCCCCGGCGCCGACCATGCAACGCGCTCCGACGCGCACGCCCTGGATGATCGTGGCGCCGGCGCCAATCCAGCTCTCTGCCCCGATCCGGACGCCGCCCGCCAAGGTGGCGTTCGGCGAGATGTGCACGCCGTCGTCGAGCTCGCAATCGTGTTCGACGACCGAACCGCTGTTGAGGATCACCGCCTGTCCGACGGTCGCCGCCGTATTGACCACGACCTGGGGCAACACGACGCTGCCGCAGCCGACGCTCGCCGTACTGCTGATGACCGCGGAGGGATGGACCAACCGTGGGCACTCGACGCGACCCTGCAGTCGTCGATAGGCCGCCACCCGAGCGGCGTTGTCGCCAATGGCGAGCGCGACGGCCCCGTGTTCACCGGGGGTCCGGGCGAGCCCGGCGAGGAAGGCGACCTCATCCAGGAGGACACGGGCGCCCATCGGCTCGATCGCGGCGCCGACCTTGCTGGCATCTCGATCGACGAAGCCTGCCACGATGAACCCCGCGGCGCGCGCGAGATCGGCGACGACCTTGCCGTGCCCACCGCCTCCCCAAATGAGGAGCCGGCGCGCGGCGTTGGGATCGGGTGAGGGGCTCATTCGCAAACGTCGTGTCGGAGGGAGGGGTTCGGGTGACTCCCGCTCTGTCGTCAAGGCTGCCGCGGTTCGGTGTCAGAGGGCAAGTCACTCGGGTCAATCGCCGGTGCGCGGGCCGAAGCGGTCGAGCCGAAGAACGGCTGCATCGTGACATGACCTTCGCTGGAAACCCCTGTGCGCGCGAGCACCGTGCCGACCGTGCGGAGGAGGATTTCCAGATCCAGAACGAGGCTGAAGTGATCGACGTACCACGTATCGAGAGCGAACCGCTCGTCCCAGCTCGTGAGGTTTCGTCCGTTGACGGCGGCCCAACCGGTGATGCCAGGGAGCACGGAGTGACGCCGAGCTTGTTCGGGGCTGTAGCGATCGAGGTACTCGACCAACAGCGGCCGCGGACCGACCAAGCTCATGTCCCCGAGCAGCACGTTGAAGAGCTGCGGGAGCTCGTCCAGGCTCAAGCTGCGGAGCGTCTTGCCGAGCCGGGTGAGACGTTGATCGTCCGGCAGCGGACGGCCGCTCGCGTCGACGGCTTCGCGCATGGTGCGAAACTTGAGGATGCGAAAGACGCGTCCCCCCCGACCGATGCGCGGTTGAGTGAAGAAGATGGGCCGTCCGAGGCCGGCGGCGATGGCCACCGCCGTCCCGGCGAAGAGCGGCGCGGTCGCGACCAGGAGCGTGGCGGCCGCGGTGACGTCGAGGCTGCGCTTGGCGGTCAGCGAGGCGCCGCGCTGTCGCGGCACCAGACGGAGCTCTGCGTGCAAATCCGCGAGGGCGTCCCATGGGGTGGCGCCCGCTGCCGCCGCGTCGTCGCGCTCGACGGCGAGCCGCTCGGGCAGGTGCCGCACGCGCAGAGGGACATCGGCGAGGGCGGCGGCGAGCAGCCCGAGCTGCGCGGCCCTGGATCCGGCGGCGTGTACGAGATCGGGGCGCAGCCGCCGAAACAGGCGCCACAGGCGCCCGAGCGCGAGCAAGTCGGTGGCGAAGTCGCCCTCGCTTGGGAGGAGGGGATGCACTTCAACCCCATGCCCGCCGTCGATGGGAGACCCTTCGGGGCTCACGACGTGCAAGCAATAGCCAAGGGCGAGCGCCGCCTGCGCTCGCGCTCGGGAGCCCTCGGGGTCGTAGGGCTCGACGCGGACGTGAACGAGCCGGCGACCGGGAGTGGGGAAGGGGAAGGAGCGATCCGGCATGGGCTACGGCACCGTCCCGAGCACCCGCACGCGCGTGCGCGTCCCCAGGACGCCGACCAGCGCTGCATAAAAGGGGATCATTGGCATGCGGTAGCGAGAGAGGGTTCCGAGGTTGGTCGTCGCGAGCCCGACGCCGAGTGCGAGGCCGATGACGTAGACTGCGCAAAATACGAGGATGGGCGAGCGTAAAATGGTCCGAAAGAAGCCGCCGGGTCCGAGGCGCAGCAGCGCCAAAAATAGCAAGAGCGTGGTGGTGCCGGTCTCGAGCGCGTTCAACGCCATCTGCGGGTTGCGCACCTCGAAGGGGGCGGGACGGAAAAACGCCGTGACGAGCGCGAGCGGCGCGTAGCTGAGCTGTCCGCCGATCGTCGTGGCATCGGCGCTGCCGATCTCGTAGTCGGAGCCTCCGGCGGTGGACTCGACGGCGCTCTGCATTTTGGACGCTTCGTCCGCGATGGTCGCCGGGCTGAAGCGTGGGAATGCCGCGCCGATGCCGTAGATGACCAGCCCCGCGACCGCCGCGCCCACCACGAGGTTGCCGACCCGAATCGTGCGCAGCCGGCGGCGTTCCGGCGGTCGCGGCCCATCGAAGTAGACCCAGAGCCCCGCAGCCAGGCCGAGCGGCACGAGCAGATAGGGCTTCACGACCGCAGCCACGACGCTGCCCAGCGCCAAGAGCGCCAATCCTGCCGCGAAGCGGCGCCGGCTTGCAAGGGCGTGCCCGCCGTAGATCGCGGCGCCGAGCCCCGCCACCGCGACCGACTCTTTGAGGAGCCCGCTCGACCAGAACACCACCGACGGGACCCACAGGCACGCGACCAGTAGGATCTTGTGGAACGCCGGATCGAGCTCTCGACGAAAGACGCGGTACAGCGCCAGCTTGCCGAAAAAGGCGAAGCTTCCGACGACCAAACAGGCGGCGTACAGTGAGTCATTGACGAAGAGCAGGATGAAACCACTGATGGCCATCATGGCGCCCGTCGCTCCCGGCATGATGGGGATTGGGAGCAATACGTCGGGCTGGTGAAAAATCATCTCCAGCATGCGCAGCCCGACCTCGCCCGGGTACTCCCGCAGCAAATCCGCCAGCATCACGCCCGAGCGGTGATAGCCCAGCAGGTCGCCCCCGCCATAGACGTCGCGCACCACGAACACCTGCGCAAAAGCGCTGGCGAAGTGGGCGAACAACGACCCCCAGACCAGCGGCTGCTCCCAGCTCTCGAAGCTCGGCATGAACAGCCGCAGCACGACCAGCATCAGCACGGCGGCCAAGATGGCCGAGATCACCTCGCTCACCGCCCGGATCCTCCGCTTCGAATCGTTGAACCTGCTGCGGCCAAGAGCGCCCGGCGATAGCCCTCGGCAGCGCGCGACACCGTATACAGCTCGAGCGCTCGCGCCCTGGCCGCCTGCGCGTGCTCGGGCCTTCGGGGGACCACGTCGTCGACGAACCAACGGCAAGCCCCGTCGAAATCATCGCTATCGAAGCCCTCGATCAGCCGCACGGCTTCACAGCCGTCGAGGTCCTCGGCGAGGTCCCCGGTCGCCCGGTGGGCGAGCACCGGGAGGCCTGAGAGCAGGTACTCCGCCACCTTGATCGGCGAGACGGCGCGCTGCGAAAAGGACGGCCGGCGCAGCGCCAGGCCGAGATCGGCGGCGGCCAGGACCTCCGCGACGGCGCTCGGATCGAGCCGAGTCACCTGGACGCCTTCGGAGATGCCAGCCGCCGCCATGCGAGCCTGCACGTACTCGGCGTTCCCGGTAAAAAAGCTCAGCACGGCCTCCGGTCTGCGATCGCGGAGCTTGCGAAACAAGCTCAGGCTCTCATCCACGCAGTACTGCGGTCCCGCCGAGCCCAGCGCGATCCACCATGGCGCATCCGGGCCAAGTTGAAACCGAGCCCGCACGGCGGCACGCTCTGCTGCGCTCCGCGGTCGAAAGATCCGTTCGTCGCTGCCGTTCGGAACCACGTGGATCTTGTCGGCGGGGAGGCCCGAGCCGGCCCGGGCGCGGAGCAGCTCCCGCGCCGCCCGGGTCCGCGTGAGCACGGCGTCCGAGCGCCAGAGCCCCTGCAGCTCCACGTCGCGGAGCACCCGATACGGCAGGGACGTCGCGCTCCAGCCGGCGAGCTCGCGCCGCTCTTCGGTCATGAAGCCGTCCGCGTCGAACGCCCAGGGGAGTCGGGATTGGAGGGCCCGCGAAAGCAGCACGACCGCGGCGGGAATCACGCTGCGGGCGAGGACCAAACGGGTCCCCTTTCGGCGTGAGAGGTCCAGCAACCTCCCTGCTGCCGTGCCGATCGTCAACGCCGTCCCCATGTTGGTGGAGGGGCGCAGGATGCCGTGGTCCACGTAAGTCATCGCTCGCGCCTCGGCCGCACGCTGAGCCTTCTGGGTCGCCGCCGAGGCGGCGGAGGTGATCTGCAGCACGTCGAAGCAAAAGCGCGGATCTCGGCGGGCGATGCGCTCGAAGATGGGGAGGTACAGCGACTCCAGGTAGCTTTGATCGGGACCATCCCAGGTCACGAACAGCGTTCTGAGCGACCCGGGGGGGCCGGCTTCGTCGGCGCGCGTCGTCACTGGCATCTTGCGTCGCCTGAGTCCTTCCAACCGGCCGACTTCGGGTTTCGCTAGCCCCAAAGCGGCTCGGACTGTAGCATCCCGAAACCTCCACGCGTCCAGAGCGCGAAAGTGCGAAAAGGTTTCGCCGAGCCCATTTCGACCTCGCCGCGTCGGCGGCCCAAGCGATCGAGTCGTTCGCCGGAGCGCGCCGACCGCCTTCTGGAGCTTGGGCTCGCCGCGATCGTCCTGGTTTCGGTGCTGGCGGTCGGAGCCGTGCACCTCCCCGTCCTGCTGGTGGTGGCGGCCATGGCGTTGGCCCTCGGGTGCTGGGTGCTCTGGACCGAGCGAAACGACCGCGGGCGCACGCTTTGGCCAGCCTGGGTGCTGGCGGGGCTGTCGGGCTATAGCTTGTTCCAGGCGCTGCCGCTGCCGCTCGCGGTGCTGCGGCGCCTCTCCCCGCGGGCGGCCGAGGTCTGGGCGAACGCGCTCCCCACCCGCTTCGAGCCGCTTTCGTGGGGCAGTCTCTCCCTCGATCCGGGGGCGTCGGTGACCGAGTCCCTCAAATGGCTCGTCTACGCCGCCGTGATCGTCGCGGCCGCGCGCCTTGGGCGCCACAAAGCAGCGGTACCCGGGTTGCGCCTGGTGTTCCTCGCCGCGGTCATAGCGTCTTTGACGACGCTGGCTCATGGGATCCTCGGCGCGGAGCGGCTGTTCGGCGTCTACGAACCCAGGTACGCGGCGCCCCGCTGGGCGCTGGCCCCGCTCTTGAATCCCAATAACTTCGCCGGCTACCTCAACTTGGGTGCGTTCTGCGGAGTGGGACTCCTGATCTCGCCGCGGGTGCGGCTTTCGCGGCCGCTGCTCTCGCTTGCGGTTGCAATGGTGATCGCGGTGAGCGCCGTGCTGGCGTCACGGGCAGGGCTCGCAGTGCTGGTCGGTGGGCTCCTGTTGCTCGTCCCGCTGCTCGTCATGATGACGCGCCGGCCGGGCTACGGCGCTCCGCGGCCGCCGCTCATGACCGTCGTGGCACCCGTCCTGATCGCCGCCGCAGCTGGTTTGGGGCTGGCCGTCCTGGGTGGCGGGCGTGAAAAATGGAACGCGCTTCTGGAGGAAGGCGCGACGAAGCTCCTCCTGGTCCAGTGGACGCTGCCCATGATCCGCGACTACCCGGTGTTCGGCGCCGGTCGTGGGGCGTTCGGCAGCGTCTTCCCCGAGTACGCGAACCCCGACGGCCATCGTGTCTTCCATCACGCCGAGAACTTCGTCGCGCAATGGGTGACGGAGTGGGGCATTCCGGTGACCGCGGTGGCCCTGGGAGTGCTCGCGTGGACGTGCCGGCCGCGGCGCTTGAGGGTGCACCAGAGCCTCTCCTCTGCCGCGGCGTTCATGGGCATTTTGGCGCTGCTCTCGCAAAACCTGCTCGATCTTGCGCTGGAGGTCCCGGCCGTGGCGATCGCGCTCGCCGTGGTGCTTGGAACGCTCGATGGAGCTGCTCGGCGTCGCGCGGCTCGGGAGCACGAGCGCCCAAGTGGCGACGACTCGGCGCGAGCGCGCTCCGAGCTTCGCCTGGTGCCCGCCGCGACGGCGCCCGCGCGACGCCCCGCGCTCGCGATCGGTCTGGCCGTGAGCGGTGTCGGTTTGATGATCGGCGCGGCGTGGATGGGGAGTCCCTCGGTCCTCACCGATCGCGAGGCCAGCCATGACCGACTCGAAACCGCGAACCTCCTCGACCCGGCGCAACGGATCGCCTTCTTCGATGAGCTGGGTGCCGCGATCCGCAGGCACCCCGCCGACCCGTACCTGCCGCTGATCGGTGGACACGCCGCTCTGCGCAGCCGCGACAAGGAGGCCTTTCGCTGGATCGGCCGCGCCATCGAGCGGGCGCCGAAGAGTGCGCGGCCCTACGTTCTGCTCTCGGCGGCGCTGCGGGCAGCAGGGGCGGAGGACCAGGCGCTGCACGCACTGTCTCTGGCAGCCGAGCGGGAGCCGGCGCTCGCGCCAAAGCTCGCGAAGGTCGCGACTAGCATGACTCGGGACCCAGAGCGGCTGCTGCGCGCGGCACCCGCGGGTGCCCCGGGTGCATCCCTGCTGGTCGCGCTAGCGACCCGTTTGTCCGCGCCGGACGAGGTTTTGGCGAGGGCGGCTTTGCTCGAGCAGGCCGCGACTCGGGCCCCGGCGGAGCCCGAGCCCCGCGCTCGGCTCGCTCGGTTGCTGCTCGACGCCATCGACGCCGGGCACCCTTTGTGCGACGGCGCTGAACGCGCGGCGTGCCGTGTCCGGATCGATCGGCACCTTCGAGCGCTCGCTGTGCTGCCCGTCGCGCGAGACACCTGGGTCGTGCTCAAGGCGCGCCTGCTCGGCATCGATACTTCCCCCCACGCCGCCGAGGCGTTCTTGGCCGAGCATTGCACGTCCCTCAAGGAGAGCGTTCCCTGTCTGGAGGAGCGGCTGGCGGCCGCGAAGGCGCTCGAGCTCGACACCCTGACCGCAGCGGCGACCGACTACGTCACCCATGCCTGTGAAGAGCCCCGGACCTGCAGCAAGGCGCTAGAGCACGTGGGAAGCGTCTACGCCAAGCGGGACCTGTGGCGCGAGGCCGCCGAGCATTTCCGGCGCGCGGCAACGGTCAGCGCCGAGCCCAACCTCTGGATGCGAACGGCAGAAGCCGCCAACCGGGCTGGCGATCCCGCCCGCGCGTTGCACGCCTTGAAGCAAGCTGAACGGCTGCGCCAGCGCAGATCCCGACCATGACGATTTGCTCCTCCGAGGTCCCTCAACGGACATGAAATCTGACCCGTCGCGCTTCTACAATCCCGCTCTGGATGGTCTCCGATTCTTCGCCTTCCTGGCGGTATTTGCCCACCATTCCCTGCCGAACAAGTCGGCTCACTGGCTGCAACTCGGACTGCCGGAAAGGGTGGCCGAGTTGGCTGCCTCCGTGGTCGTCGCGGGCGCGTACGGCGTGGATCTCTTTTTTGCGCTAAGCGCCTATCTCATCACGGAGTTGCTTCTGCGAGAGCATGACCGCTATGGTCGGATCGACTACAAGCGATTCTACTTCAGGCGATGCCTTCGCATTTGGCCGCTGTACTATTGCTTTATATTGTTTGCGGTGACCCTGGGCCCTGTCCTGTTCACTCAGGAGGTGCTCGGGGTTCGACAGCTCTTGTCGTTTCTGTTCTTCGTTGGGAACTACGAATGTGCGCTCTTCGGGTATCCGAGTAGCGTGATCGCTCCCCTGTGGAGCGTTGCAATCGAGGAACAATTCTATCTGCTTTGGCCGCTGGCGTTGCGTGGGTTCGGCGCTGCTCACCATCGAAGGGCACTGTTCCTGCTACTCGTCGCCGCGCTCACCACTCGGGCCTATCTGGTCTTCGATGCGGCTGAGCATCCACGCATTTGGTGCGATGGTCTGGCGCGCTTCGATCCTTTCATTGCGGGCGCGGTTGGAGCTGATCCGATTTCCCGGACACCTGGTGGAGCCAGTATGCTCCAGGAGTCCGACAATGGCGAAGCGAAAGAAACACACCGACGAGTTCAAGCGAGACGCAGTTCGCATGATGCGCAGCCGAGG
>JAEZYZ010000271.1 GCA_023418705.1 Pseudomonadota bacterium | reverse complement strand
GCTCGGGCTCGGGCTCGGGCTCGGGCGCGGGCGGCGATGGCCCCGGGTTCGGCGTCAGGCTCGGCGTCGGCGTCAGGGGCGGCGACGGGCTCTAGGCAGCCTCGGGTCGCGGGAGGGTGGCGTCTTTGGAGAAGCGGACGAGGAGGGAGAGGAGGGCGACGGCGGCAGCGTTGGCGAAGTAGGCGCAGGGGACGGCCAACAGGACGTCGACGGTGTAGTGACCGCGGGTGGCGACGAGAGCGTAGGCTTGGACGAGCTGGAACACGATCAGGGCGCCGCGAAGGGTTCGTGGCCAAGGGCGCGCGATGAGGGTGATGATCACGAACTCGCCGACGTGGCCGGAGAAGACCAGATCGTTGCTGGCCCAGACGCGCCACGGGATCTTCGCGATGCCCAGGTCGAGGAGCGGGACCTCGTCGAGCACGATGGTGCCAGGCTCGACGGTCCAGCGGCAAAGCGGCAAGAGCACGATGGTCGACGACCGCAGCAACGCCTGAATGGCCAGCGCCGTCCCGAACCGCACGATGGGACGGTGTTCACCGCGGAGCGCCTGAAGAAAGAACGTCGCCACGATGAGGATCGTCAACACCTCGTAGATATCGTGGGTCACGAAGTACCAGGCGCGGTCGTACGGGATCACGCCGAACAGCGGATCGGGCAGGCGCGTCAGGCACGGCTGCATGTCCGCGCGGACGTGCACGTAACACCACATGAAGCCATACGCGGTGACGAACATCGCGATCGCGCAGAGCCAAACGGCGAGCGGCAGCTTCTTCGGCAGGTGCCACCCCTTGTCGCATGGATCGACCGGACCCTGCCCCAGCCGATCCAGCAGCTCCGCGGGGCGACGCAGCAAGCCCCGCATCGGAGATGCCTCGGGGCGGGAGCCCGGCGGGACTGAATCGTTGTCGTCCTTCATAACGGCTCACCCGTTGCCCTACACCGAACACCGTTGCCGGCGCCACCTCGGAGCGCTCGCGCCGGCTCACCAACGTCGTCGCGCACCTGCCCTGCTCGTTCGTGGCGCTTTGTCGTGCCGGCGGCGGCCGAGGGGTGTTAGAGCTCGGAGCACGATGGACGAACGACCCGCAGACATCGCTTTTCCGAAGGACTTCGTGTGGGGAGCCGCGACCGCGTCCTACCAGATCGAGGGGGCCGCGTTCGAGGACGGCAAGGGCCTGAGCGTCTGGGACGCCTTCAGCCGCCGGCCAGGCGCGGTGTTCGAAGGGCACAACGGCGACGTCGCGTGCGACCACTACCATCGCTACCGTGAGGATCTCGCGTTGATGAAGGCCCTCGGCCTGGGCGCCTACCGCTTCAGCGTTTCATGGCCGCGCGTGCTCCCGGAAGGCACGGGCGCGGTAAATCCCAAAGGCCTCGATTTCTACGAACGGCTCATCGATGGGCTGCTCGAGCTCGGCATCCGCCCGATGTGCACGCTCTTCCACTGGGATCTGCCGCTGGAGTTGCAGCGCCGCGGCGGCTTCTTGAACCGCGACATGGCGGGCTGGTTCGCCGACTATGCGGATCTGCTCGCGAAGCGGTTCGGAGACCGCGTCGACAGCTGGATCACCCAGAACGAGCCTCAGTGCTACATCGGCCTCGGCTATCTCGACGGCGTTCACGCGCCCGGGCTGCGGCTCGACCACTCGGAATACCTGCTGGCGGCGCACAACTCGATGCGCGCCCACGGCCAGGCCGTCCGAGCGCTGCGAGCGCACACGCGCGCACCGGTGGGCTACGTGCTGGCGACGCAGCTTTCGGAGCCCGCCACCGAAGACGCCGCGGATCTGGCCGCGGCGCGCGCGGCGACCTTTGCCGTTCACGACCGATCCCAGTGGAACAACACCTGGTGGCTGGATCCGATCGTGCGGGGCGCGTACCCCGAGGATGGCGTGCAGCTGTACGGGCGCGACATGCCAGCCATCCTCCCTGGCGACCTGGAGCAGATGCGGGCGCCGCTCGATTTCATCGGCTTGAACATCTACAAGTCGGAGCTGCGGCGCGCGACCCCGGACGGCGGCAGTGAACGGTTGCCGGTGCCGCCCGGCTACCCCCGGTCCGCCGTCGACTGGCAACCCATCACGCCCGCAGCGCTCTATTGGGGGCCGCGGTTCTTTCACGAGCGCTACGACCTGCCGCTTTGCATTACCGAAAATGGCCTGTCGACGCGGGACCAGGTCTTCTTGGACGGGAAGGTGCACGACCCGCAGCGGGTCGACTATTTGCACCGCGCGCTGCTCGAGCTTGGGCGCGCCATCGCGGAGGGCGTGCGCGTCACCGGATACATGGCCTGGTCGCTGCTCGACAACTTCGAGTGGGCGGACGGCTACAAGCAGCGCTTCGGGCTCATCTACGTCGACTATCCGTCGCTCGTGCGCATCCCGAAGGACTCGTTTTACTTCTACCGCGACGTCATCGCGAGCAACGGGCGCATCTTGTTCGAACCGACCCAGGTGCCGGCGCGGCAGGTCACCGCGCCCGCACGCTGACGCCGTTGCTCGCGACGCCGCATCAGTGCTGGATGGGGCGGGAGGGGAAATCCCGTCCGCCCGGCTGAAGGCGTGGCTCGTACGCCGGGCGCTGGTCGGCGACCGGCGTCTCGGCGGGACGGAGCGTCTCCTTCGGGGGCGGCTCGGGCGACACCAACGTCAATTGAGCGGCGCTGCCCTCGAAGAGCAGGTCACGTTTGCTCGGATCGGCGGCGTCCTGCTCCGACAGACCCACGACGACCGCTCCCTTCTTGAGACGCTCGGCCAAGCCTTCGGCTTCTGGTCTGGAGAGACCGAGCCGCGTCATCCCCTGGCGTAGCCCGCGGCCGACCCCAACGCCCACGCTCTGCAGGCTCGCGAGCAGCGGCCCAGCGGCGACGATCCCCGTCCCTCGCATCCCAATCCGAGCCGGGGCGCGCAGCGCGCCGGCGACCAACGCGGCCTCGGCGCTCATCAGGCGCGGCAGATCACGGTGGATGGCCACCGAAGCCGAGAAATGTCGTTCTGCCTCGCGATCCGACATCAAAAGGCCGACCTCGCAGCCGCTCTCGACCAAGCGGTTGAGCGCGTGGATGGCCGACTGATGACGATCGAAAACCGCGGCAACGGTCTTAACTTGCATCTGAGTCCTCCGGTCGATCTGACATGCAGGACATTTGGGGGAGGGCGCTCGGCAACGGGCCGGAACCTCCCCACGTTTCCCGAGGTCGTGGGCCAGGAGAGCAAGAGGCGTACCTGACGCCCCCGCTTCCGGCGCGCCGCGCCAGCACACACAAAAACCGCTGATATCCGACCTTGGAGCACCTATCGATCCCGCTCCTCGGCCGCAGCGTTTCCAGTCGGGACCCCTCGGCCACGTGCCCCGCGGCGCACTGGGGCAATGCGCCCCCCGATAGTTGTCTTTAGTCAGGCACTTACGAACTCTGCGCCGGCGCGCAAGCCGTGCACCCGACGGCCCTCTCGCGCTCGCCGAATCGGACCATCCCACGGTTGCGAAGGGTTCGGCCCGAGAGCAGATTCGAGGGGCCATCCCATCGGCCACACGGGTCTCCGAAGCCCCCACCCCACCTCTCGCGCCTTCGACACGGCTAGCTGATGCAATCTCGAACAAGCTCGCGTTTCGCCATCGGCGCTTGCGGCTGGCTGCTCGCCTCGGGGCTCGCGGGCTGCCGGAGCAGCTCCCCAACGCCGTCGCAAAGCCCGATGGCGGAAACCCCTCCCAGCGCGGAACCCGTCGCGACGGCGCCGCCCCCGCCGGCCGCCGAGGCGACGCCGCCTGCCGACGAGACGGCGCCAACCCCGGAGCAAGCCCCTCGGGCCTCTGCTCCGCCAGACGGCGCGCAGTGTCAGACGGACGCCGACTGTGTGCCGGCGAGCTGCTGCCATCCGGACCAATGTGTTCCCAAGGATGAAGCCCCTGACTGCTCGGACACCTTCTGCACGCGGGACTGCCGCGGCGGAACGCTCGACTGCGGCGGCCGCTGTCTTTGCCGTCAGGGCGTCTGCGGCGCCCAGCTGAACGATTTGCCGGGGCCCTGAGCGAGCCGGCAAAACTTGGCCACGCCGGCGATTTCGGGGCAATTGGTCGCCGGAGCATGACCTGTGCCTGGATGCCCGGCGATCGGATCGGAGACAGCTACCTCGTGCTGGAGCCGATGGCGCGTGGGGGCATGGCCGAGGTCTACCTCGCTGCCGACCTGACCACCGATCGCGCGGTGGCGCTCAAGACCTTGCCCGCCGCGCTGGCGAGCCGACAAGATCTCAAGCTGCGTCTCGCGCAGGAGGCGGAGATCACCCGTCGCCTGGACCATCCCAACGTGGTCAAGCTCTTGGACGACGGCGTCCAGCGGGGGACCCCGTACGTGGTGTTCGAGCTGCTCAGCGGTGAAACGCTCGCGGAGCTGCTGGCGCGTCGCGGTCCGCTTGCAGCGGAGATCGCCGTTCCGCTCGCCCGACAAGCGGCGCTGGCGCTGGATGCCGTCCACCGCCAGGGCGTCGTCCATCGCGACGTGAAGCCGGACAACCTGTTCCTCTGCGGTCCACCAGGTGCGGCGCGGCACCTCAAGCTGTTGGATTTTGGCTTGGCGACGGCGCCGGAGACGAGCCCCGCGAGCCAGCCCTTCATCATCCATGGGACCCTGACGTATATGGCTCCGGAACAAGCGGTGGCCGAGCCCGTCGACGGACGAGCGGACATCTATTCCCTCGGTGTGGTGCTGTTCCGAATGCTGACCGGGGAGCTGCCGTTCGCGGACGTGCCGGCGGTGCAGCTGCTCACCCATCAGCTCCGAAGCCCGGCGCCGCCCCCCTCGTGGCTGATCGAAGGCCTCGATCCGCGGCTCGATCGCATCGTCACCTCGGCGCTGCGCAAAAACCCGGCAAACCGCTACGCGACCATGGCGGATCTGATCACCGATCTGCAGAAGCTCGGCACCGGTGAGGAAGTGGACGGCGCTCCGCTCGTGCACGAACCGGACTGCTACCGCCCCTGGACGGACGACGGGCGGCAGGCCATGACGCTGCTCGCGAGCCGCCGTGAGCGACGCCCGACGACGACGGTGGTCGCCGCCTGACGGGTCGCGCGCCGGCATGCCGCCTGACGGGTCGCGCGCCGGCATAAAAAAAGCTCCCCGGCCGAAGCCGGGGAGCTCGGTAGGCTCCGCGCGAAAAACACTGGTCTGGGAGGGAACACCAGCTGCCGCTTGGGGAATTGGCAGTCTAGCGCGCGGCGCCGTCTCTTGGCTGGGATGGGATTGGGTTCGGAACGCCGTCCCGGCGGGTAAGACCGGGTCCGGCGTCGAGATCAACGCCGGGACCGAATCCTTATTCCGAAATCACCAAGAGATTTTTGGCCGCGGTCAGGCGGCGACCACCCGTGCCGGCCGGGGGTTCTTCCCGGCGGCCGCTATCAGCTGTTCGTACAGGGCCACGTAGTCTCGAGCCATGCGGCCTGCCGAGAACCGCCGCTCGAAAGCGGCGCGCACCCCCGCGCGGTCGAGCAGGGCGGCCTTCGCCGCGGCCACGGTCCCCTCGTCGACGTCGTCGACGATGAAGCCGTTGACGCCTGGCTCGATCACTTCGGGAACGGAGCCGCAGCGAAAGGCGACCACCGGGGTCCCGCACGCCATGGCCTCGATCATGACCAGGCCAAAGGGCTCCGGCCAGTCCACCGGGAAAAGCACGGCGCGCGCTTGCCCGAGGAAGGCCGTCTTCTCGCCCTCGGAGATCTCCCCGATGAACTCCACCAGAGGGTGCTCGAACAGCGGGCGGACGTGCTCTTCGAAGTATTCCCGATCGGCGCGGTCGATCTTGGCGGCGACCTTCAAAGGCACCTGCAGGCGCTGGGCGATCTCGATCGCGCGATCGACCCGTTTCTCGGGCGAGATCCTGCCGATGAAGGCGAAGTAGTCGTCGGGCTGCAGGCACGGCCGGTGCAGCAAATCCGGCAGCCCGTGGTGCACGGTTCCGCACCAGTTGGCTTGCGGCAGCGGCCGGCGCTGCGCGTCGGAGATGGAGGCGACGGGCATGTCGTGAAACTCGTCGAAGATCGCCTGGAGGTCCGGCAGGTCCAGGCGTCCGTGCAGCGTCGTGAGCTGCGGGGTGACCATTCGCCGTGACAGCGGGAAGTGCAGGTAGTCGACGTGGAAGTGCACGATGTCGAACTCGGCAGCGCGCTGCAGCACCTTTTCGAGCATCAGGATGTGGTCGGCGAGCGGGTCGATGACGGTGGCGTCCAGGCGGATCGAGCGCTCGCGGATCGCGACCAGCCGAGCCGAAGTGGTCGAGTCGCCGCTGGCGAAAAGCGTCACGTCGTGCCCCTGCCGCACGAGCTCATCCGTCAGGTACGCGACGACACGCTCGGTGCCGCCGTAGCGGGCGGGCGGGACACTTTCGTAGAGCGGAGCAACCTGCGCGATACGCATCCTTGGATCTCCTGCGCTTCACGCCAGCGGTTCCCCGATGTCGGGGTACGCCGGCCCGGGCAACTTGAGCATCACCGGCGCGCGCGCAAGTCTGCTGCCGTGCTGGCGCCGCCGCTCGATCAAGCGCGCCCCACCTGTCGTGTTTTCTCGTACCAAGCCGACGGAAGGCGGATTTATTCGTGCTCGAAGCACCCGCTTGCTAACGGCTCCGCGATCGTGTTGGCTCCCGGCGGCACCGATGAGCGAAGCCGAACCCTTGCTGGTCGTGGAAGACGACGCCTTGACCGCCCGCAGTCTGCTGCGACTGCTGCGGCTCGGTGGCTACGAGGTGCGGTTCGCAACCTCTTGTGCGGAAGCGTTGAACGTCGATCGACGGTTCCGCGCCGCGATCTTGGATGTGGATCTACCGGACGGCAACGGCGTCGCGCTCGCGGCGGAGCTCTGCTCGCGGGAGGTCGTGGAGGCGGTCGTCTTCTTTACCGCATGCACCGACGCTGCCAGCTTGCGCCGCGCGGCGGCGCTCGGTGAGGTGGTCGCCAAAGGCGCCTCTGGTCCCGAGTTGCTATCCGCCGTTCGTCAGGCGCGACCGCCGCAAACCGCCAAGCCGCCCGAGACAACGCTGCGCAACGCCAGCGGCGAGACGACGTGAGCGCGCGGCGGCTCGGGTGCGCGCCGCGCCGACACGTCGACCTCGTGCGTGGAGCCGGCAGTCTCACCCAGGCCTGGCACCCCGCTCGCCACCTGGCGCCGTTCCGCCCGTCAGGCAAGGATTTGCCAAACTGACAGGATGCTCCGAGGCCCGGAGCTGCCAACGCCAAAATGACAGGCGTGGTCCCGGAGCGATCGGAGCTGGCGCCCACCGTTGAAGCCGTTTTCCGAGATGTCTCGGTGCTCTCGTCGCTGGCATGAGGCTTGCTGATGGGAGCCGCATGCTTCCCCGTCGGGTCCGTCGCGGCGTCACGCTGATCGAAGCTGCCGCCGTCACTGCAGGCATCGGTGTCATCACGCTCGGCACGTCGCTGTTCATCAACTTGGGAACCGGCGAGGAGAACGCCAGCGATGCGCTCCGCAAGGCGACGCGCATCCACGAGGTGGTCGAGAGCTACCGGACCGAGAGCAAGGGCTGCCCGACCATTTCTCAGCTTTTGCACGAACGAAAGCTGAGCGACGAGTCGATGGCCGAAGATCCCTGGGGTGAGCGCTTCCGCGTCCGTTGCAACGGCGGCGAGGTTCAGGTGCAGTCCGCGGGCCGGGATCGAACCTTCGGGACCGAAGACGATCTGATCGCAGAGAGCAGCTGAACGCAGCCGGTCGGCGGACTTCGCCGCGGTCAGCCCCCGATGGTTGCAGCTGCGAAAAACGCGTTATGCTCGGAGCGCATGCGCGCCTTCCGTCCATTGCTATCGATCTCGGCCCTGGCCGTCGCCTGCGCGACCTCGGGCGGCAACGTTCAGCCGCTACCAGACGGCAGCTATCGCCTCGAGTGCAAGTCCACCCAGGAAGCTTGTCTGCGGGAAGCCGCCCGCCCTTGCGGGGACCGTGGCTACCGCGTGCTCGAGGCTCGCTCGTACGACGAGGTCTACGGACCGGAGGGCAACCGCGTAGCGGTGCCGAGGAGCGAGGTGCGCATCGCGTGCGAGGGCGACGGCGCCGATACACCGCGCGCGGCGGCGGCCCCGGCCCCGGCGCTGACGCCGCACGCGGCCGCCTCGTCCGACGCGAAGGGAGCGGCGCCGCCCGTTCGGGCTTCGACCGCAAGCGACGTTCCGGCGCCCAGCACCGACGCCGCTCCGATCGAACGCTGCATCCCCGGCAGCACGCAGCGCTGCTTTGGTCCCGGGGCGTGCGTCGGCGGACAGGCGTGCTTGCCGGACGGGTCCGGCTATTCGGTGTGTGATTGCGGGCCCACCCCTTCCCCTTCCGCTTCCCCCTCCCCTTCCCCGGCGCCCGGCGCTCCGCCGTCCGAGGAAACGAATGGCGGCGATCGCAGCTGAGCGGTCGGCGCCATCCACGTCGTCGAGGCGCGGCTGATGGCGACCGGGTCGTCCCCGATGTTCCAGTTCCCCGATCCGGGAGGTGCCGACGAGGACGGCCTGGTGGCGATCGGCGGCGATCTGTCTCCAGAGCGGCTGCTTTCGGCGTACCGCACCGGAATCTTCCCGTGGTTCGACGACGGCTTGCCCCCGCTCTGGTGGAGCCCCGATCCCCGCGCGATCATCGAGCCGGCGCGCCTGCACGTCTCGCGCAGCATGCGCCGGCTGCTCGGGAAAGGACGCTTCGTCGTGACCTTCGATCGCGCCTTCCCGCAGGTGATCGACGAGTGTGCGCGCTGCCGCCGGGAAGGCACCTGGATCCTGCCGGAGATGATCGACGCCTACGTGCAGCTGCACCGGCTGGGTCACGCCCACAGCTTCGAGGTCTGGGAACAGGGAGAGCTGGTCGGTGGGCTGTATGGCGTGCACCAGGGCGGCCTGTTCGCGGCGGAGAGCATGTACCACCGGCGCTCCAACGCATCGAAGGTCGCGCTCATCGCGAGCGTGACGAGCCTGGCCCGCGCGGGAATCGAGCTCTACGACGTGCAATTTCTGACCCCACATTTGCAGTCCCTCGGGGCGCGTGAGATTTCCCGGAGCGAATACCTGCAGCGCGTGGGAGCGGCGTGTCATAAATCTGTGCGCCTCGAAAGTTTGCAGTTGCAGTAGAATTTCTGCCTGTCTGGCGGCCCTACATTCGCGCCAGAGGGCTCAGAGAAGAGCCCTCTCGGGGCCTTCCTTTCACTACCCTTCTATACCGGGAGGCCAAGGCGACCCGCGCGCCCGCCGTCCTAGATCCCAAGGAAAATCCCTGCCCGTGGTTCAATCCCCACATTTCCGACCAAAAAAGTGCTAAATAGCCGCCCACGGATATGCTGCCCATGCAAGCCCACGCCGTTTCGACCGAACCCGTCATCAGCCCGCAGAAGCTCACCCATCTGCGCCAGCTGGAGGCGGAGAGCATTCACATCATTCGCGAGGTGGCCGCCGAGTTCGACAACCCGGTGATGCTGTACTCGATCGGCAAGGATTCGTCGGTGATGGCTCACCTGGCCAAGAAGGCCTTCCATCCCGGCAAGCTGCCGTTCCCCCTGCTGCACATCGACACCACCTGGAAATTCCGGGAGATGATCGAGTTTCGCGATCGCTTCTGCGCCGAGCAGGGCTTCGACCTGATCGTGCACACGAACCCGGACGGGATTCAGGAAAACGTCAATCCCTTCGACTACGGCAGCCAGAAGTACACCACGATCATGAAGACGCAGGCGCTGCTCCAGGCGCTGCAAAAGGGCGGCTACGACGCCGCGTTCGGCGGGGCTCGCCGCGACGAGGAGAAGTCACGCGCCAAAGAGCGGATCTACTCGTTCCGTGATCGCTACGGGCAGTGGGACCCCAAGAACCAACGCCCGGAGCTGTGGAATCTCTACAACGGGCGACTGATCAAGGGGGAGAGCATCCGCGCGTTTCCGTTGTCCAATTGGACGGAGCTCGACGTCTGGCTGTACATCTATCTCGAGCAGATCCCGATCGTCCCCCTGTACCTGGCGGCAGAGCGGCCGGTGGTGGAGCGCGACGGCACGCTGATCATGGTGGACGACTCGCGCATGCGACTGCATCCAGGGGAGAAGCCGCAGCTGCGGAGGGTGCGCTTTCGCACCCTCGGCTGCTATCCCCTGACGGGGGCTCTGCCCTCCGCCGCCGACACGCTGCCCGAGATCATTCGAGAGATGCTGCTCACCAAGTATTCCGAGCGGCAGGGCCGCCTCATCGACTTCGACGAAGAGGGGTCGATGGAAACCAAGAAGCGCGAAGGTTATTTCTGATGCCGCGCAAAACCCTCCGTTACTGCCTCCGGTGCCCGTCATGAGCGAACAGCAGCTGATCGAGCAGGATATCCAGACGTACCTCCAACAGCACCAGCAAAAGGAGCTCTTGCGCTTCGTCGCCGTCGGTTCGGTCGACGACGGCAAATCGACGCTGATCGGGCGGCTGCTCCACGACACGCACGGCGTGTACGAGGATCAGCTGTCGGCGGTGAAGCGAGCGTCGTCGCGCGGCGAGGTGGAGATCGACTTTTCCCTGTTCACCGACGGCCTGAAGGCGGAGCGGGAGCAGGGCATCACGATCGACGTCGCGTACCGCTATTTTTCGACGGCCAAGCGGAAATTCATCATCGCCGACACCCCCGGGCACGTCCAGTACACCCGCAACATGGCGACGGGTGCCTCCACGGCGAACGTGGCCGTCATCTTGATCGATGCCCGGCTCGGCGTGCTCCAGCAGTCGCGCCGGCACGCCTACATCGCCGCGCTGCTCGGGATCCCTCACCTGGCGGTCTGCATCAACAAGATGGACCTGAAGGAGTACCGATCGGACGTTTTCGACGAGATCCGAGCGGAGTTCAAGGCGTTCACGGAGCGGCTCGGGTTCAAAGACGTCTTCTTCGTGCCGATCAGCGCGCTCAAGGGCGACAACGTGGTGCACCGCAGCCAGCACACGCCTTGGTACGAAGGCCGCACGCTGCTCGAGTACCTCGAGACCGTGCCGATCGCGAGCGATCACAACCAGAGCGATTTCCGTTATCCCGTCCAGTACGTGCTGCGCCCGAACCTGCACTACCGCGGGTTTTGTGGTCAGATCGCCTCGGGGGTGGTGCGCCGGGGCGATCCGGTGATGGTGCTGCCCTCACGCAAGACCAGCCGCATCGCCGCCGTCGACACCTTCGAGGGAGAGGTCGAGCAGGCCTTCGCGCCGATGAGCATCACGCTGCGCCTCGAGGACGAGGTGGACATCAGCCGAGGCGACCTGCTGGTCCACCCGGACAATCTGCCGCGGGTCGGCACGCGGTTCGACGCCATGCTGGTCTGGCTGAGCGAGCGTCCGCTCGATCGGCAAAAGAGCTATCTGCTCAAGCACACCACCCAGCTCGTACGGGCCGAGGTCGAACAGATTGGGTACACGACGGACCTCGAGACGCTCGAGCAGATCCCCGCCGAGCGCCTGGAGCTGAACGACATCGGGCGGGTCACCATGCACTGTCATCGGCCGCTCTACTACGATCCGTACCAGAAGAGCCGCGCCACCGGCGCCTTCGTGTTGATCGACTCTCTGACGAA
The DNA here is from genome assembly GCA_023418705.1 of Pseudomonadota bacterium. GTDB lineage: Bacteria > Myxococcota_A > Polyangia > Polyangiales > Polyangiaceae > JAEZYZ01. Next base: position 2,872 of record JAEZYZ010000271.1, on the reverse strand, counting down.
CAACACCGTGGCCGCCGGCATGATCGTGGACGAGGCGTCGAAGTCGCTCCGGTCCAAAGGGAGCGACGCGGGGACCGACCCGCGGCCGCACACCCACGTGAGCCAAACCGAGCGGCGCGAGCGGCTCGGGCATGGGGGTGCGACGGTGCTGTTGACGGGGCTGCCGGCGTCCGGCAAGAGCGCCATCGCCTACGCGCTGGAGCGCCAGCTGTTCGACCGCGGCGTTTTCGCGCTCGTGGTCGACCCGGACGACGGGGTCGTGCAGGCCTCTCCTCGCCCGGACGGATCGCCGCCGCCGCACGCCCCGGAGCTGGCTCGCCGCTGCACCGACGCCGGACTCGTGACCATCTTCGCGTTCGCCGCTCCTCAGCGCGCCGATCGTGCGGGTGTGAGCGACCGCGTGGGGGCTGCTCGCTTCGTCGAGGTCCACGTCTCGACCTCGCTCGAGGCGTGCAAACGCCGCGACACGCGCGGCATCTACGGTCAGGCGCACACCCCACCGTCGTACGAAGCGCCTTCGCAACCCGCGCTCTCGGTGTCGCTGGAGCAGCTCGACGCGGAGCAGGCCGCGCGGCGCATCGTGCAGGTCTTGCACGAGCGCGGCGTGCTCTTCGACTGACCGAAGGCCGGTGTCCCCGGCGCTCGAGGACCGGGCGCTCTCTCTAGCGAGAAGCGCCCGCTGTCTTTCTCGAGGTTTGCCGCGCAAGGGCCGAGCGAGCGCCGCGCTCGGTTGCGGCATCGGCATTGTAGATTTTCACCGGCGGCTGCCCCTAGCGCGTTTGCCTTCGCGGTCCAGGAGCCGTTGCCGCCGAGCGACGCTCCAGACCCGCGCTGGCGCCGCGCGTACCGGGCTGCGCCCAGCCGGGAGGAGCAAGCATTGACCGGGGTCGGAGCGGGCGCGTAGCCTATATAGGCTGGCGCGGCCCGCCGGCCCGAGGATTCATCGTTGCAGGCCCAGCACCCGACGCACGCGCCCGCCGAGCTGCCAAAGGCCTTCGGCAAGTACACCCTGCTCACCCGTCTAGCCACCGGGGGCATGGCCGAGCTGTACATCGCCCTGCTGCGTGCGGAATTCGGGTTTCAGAAGCCGGTAGTCGTTAAGTGCCTTTTGCCATTCCTGCACAAGGACACCCGATTCATCACCATGTTCCTGGACGAGGCTCGCACCGCCTCGACCCTCTCCCACCCTAATATCGTGCAGATGTTCGATGCCGGCGAGGTGGACGGCACGTTCTACATCGCGATGGAGTTCATCGAGGGGCTGGACCTGCGCAGTCTGATCCGCCAGCGCGGGTACGGGGAGAAGGCGGCGATCCCCGTCGAGCACGCCATCTACGTCATCAACGAGGTGCTGGCGGGGCTCGAGTACGCACACCAAAAACGCGATTTCAGCGGCGCGCCCCTCCGGATCGTGCATCGTGACATCTCGCCGCAGAACCTGATCGTGACCTTCGGCGGGCACGTGAAGATCGTCGACTTCGGGGTCGCGAAGAGCGCCGTGCAGCTCGGTGAAAAGACCGGCGTGGGACAGCTCAAGGGCAAGCTGGGCTACATGTCGCCGGAGCAGGCCCGCGGCCAGACCATCGACTGGCGGAGCGACTTGTTCTCCGTGGGCGTGGTCCTTTGCGAGCTGACCACCGGGTACCGCGTCTTCAAGGGGGAGCACGAGGTCGAGACGCTCCGCAAGATCTGGAGCTCGGATTTCATCCCTCCATCACAGATCCGCCCGGACTACCCGCCGGAGCTCGAGGCGATCATTCTGCGAGCGCTCGCGGCCGACCGCCGCCAACGCTACCAGAGCGCGCGGGAGCTCCAGATCGATTTGCTCAAGTTTGCACGCCGGCACGGGCTCGAGGTGAGCCAGCTCGGCTTCGCGACCTGGGTCGAGCATGAGTGCCGCAAGGCGCGGCTCGAGCAGGCGTCGATGCTGCAGCAGCTGGGGCGTGAGGCGACGCAGCGGCGGGCGTCGTCGCCCTCCTGGACTCCGGAGCTCGCGCCGGTCCGCAGCTCGGCACCGCCGCCCCCGATGAGCTCATTGCCCGCGCCTTCGGGAGCGCTGCCGGCGCTGCCTTTGATCACGCCGCGCGCCGGCACCCCCGCGGCGGGGTTCCGTCCGAGCTCGGCCCCGCCGCCTCCGCCGGTCCCGACCTCGATCGAGAGCGTGCGGACGCTGCGCGGCTCCACGCAGACCTTGCCGCCTTCGGAGGAGCTATTGCTCCGGCCGCGCTGGCGCCGGCGCTGGATCGGAGCTGGGGCCGCCGTTGGCGTGATCGTCGTGATCGTGTTTTTCACGGGCATCGGCACGGGCGAAGGACCCGGTCCCGCCGCCCAGCGCGTCGCCGGGTTCGCGGAGCGCTGGATCGCGGCGCCGATGAAAGCTGGGTTCCGTCAGATCACCGGTCAAACCCCGGCGCCGGTCACCCTCGAGCTCGAGCTGTCGCCGGACCACGCGCGCGTGTGGCTCGATGAGCGACCGCTGAGCGGCCGGCAGCTCTCCGGCCTCGTGCCCACTCAGGTGTACCGGCTGCGCGTGGAGGCCGCAGGCTTTCAAACGAAGCAGGTCGAGATTCGCCCCTCCGAACACCAGGGTAAGATCTACATCGCGCTCGAGCCCAAGGGCCGCTGATCGGGCCGAAGCCGATTTTCGCCGGATCGCCTCAGGGGCGCCACGCGATCGTCATGTGCGTCGGCTACGAGCCGAGCATGACGACCGTCGAACCCTCCCTGAGCTTTCACTCCGGTCCACCCTCCGCCCAAGGCGCCCAGCAGCCACCGCCCCCCTCTCGGCGCCTGCTCATCACGGCCGAGGACGGCACGGACGGCGACCTTTCGGGGCTCAGCGCGACCTGGGTGAAGTGGGGCATCACCGGAC
>JAEZYZ010000206.1 GCA_023418705.1 Pseudomonadota bacterium | reverse complement strand
GACGTGCCCTCGAACATCGCGCCCGCCGGTGGCCCCGTCGCCAGCCTGCCCCGGCCCACGGAGAGCTCTCCGGATCTGCTCGACCGCGCGCGCGGTGTGGCCGCCCCCGTCGTGGCCTCCATCCGGCCACTGACGGAGCGCCTGGGGCGCGCGCGACTTTTGGCGGTGGCTTCCATCGCCGGGCTGCTGGTGGTGGGGGCCGCGGCAGCCGCCCTGATCGGCGGTGGCTCGGCCCCAGAGGCACCGACGGAGACGCCAGCGGCCGAGATGGCGCCAGCAGAGGTCCGCCCGCCGAGCGAGCCGCCGCCTCCCGCCGAGACCCCCCCTGCCGAGCCGGTCGCGGCAGAACCCGCGGCGGCGCCAGAGGCCGCAGAGGAGGCGGCGCCGGAGGCCGAGGAAGCTGCGGAAGCGCCCGAAAGCCCGGAAGAGCCGCCTCCCGTTGCCGAAACGCCCGCTCCCGCGACACCGGCCCCCGCGCGCAAGCCCGCCGCCAGCAAGCCGGCTCCCCGCGCACCCGCGAAGCGAGCCCCAGCGCGCCGGGCCCCTGCCAAGCCCGCCGCGCCAGCGGCCAAGCCAAAGCCGAAATTCACACCCCGCGGCATCTGACGGCTCGCCGGGCCGGTTTGCCCCGCGGCCCGCGATCCTGCTAGGGGAGCTTCCGTGACAGCTCCCCGCGGAATCGTCGCCGTCGTGCTGGGTCTCTTGGTGGGCGGCGCCTGCGCGCACGAAGCCACGCCCGAAGCCGCGTCCCCCGAGGCCGCCACCGCCGAACAAAAGCAGCAGGCGACCCAACATTTCGAGCGCGGGCTCGCGGCGTTCGATCAGGCCCGCTACGAGGAAGCGCTGAGCGCGTTTCGCGACTCTTTTGCGGTGGTGGCGAGCCCCAACGCGCGCTTGATGATCGCCCGCTCCCTCGTGGGCCTCGGGCGTCGCGCCGAGGCCTACGACGAGCTGCAGATCACCGCCGCCGACGCCGCCTCCGCCAGCTTTCAAGATCCCAAATACGACCAGACCGCCAAGGCGGCCCGCGCCGAGCTCCAGGAGCTCGAGAAGGGCTTGGCCTTGCTCGAGGTCCGGGTGAGCGGAGCCGGCCCCGAGGATGAGCTGTTCGTGGGCGGGCGCTCCATCCCCAGGGCGAGCTGGGACAAGCCGATCGCCGTGGATCCGGGGCTCGTGCGGGTCGAGCTGGTGCGGCCGTCTGGCGAGGCCGTGCTGCGCGAGATCCCGATGCGAATCGGCAGTCAGACCGCGGTCGATGTCCGCGGGAGTCTACCGGAGAAATAGACGACACCCCTCGGGGTCGACCGTCCCGCTTCGGGCTCTGCGGTCCGAGAGATTGGGCGCGCAACGCGCAGCGCGGCCGGAGGTCCGGCTTGACGTGGCCCCAACGGCGACCCAGGCTCTCGGGACCTCGGGCCCAGGAGCCCTGCGGGAGAGGCTGTTGCGTGGCAGCAAAGGCAGCGAAGAAAGTTTCAAAAACCCCCTCCAGATCCAAACCCGCCGTCGCGAGGGTGAAGCCGGCGTCCAATGGGCGCGCCAGCTCCAAAAAACGGCCGGCGGCTGCGAAGAAACCCGCAGAGGAGGACCCTGAGGACGCGGAGCAGCTCCGCGCCGACGCCCCGAGCGGCGAGCGCGCGAGCAGCGCCAAAAAAGGCCGCGCCAAGCCCGGCAGCGCGCCCAAAACGAAGACGCCGAAACCGGCGAAGGCGAAGCGCGAAAAGGACGACGACGACGACGTCGACGAGGACGCGTCCGATCCGGACGACCTGGACGACAGCGAGGTCATCGACGCGACCGGTGAAGTCCTCGATGACAAGCCGCTCCCCAAGAGCTCTTCGAAGGCGGGCGATTCGCGCTCGCTCGCCCGCGTCGACGCGCTGCAGATGTACATGCGGGAGGTCCAGCGCCACCCGCTCTTGTCCCCTGAAGAGGAACACTCGCTCGCGGTCCACTACAGCAAGACCGGCGACGTCGACGCCGCCGCCAAGCTCGTCACCGCGAACCTGCGGCTGGTGGTGAAGATCGCCTACGAGTACCGGCGCGCCTACCGCAACATGATGGACCTCATCCAAGAGGGCAACATCGGGTTGATGCAGGCGGTGAAGCGCTACGACCCCTACCGTGGCGTCAAGCTGTCGAGCTACGCCGCCTGGTGGATCCGGGCCTACATGCTGCGCTTCATCTTGAACAACTGGCGCATGGTCAAGATCGGCACCACGCAAGCGCAGCGTAAGTTGTTCTTCAACCTCAGCAAAGAGAAGGCTCGCCTGAGCGCGATGGGCATCGAGCCGACCCACGGTGAGATCGCCAAGCGGCTCAACGTGGACGAAAAGGACGTGGTCGAGATGGATCGCCGGCTCTCGCGTGGCGACGCCTCGCTCGACGCGGCGGTGAGCGAGAGCGACGGCAAGCCGACCACGCGCATGGACTTGCTCCCGGCGGCCTCGCAAGGCCCGGACAGCATCGCCGAAGGCAGCGAAATCCAGGAGATCGTTCGGCAGCGCCTGGAGGAGTTTCGCAAGACCCTCTCGGGCAAGGACGTGTCGATCTTCGACAAGCGCCTGGTCTCCGACGAGCCCATGACCTTGCAACAGCTGGGCGACGAGTTCGGCGTGTCGCGCGAACGCGTGCGCCAGCTCGAGGCGCGGCTCACCGGGCGGTTGCGCGAGTACCTGCGCGAGACGCTGGGCGATGCCGTCGAAGTCGGCTGAGCCGGGCAAGCTCTACCTGGTTGGCACGCCCATCGGCAACCTCGGCGATATCACGCTGCGGGCGATCGAGACGCTGCGCGCCGCCTCGATCGTGTTCGCCGAAGACACCCGCCGCACGCGCGGTCTGCTCGCGCACTTGAACGTCACCGGCAAGCGCCTCGAGAGCCTGGACGCGCACGCCTCGGACTCGAAGCTCGCGCACGCCGTGGCGCGGCTCTTGGCCGGCGAAGACGCCGCGCTGGTGACCGATGCCGGCATGCCGGGGGTGAGCGACCCGGGCGCGCGGCTCGTCCAGGCCGCCGCGGCCGCTGGCGTCGTCGTTTCGGTGATCCCGGGACCGAGCGCCGTGTCGGCGGCCGTCGCGTTGTCGGGTCTGGTGGACGGGCCGTTTTCGTTCTTCGGTTTCTTGCCGCGCAAGGGAAAAGGGCGCCAGATCGCGCTGGAGCGCATCCGCGACAGCGCCGAGCCGGTGGTGCTGTTCGAAGCGCCGGGGCGGATCCAGGCGACGCTCGACGATCTCGCGGCGCTCGCCCCCGACCGACCGGCGACGCTCTGCCGCGAGCTGACCAAGCTGCACGAGCAGGTGCTGCGGGGGACGCTGTCCGAGCTCGGCCGGGCGCCGCCGAGCCCCCGCGGTGAGGTCGTGCTCGTGGTCGGGGGTGGAGCCCCTGGGGAAGCCGAAGGCCTCTCCGACGAGGAGGTCGACGATTGGATCGACCGTCGGCTGGCCGAAGGCGCCAGCACCAAGGAGCTTTCGACCGAGCTCAGCCAGCTCACCAAGCGCCCCCGCCGCGAGCTCTACGGCCTGATCCAGAGCCGGCGGGACCAAGCCAGCCGTTGAACCTGCCTCGAAAGGGGGCGCGCTGCCCTGGTGGCGCCGGCGCGATCCGCCCGCGAAACCTCGATGCACCTGTGCTAAGACGCCCGCAGTGTTCGAGGCACTTAGCAAGGGATTTCGGGAAGCCCAGAACCGTCTGGCGGGCCTGACGGAGCTGAACGAGGCCAACATCCAGTCGGCCTTGCGAGAGGTTCGGCTCTCGCTATTGGAGGCCGACGTCGAGCTCGGCGTCGTCAAGCGCTTTCTGGCTCAGGTCGAGCAGAAGTCGCTTGGGCGAACGGTCCAGACGCGCATCAAGCACGACGGGCAGACGCAGCGGGTCACCGCCGCCGACCAGTTCGTGAAGATCTGTCACGACGAGCTGGTGGAGATGATGCGGGCCGACACGGAGCCGGTCCAGGTCGCGCCGAGCGGGCGGACCGGCGTGATGCTGGTCGGCTTGCAGGGCTCGGGCAAGACCACCTCCGCGGCCAAGCTCGCGCGCTGGTTCGAGCGCGAAGGCAAGAAGCCGCTGCTGGTCGCCGCCGACATGCAGCGCCCGGCAGCGGTAGAGCAGCTGCAGATCTTGGGCGAGCAGATCGGCATCCCGGTCTTCAACCTGCCGGGACAGACGCCCGTCGACATCTGCGCTGCGGCCGACGCGGAGGCGAAGAAGCTCGGCCGCGACGTGATCATCTACGACACCGCCGGCCGGCTCGCCGTGGACGAGCCCCTCATGCAGGAGCTGTCGGAGATCAAGTCACGGGTCGCGCCGCACAATATCTTTCTGGTCGTCGACGCGATGATCGGCCAAGACGCCGTGAAGACGGCGCGCGCGTTCAACGATCGCCTCGGCATCAGCGGGGTGGTGCTCACCAAGCTCGACGGTGACGCCCGCGGCGGCGCCGCGCTGAGCGTGAAGGAGGTCACGGGCGCTCCGGTGGTCTTCGTCGGCCTGGGAGAGACCACCGACAAGCTCGAGCTGTTCCGCCCCGAAGGCATGGCGAGCCGCGTCCTCGGCATGGGCGACGTGGTCGGGTTGATGCAGGACTTCGAGTCCGTCGTCGACCAGAAGAAGGCCGAGGAAGACGCCCTGCGCATGATGCAGGGCCAGTTCACGCTCGAGGACTTCCTCGAGCAGGTGCGCACGATCCAGCGCATGGGCTCGCTCAAGGATCTGGTGGAGAAGCTGCCCGGTATGGGCAGCATGCTGCCCGCCGGCGCCAACCTCGACGACAAGGAGCTCGTGCGCATCGAGGCGATGATCCAATCGATGACGCCGGCAGAGCGGCGTGACCCGCACGCGCTCATCCGCGAGCCCTCGCGCGTCCGCCGCATCGCGCGCGGATCAGGGCAGGAGGAGCAGGGCGTCAGCGAGCTGGTGCAGAAGTTCCTCTTCATGCAGCAGATGATGAGCGGCATGGGGCAGAACATGGGCATGCTCGGCAACATCCCCGGCATGAAGAACCTCGCGATGGCCCGCAACATGCGCCGCGCCATGAAGAGCGGCCGGATGCCGGACATGGGCGCGCTCGGCGGCATGCCGCCGGGCATGCCTGGGATGCCCGGCCTCGGCTTGCCCGGGATGGGGCTGCCGGGCATGGGCATGCCGGGCTTCGGGATGCCGAGCGGCGGGGGCGCGGAGCCGCCCCGCATGAAGACCCTCAGCAAGGCCGAGAAGAACGCGCGCAAAAACCAGCGCAAACGCGAGCGAACGGCGCGCAAGAAAGGGAAAGGCAAGAAATGATGGCGCGCTCTGCCCGGTTGGTGACGCTTCTCTCGCTGCTCTCGGCAGCCGCCTGCTCGTCGGGCCGCGCCGAACCCGCCCGCGAGCTCGACCCGGCGCTGCAAGCGTACGTGCTGCCCGCGGTTCCCCGCGACGTGCAGCATCGGACGTTCATCGACTTCGAGGGCAAGGTCCACCTCTCCGGCTACGACCTGTCGCCGGCCGGCACGATCGCGCCGGGCAGCTCGGGCACCCTCACGCTGTACTGGAGCTCGATCGCGCCGCTCGGTCCGGGCTGGAGCACCTTCACCCACGTGCTCGATCCGAGCGGAGAGCAGCTGGCGAACCTCGACAGCAGCGGGCCGCTGCGGCAGACGACCGAAGGCCGCCAGGCGCTGCCGCCCAGCGAGTGGCAGCCCGGCAAGGTCTACAAGGACGAGGTGCCTTTCGAGATGCCGCGCAACATCCGGAGCCCAGAGGCCGTGGTGGTCGCCGGCATCTGGCGGCCGCCGCTCGGCGGCGGCACGCGGAACGCGCCGCTCTCGGGCCTGCGGCTCGACGTCGTGAGCGGCAGCCAAGCGGGCGAAAACCGAGCCATCGTCGCCTACGTTCCGACAGGGGTTCCAAGATCCGTGCGGCCGCTGCCGCGCCCCTCGTCCCGGTGAGCGCAATGACCAAGCCGCGTTTCGACCACGGCGCTGCCCTGCTGTTCGCGTTCCTGGTGAGCGCGTGCGTCGGCGGCAGCAAGGAGATCACGGCCGAGGAGCGCGAGCGGCTCCAGCAGTACGTGCTCGAGAAGCCGCCCGCCGATCTGCCGCGCAAGCTCAGCATCACCTTCGGCGAAAAGGCCGAGCTCATCGGCTACTCGGTATCCGTCAAGGGACCGGTCAAGCCAGGCGACAAAGTCGAGTTCACGCTTTACTGGAAGCTCCACCAAGATCTCGAGCCAGGTTGGAACCTGTTCACCCACGTCATCGACGGCGCTGGCGAGCGTGTGCTGAACATCGACAACGTCGGCCCGCTGCGTGAGTGGCGCGAGACGCGTCAGATCTTCGGGCCGAGCGACTGGCAACCCGGTAAGATCTACGCCGATCAGCAGTCGTTCACGGTCCCTTCGGATCTGAAGAGCAACAAGCTGCAGGTGGTCACCGGGATCTGGAAAGGCTCCGATCGACTACCCGTCACGAAAGGGCCGCACGATCGCGAGAACCGTGGTCAGGTGCTGACGTTGGCGGTTCGGGGGGCCAAGGCGAGCCCGCGCCCGGTTTCGACGCGGGTCCCGCTGCTGCGGGCGCGCAAGCTGCCGGACGGCGCCAAGATCACCATCGACGGCAAGCTCGACGACGAGGCCTGGAAGTCCGCCGCCTCGACCGGCGGGTTCGTCGATGTGCGGACGGGGCGACCGAACCGGTCGTTCCCGGTCAATGCGCGCGCCAAGCTGACCTGGGACGCCAAGGCCCTCTACGTCGCCTTCGACGTCCAGGACCAGGACGTGGTCGGCGGCTTCGAGCCGAAGCAGAAGGATCCACACTTGTGGACCAAGGACACCGTCGAAATCATGATCGACCCGGACGGTGACGGGGACAACGAAGACTATTACGAGATCCAGATCAACCCGCAAAACCTGGTCTTCGACTCGAGGTTCGACCGGTACAACGAGCCACGCAAGGAGCCAGACGGCCCGTTCGGCCATCAGCAGTGGTCGAGTCAGGTCGACAGCGCCGTGGTCGTGAACGGCACGCTCGACAAGCCCGGCGACAAGGACACCGGCTACGTCGTGGAGGCCAAGATCCCGTGGAAGGCCTTCGACAAGGCGAAGAAGGCCCCGCCGTCCCCGGGGGAGGAATGGCGCATCAACCTGTACGCGATGCAGAACAACGGCGGGGTCGCCTGGTCGCCGATCTTGGGCCAGGGCAACTTCCACAAGGCTTCGCGGTTTGGGCGCGTGCTGTTCACCACCAAGGAGTGGGAGGAGAAGCACCGGCCCGCGCACGTCCGCCGGCGCGACGCGAAGCCGCGCGGCGCCGGAGCCAAGGCCCGCAAGCTGCTCCGGCCGAGCGTGCCCGCGGTGCCGCAGCAAGCAGCGCCGCCGGCAACGCCGCCAAAGCCCGAGTGATCGAGCCCAGGGTCCCCCTGGTTTTTTTCACAGCAAGAGCATTCAGGGCCTTCGGCCCACCTCGATTCGGTGAAAACGGATTTCACGACTGAGACGAGGGTCAGCGTGGGTCCACGGACAGGTCGGGGCGGAGCTCGGCTTCGAGCTTGGCGCACTGCTCGGTGAGCTCCCTGGCCTGTTCGAGGCGCGTCCGGCTGAGCTCGACCAGGCGGGCGGCCTGGTCGAGCGGACCGGCGTCGCCCTTGTCGAGCGCGCGCCGGACGGCGGCGGTGCCGTCGAGCGCCTCCAGGTGCGCCTCGTACGCGCGGACGCACAGCTGCTTCAGCTGACACCCCGCATCTTCGGCGCACGGGAGCTGCGACAGCGCCTTCAACAGCGGGCGCTTCTGCTCGGGCGGCGCGTCGCGCAGCCGGTCCACGCCGCGGGCGATCTGCAGCAGCTCCGGGGTGTCAGGGCGGTCAGCAGTATCACAGCCGGCGATCGTCAGCGCCGCGATCCCCGCGACGCTCCATCGCGCCAGCCGAGCGATCACTCGTAGCTCTTCGGCGGCGGTCCCATCTGGATCCGCTCACCCACGTAGGCGCCGATCAGCGTGAACAGCACGCCGAGCGCCGACATGAGCACGTACATGAACGCGGGCATGGTCTTGACGGTCTGACCCCGAAACAGCAAAAACGCCGTCGGGATTGCGATCAAAAATGCCGCCACCACGGGCTCGATGAAGGTCTTGCCCGGCGAGATCAGGCCCACCAGGATGCCGCCCAAGAACCAGACCGGGATCGCCACCAGCATCCCGGCCGATCCCTCGAAGTCGAGCGCGGGCACGACCATCGGCAAGCCCATGACGAGCGCGGCGGTGAGCACGCTCATGATGACGATCGAAACCGCGAACCAGGCAACGCTGAAGCCTTCCTGCTGGTAGCGCCGCTCGAGCTCGTCCTGGCGCATGAGGGCGCGCTTCAGGTCGTCGATCTTCGCTCCGCAAGAGACGCAGCGCTCGTTGGGGAGCGGGGGCGTGTTCTTGAAGCCGCAGGAGGGGCAGATGATCTTGCTGGGAGCTGCCATGGAATACGCCGAGTCTAGAATAACCCGCCGCAGCTCGTCACAGGATTTGCGGCCCTCGGGAACCTGACCGATGCCGCGATGTCAGTTCTGGTGCATCATGGTCGCCGCGCCACGCAGAAATGCGGGCGATCACTGCCGTTTCGGCCGTTTCGTGCGTTCGATGTCCCCGCCCACTGCCACGCTTGGTCCCGCGTCCGCTGCCCCCGGCGATCCGGAGCTCGAGTCGCTGCCGGCGCCGCGCCGCCCTGGGCGTCGCCTCACCCTGGTCGTGCTCTGCGTCAGCGCCCTGTGCAGCCTGGCCCTCGCGCTCGGCCTCTGGCCGGACGCCCGCTATGCGCTCCAATCGGGGCGACCGGTCGATGTGGGGAATTTGAGCCAGATCTCCGCCGGCGCCTCGCCCGGCTGGGTCCGCGCCGAAGGCGAGCTCTCGGTCAGCGAAGCCGTGCGCTATCGGCGCCCGCTCGAGCGCGGCAGCTATCGCCTGGCGCGCGCCGCTGGCAACGATCGGATCTGGGTGCAGATCCGCGTTCCGGAGAACCTGGAAGGGCCGCACTTCGTGCCGCCGAGCTCGTTCGTCGGGCGGCTGCTGCCGTTCTCCCAGGCGGGCCTGCGCTATCGCGGCCTCTCCGAAGCTGCCTCAGGCGTCGCCGGCGAGACGGTTGCCGACGGCTGGCTGCTCATCGACGGCGAGTCACCGAGCAGCATCCGCTGGGTGCTCGGGCTGGTCGGCCTGTTCGGGGCGTTCACCCTCTTCAATTCGTGGGCGCTGGTTCGCCTGCTGCGCCCCGTCAGGGACGGTTAGAAATCAGCTCCGAAACGGCGGCCACACCGGGTATAGGACCCTCGTGCCGAAGCCTACCCGACCCTCGATCTCGCGCCGCGCCCGCCGAACGCCAAGCACGTCCCCCCGTCCCGAGGTGCTGGTCGTCGGCGGAGGGGTCATGGGCTGCGCCGCGGCGCTGGCGCTGAGCCGCGAGGGGGCGCGCGTGACCGTGCTCGAGCGCAGCGTTCCGGGAGCGGAGGCATCGAGCGCCGCTGCCGGCATCCTCGGCGCCCAGGCGGAGTCGCACGGCCCAGGACCGATGACGACGCTGTCGCTGTCGAGCCGCGATCGCTACCCGGCGCTGGCCAAGACCCTGGCCGAGCTCTGCGGCATCGACATCGAGTACCGTCGCTCGGGGGTGCTGCGGGTCGCCGACGACCGCGCCGGGGCCGCCGCCTTGACCCGGGAGCTCCGCTGGCAGCGCCGCCACCGGCAGCGCGCCGAGCGCCTGGGCCGCGCCGCGCTGCGCGCCCTCGAGCCGGCGCTGAACCCCGACTTGATGGCAGCGGTGCGCTTCGCCGACGACGGTCGAGTGGAGCCAAAGGCGCTGCTCCGGGCGCTGCACATCTCGGCGCAGCGATCCGGCGCGCAGTTTCGCACGGGGGCCTACGTGCGGCGCGTGCTGGTGGAGGGCGGGCGCGCCCGCGGTGTGGTGCTCGACGATGGCAGCGCGGCGCTGGCCGACTGGGTGGTCCTGGCCGCGGGCAGCTGGTCGACCCTGGTCGAGGGCTCCACGCTGCACGGGGGCGCGGTCCGTCCCGCTCGCGGACAGATCGTGCAGCTCGCGAGCCCGACCCCCATCTTGCAGCACGTGGTGTTCGGGCCCCGGTGCTACCTGGTGCCGCGCGACGATGGCCGGACCCTGATCGGCTCGACGTTGGAGTTCGTAGGCTATCGCCGCGAAGTCACCGCACAGGCGGTACACGACCTGTTGGCAGCGGCCATCCGCCTCGTGCCCGCCCTGTCGGTGGCGACGCTGAACGGCGCCTGGTCCAGCTTCCGTCCCTTCACCGACGACCAGCTGCCGCTGCTCGGCCAAGGCCCGGTCGAGCGCCTGGTGTTCGCCACCGGCCACTACCGCAACGGCATCCTGCTCGCGCCGATCACGGGAGAGATCGTGGCGGCGTTGGTTTTGGGGAAGAAGCCGCCGCTGGATCTGGAGCCGTTCAGTCCGGCGCGGGCGCTGGCGCGAGGGGTAGCCGCCCCGCTGTAGCCGAAACCTGCTAAGACCCGGCCCATGGCCCTCACCTACCGCCAGGCTGGAGTGGACATCGAAGCCGGCGACGCCCTCGTCGAGCGCATCAAGGGATTGGCGAAATCGACGCGCACGGCCGAGGTCGTCGCCGACGTGGGTGGCTTCGCCGGGCTGTGCGCGTTGCCGGGCGACGTCCCCGACCCGCTGCTGGTGAGCGGCACCGACGGCGTCGGCACGAAGCTGAAGGTCGCCTTCGCCACTGGCAAACACGACGGCATCGGGCAGGACCTGGTCGCGATGTGCGTCAACGACGTCGTCACCACGGGCGCCCGCCCCCTGTTTTTTCTCGACTACTTCGCCTGCGGCAAGCTCGACCTGGACACCGCCGAGCGGGTGATCGCCGGCATCGCCGCGGGCTGCCGGTCAGCGGGGTGCGCGCTGCTCGGCGGTGAGACCGCAGAGCTGCCCGGCATGTACCCCGAAGGGGAGTACGACCTGGCCGGGTTCGCCGTCGGTGTCGTCTCTCGCCAGGCGCTGCTCGGCCCGCCGCGCGTTCACCCGGGAGACGCCGTGATCGCGGTGGCGTCGAGCGGTCTGCACTCCAACGGCTACTCGCTGGCGCGCCGCGTCCTGGAGGGCGAGCTCCGGCTCGACCTCGAAGCGCACGTTCCCGAGCTCGGGGCCACGCTGGCCGAGGTGCTGCTGACGCCCACCAAGATCTACGCGCGCGCCGTCGCGGCGCTCGGACGCGAGCTCGGCGGGCAGCTGCACGCGCTCTGCCACGTGACCGGCGGTGGCATTTCCGGCAACCTACCCAGGGTGCTGCCCGCGGGCGTGTGCGCCGAGCTCCGGCTCGACCACGCGCGCCCGCCGATTTTCGACTTGATTGAAAAGGGCGGGCCGGTCGAGCCTGGCGAGATGGAGCGCACGTTCAACCTGGGGATCGGCCTGTTCGCCGTGGTCGCCGCCGACGCCGCCGACGCTGCCGTGCGCTCGTTGACCTCCGCCGGTGAGCAGGCGTGGATTGCGGGCGAGCTCAGCGCGCTCGACGACCCCGCTGCGAAGGCTCACGTGCGCTACCGAAGCCCCAAGCCGTGACGACGCTGGACCTCGGCATCCTGGTGTCCGGCACCGGCACCAACCTGCAAGCGATCTTGGACGCGGTGTCCGAGGGCCGCCTGGACGCCCGGGTGAAGCTGGTCATCTCCAACAAACCGGGCGTTCGGGCCCTCGAGCGCGCCCGCCAAGCCGGCGTTCCGGCGCGCGTTCTGCCCCACGCCGACTACCCCGACCGCGCCAGCTACGACCGAGCCCTGATCGAGGCGCTGCGGGCCGCCAGCGCCGACTGGATCGTCCTGGCGGGCTTCATGCGGGTGCTGTCGAGCGAGTTCGTCGAACATTTCGCAGGTCGCATCGTCAACATCCACCCCTCGTTGTTGCCCGCCTTCCCCGGAGTGCGGGCCCAGCGCCAGGCGCTGGAGTACGGCGCCAAGGTGACGGGTTGCACCGTGCATTTCGTCGACGCGGGCGTCGACACCGGGCCGATCATCCTCCAGCGGGCGATCGAGATCCACGACGACGATGACGAGGCCCGCTTGTCCGCGCGCCTGCTCGAGCAAGAGCACCAGGCGCTGGTGGAAGCGCTCAGCCGGATCGCTGCCGGCCGAGTGCGGCTCTTGCCCCAGGCGACCGGGCGCGCACGGGTGGTCCAGACGTGAGCATCGGCGCGCGGCACTTCGACGTGGTCGTCCTGGGTCGCTCGCTCGGGGCCCTGTGCTGCGCCGCGCTGCTGGCCCGCCGCGACTTCCGGGTGCTGGTGCTCGGGCAAGCGTCGAAGCCGGCGTTCTATCGCTACGAAAACCGCCCGCTGTGCCGCCGGCCGTTCACCCTCGTCGCGGGGGCCTCGCCCACCTGGCGGCGGATCTTGCACGAGCTGTCGCAGACCCCGCACTTTCGGCGCCGAACCCGCACGCTCGATCCGATGTTCGTGATCCTCGAGCCAGGCCGCCGCCTCGAGGTCGCGCCGGACATGGAACTGTTCGCGCGCGAAATCGATCGAGAGTTCTCCGAGGTGCGCCAGCTGGTGGACGAGCTGTATTCGACCTTCGCGCAGGTCAACGCACGCGCCGACGCCGCCTTCGAGCGCGACGCCGTGTGGCCTCCCGGCAACCTGTGGGAACGCCTCGAAACCGGGCGCATCGCAGCCGGTCTGCCCTTTGCGCCAGGAGAGGGCGCCGATTGCCTGTCGAAGTTCCCTGCCGGTCACCCCTACCGCCAGGTCGTGGCGCTGCCGGCCCTGTTCGCGACCGATCTGGCAGCGAGCGCCGAGCAGCTCCCGCCCTTCGCGCTGGCCCGCCTGCACGGCGCCTGGACTCGCGGCATCGTCGCGCTCGCCGGTGGAGAGGACGAGCTGGCGGACTTTTTGGTGGAGCGGATCCGGCTGCACGGGGGCGAGGTGCGCCTCGAGGATCGAGCGACGTCGCTCATCGTGCGGCGGGGGATCGCCGCCGGTGTGTTGGTCGACGGCGAGGACGAAGCCACGGGCGCCGACGCGATCGTGACGAGCACCTCGGGCGAAGCCCTCGCCGATCTGTCGGGCGGCCAGGGGATCACCCGCCGCGCACGGCGGGATTGGCCAAGGCTCAGCGTCGGAGCCGGCCGGTTCGTGGTCAGCCTGGTAGTCAAGCGCGCGGGGCTCCCCGACTCGCTGTCGCACGAGGCGTTCGTCATCCCTTCATCGCCGAGGAGGCCGGATCCACGCCGTCCGATCGTCCATCTGCAACGGTTCGAGTGCGCCGATCTGCCGTCTGGCGGCGCGCCGGACGAGAGCTTGCTGGTGGCCGAAGCGCTGCTGCCCGCTCGCGGACCGCTCACCTTGCTCGAAGCGCGCGAGGCCGTGCTCGCCACCGTGCGCGAGCACCTGCCGTTCATCGAGCGCCACACGTTGATCGTCGACTCCGTGCACGACGGCCTGCCCCTCACGGACCACACCACCGGCACCGCTCGCGACATCGACCGCGTCCACATCCCCGGCAGCTCCGCCGCCGCCGAGCCCATGTTGCCGCTGTGGACGGTGGAGCCAGCGGGCTACTTCGACCTCGCCGCGGAGCCTTTGCGAGGTCCGGTCCCCGGCACCTTCCTCGTGGGCCGCACGGTGCTGCCGGCACTCGGGCAAGAGGGCGAGCTCTTGGCGGCGCTCAGCGTCGCCCACCTCATCACTCGCAAGGACAAGCACCGCCAGAAAATGCGGCGTCACCTCTGGACCAAGCTCGAGACCACCTGATCCCGGAGCCCCGATGCGCGTGATCGGAGGTCGATTCGGTGGGAGGGCGCTGGCAGCGCCGCGCGGGGATCGAACGCGACCCACCACGGATCGCGTGCGCGAAGCGCTATTCTCGATCCTGGGTGACCTGCGCGGCGCCGTCGTCGCCGACCTCTACGCCGGCAGCGGCGCGCTCGGCATCGAGGCGCTGTCGCGAGGGGCCGAGCGGGTGGTGTTCGTCGAGTCGGCTCGGGCGGCGCTGCAGAGCATCGAGAAGAACCTGGCCGCGCTGCGCGTCGACCGTGCCACCGCCACCCTGATCCCCGTTCCGGTGCGCCGCGCAGGTCCAGCGCTGGTCGCCCAAGGCCCCTACGATGTGGTCTTCTGTGATCCGCCGTGGGCGGAGCTTTCGGCGGCGGTGGACGCGCTCGAGTCGTTGCTGCGCCTCGACCTGCTGTCGCCGGCGGGCGCGCTGGTGCTGGAGCACCCTGCCAGCGCAGCGAGCCCGGAGCAGCTCGCCGACCAGCTCGTTCGGGCGTCGGTCCGCCGCTGGGGCGACACCGCGGTCAGCCTGTTCTCCCGGCCTGAGGCCGCCCCGAACGAAGGGCCGACGCCCGAGCCGATGCCACCGCCGAGCTCTCCGGGGGCCCGCCCGGCCAAAAGTCGCTCGCCATGAACAGGCGGGGGTTTATAGTCACGCGGCGCTTTTTCAGACCCTTGGAGCCAAGCGGAAAATGACGAGCACGACGCCGCCCCCTCCCAAAACCGGAGGCAGCGGAGCCTTCATCGCGGCCGCCGCGGTCATGCTGCTGTTGATGGGAGGCATCATCTACTTCACCAGCCGCGATGACGAGCCCGTGGCCTCGGCGCCCCCGCCACCCCCACCGGCACCGACCCCCATGCTCGAGGAGCCGCCGCCGCCCCCGCCCCCCGTCGAGGAGCTGCCGGAGGCCGGCGCCGAGGAGCAGCCCAAGACGACCGTCAAGCGCCCGACCGGCGGTGGGGGCTGCGCCGGCGAGTGCACCGGCACCGCGACCGCGAACCTGCGCTCCGCGTTGCGCGCCAAGGCAGGCCAAGGACGCGGGTGCTACGAGCGCGCGCTGCGTCAGAACGCGATGCTGCAGGGCAGGCTCGTGGTCACGGTCCGGATCGGTCCGGGGGGTCAGGTGTGTTCGGCCCGAGTCTCGGAGAACGCCCTCGGCGATCCCAGCGTCGCGCAGTGCGTGCTGCAATCATTCCGCGCCGGCAGGTACCCGGCGCCGGAAGGCGGCTGCGTCGAGGTCGCCGTCCCGATGAACTTCGTCCCCAAGACCTGATGAGCGCCGGCAGCGTGCCCGCCGGGGTGCTGCTGACGGTCGCCTATGACGGCGCCCGCTATGGCGGCTACGCGCGTCAGAGCAATGCTCGGACCATCGCGGGGGAGCTTTGGGGAGCCATCACCGCGATCGATGCCAAGGCCAGCGATCTGCGCGGCGCCAGCCGCACCGACGCCGGCGTCCACGCTCGCGGGCAGCTCGTCGCGTTCGACGCTCAACGAGTGATCGAGCCGCGGAGCTGGGCGCTCGGGCTTGCCGGCCACCTGCCCGCAGAAATCTGCGTGGTGCGGGCGGCGCGCGTGCCGGCCGGGTACGATCCTCGGCGCCACGCCCTGCGCAAGGTCTACCGCTACGTGCTGCTGCGCAGCCAGGTGCGCGATCCCTTCTGGTCGGAGCGGTGTTGGCGCGTCGGGTACAGGTTGAACCACCAGCTGATGCAGCAGGAGGCGGCGCTGCTCCTCGGCCGCCACGACTTCGCGGCGTTCCGCAGCTCCAGCGATGATCGCGACAACACGGTGCGCACGATATTTCGCGCCGACGTCAGCGAGGATGCGTGTGACCCGCGCGTCCTGAACATCGTCATCGAAGGCGATCGCTTCCTGCACCGCATGGTCCGCATCATCGCGGGCACCTTGGTCGACGTCGGGCGCGGTCGCCTGCGACCGGGCGCCGTGACCCGCGGGCTCTCGTCCCGGTCGCGCTTGGATCTCGGGATGACGGCTCCGGCGGGCGGGTTGTGCCTCGAGCGCGTTCACGTGGATGACGCCGGCACCGACGCCTGGCCCCCCGACGACCTGGGCGGCGATTGACGCATCTCGAGAGGTCGCGTAGCTTCCGCCGCCGCCACGGTGATCCGGTTCAACCAGCCGAGAAATTTAGCTGAGGCTGCCAGCGTCTTCCGCCGCTCGATGGCCGGGGCACGATAAATCATTTCGGAAGATGCGTTGGGTGCGCGGGCGGCACTTCCTAGCTATGCTCGGCCCGGCTCCGGCCCGTCGCGCCGTGCCGGCCCGATCCCGCTATGAGGAGCAAGGACGTATGAGCTTCAAAGATCGAATCGTCGAAGGTAGTCGCAAGGTGCTCCTCAATCCGGGGGTGATGCGGCTGGTGAGCGACGACCGCGTGATGAAAGCCGCCGAAGGTGTCATGGACGCCCGCTCGCGGGTCAAAGCTGCCTGGAGCGTCTTGCTCAACGGGCACGCCTTGCCGAACGTCGATCCAGCGCTCGACGTGCTCGAGACGGAGAAGCCGAAGCCGGCCGTCAAGAACGGCAACGGCGTGAGCCACGTCAACGGCTCGGCCAAGGCCGCCGGCCCGCCCATCGTGACCGGCTCGAACGACATGGACGAGTCGCTGCGCGAGCGCACCAGCTTGTCGGCGATCGGCGGCCGCGACGTGTTCGAGAAATGCTTCAAGTTCATGGCCGCCGACAACGCGCGCAAGATGGGGATCTACCCCTTCTTCCGCCCGCTCGACCTGAACGACGGGCCCGAGGCGGAGATCAACGGCAAGCGGGTCGTGATGCTCGGCTCGAACAACTACCTGGGCCTGACCACCCACCCCAAGGTCCGTCAAGCAGCCCAGGAGGCGATCGAGCGCTTCGGCACCAGCATGACGGGCTCGCGGCTGGTCAACGGCTCGATGAAGCTGCACGAGCAGTTCGAAGAGAAGCTCGCGGCCTTCTTCGGCAAGGAGAGCGCGCTGGTCTTCACCACCGGCTATCAGGTCAACCTCGCGACCTGCTCCGCCTTGCTCAGCAACAAGAAGACGGTGGCCGTCATCGACCGCAACGTGCACGCCTCGCTCTACGACGGAGCTCGCCTGGGGCAGGCCGCCGGGGCGCGCATGGTCCGCTACCGGCACTCCGATCCCGACAGCCTGGACCAGGTGCTCGAGAAGCTGGACGCGGGGGAAGGAGCGCTCGTCATCACCGACGGCGTCTTCAGCGCCGAGGGTGAGATCGCCAAGCTCGACCAGATCGTGCCCGTCGTCAAAAAACACGGCGCTCGGCTGCTCGTCGACGACGCGCACGCCCTCGGCGTCATCGGCCCGTGCGGCCGCGGCACCGCTCACCACTTCGGGCTCAGCGATCAGGTCGATCTGATCGGCGGCACCTTCTCGAAATCGTTCGCGAGCATCGGCGGCTGGCTGGTGGGCGAGCGCAAGGTGCTCGACTACATCCGCCACTTCGCCCCCTCGTTCATGTTCGCGGCCAGCGCCGCGCCGCCATGCGTCGCCGCCGCGATGTCCGCGCTCGAGGTGATGCAGGAGGAGAGCTGGCGCATCGACAAGCTGCGCGAGAACTACACCTACATGCGCGATGAGCTGCGCAAGCTCGGCTTCGAGCTCGGGCACACCGAGACCGCCGTCATCCCGATCTACGTCCGGCAAGACCTACGCACCATCATGATGTGGCGCGACCTGCTCGAGGATCACGGGATCTACACCAATCCCTTCATTTCGCCGGGCGTGCCTCCGAAGCACCAGATGCTCCGCACGAGCTATATGGCGACCCATGAGCGCGCGCACCTCGACCGCGCCTTGGAGGCGTTCCAGGCAGTGGGCAAGAAGTACGGGGTGATCTGAGGGCACGGGTTCCCTCGTTCCGCGCGGCCGCTCGATCAAGTCAACATCCATGAACGACATCGCAACCAGCTCCAGCTCCAGCTCCAGCTCCACGGAAATCCGGCAGATCCCCATCGGGGGCAAGCTCGATGACTTCTTGCGGCTGCCCGAGTACGTCTACCGTGACGAGCCGAACTACGTGCGGCCGCTCGACTTCGACCTGAAGCAGCGCCTCAACCCGAAGAATCCGTTCTTCGAGCACGCGGAGGCGACCATCTTCACCGCGCACCGCAACGGCTTCTGCGTGGGCCGCTGCACCGCGCAGATCGACCACTCCCATCTGGAGCGCTACCGCGACGACACCGGTTTCTTCGGGTTCCTCGACACCATCGAGGACGAAAACGTCGTCCGTGCGTTGCTCGACCGCGCCGCCGACTGGGCGCGTCAGCGGGGCATGAAGCACCTGCGCGGCCCGCTGTCGCTCAATATGAACGAAGAGATCGGCTGCCTGATCGACGGCTTCGACACGCCCCCCATGTACATGATGCCCCACAATCGGCCCTATCAGGGGGGCTTGATCGAGCGCGCGGGCTTCAGCAAGCTGAAGGATCTGTACGCCTGGCGGTATGTCGTGGGCGACGTCCCGAAGCGCGCTCAAAAGGCGCATGACGACATCGAGGCGATGCCGGAGGTGCGCTCCCGTCCGGTCGAGATGAAACACCTCGACCGCGACGTGCGCATCGTGATGGATATCTTCAACGACGCCTGGAGCGACAACTGGGGCTTCGTGCCGCTGAGCGAGAAAGAACTCGGCAAGCTGGCGGAGGATCTGCGGCTCGTCATCGTCCCGAAGCTCACCATCATCACCGAAATCTCGGGGGAGCCCGCCGCGTTCGCGGTCGCGATCCCCAACATCAACGAGTGCATTCGGGATTTGAACGGCTCGCTGTTTCCGACGGGGATCGCCAAGCTCCTCTGGCGGCTGAAGGTGCAGTCACCCGAGACGGCTCGCCTCGCGTTCCTCGGCATTCGCAAGAAGTACCGCGGCCAGAAGAAGTACGCGGGCTTGAGCACCTACCTCTATTCGAAGATGAACCGCGCCGGCGTCGACCTGGGCATCAAGTGGGGGGAGTTGTCGTGGACCCTGGAGGACAACGCACCCGTCAACGTCGGGATCAAGTTCATGGGCGGCAAGGTCTACAAGACCTATCGGATCTATCAAAAGGATCTTTGAGTCGCGGGAGACGCTCCGCCGGGCGCTGGCGCTTCGAGCGTCACCGCCCGATCCGGTAGAAGACGGCCCCCGCCACCCCCAACGCCGTCGGCGCGTTCTTCAGCTTCAGGCCCAGCGCCTCGAGCGCCTCGGTGTCGATGTAGACACCGGGGCCCCAGCCGTCCGGCGCGCCGTCTTCGTCGATCTGCGCGGCGGTGTCGGCGTAGAGGGCGCGGCGCAAGGGCTCACTGGAGCTGGCGATCTGCAGCCAGCCGGGTGCCGGTCGCCGGTCGTCGTCGCGGTCGGCCACCCAGCGGCCGCCGTGGCTCAGCACGCAGACGCTCTCGATTTCAGCTTCTTTCAAGGCCGCGCGGGCCTCCCGCAACCAGCGCACCGGCTCCGCGAGCGGGTCGTCTTCGGCGAGCTCCAGATAGATGGCGTGCCCCAGATCCAGCTTGTGCAGCCCCTCGCCGGGCCACCGCTCGTCCGCCATCCGGCGCACGAGCGTCCGGAAGGTCTCGCAGCGGGCCAAGAACTGCTCGGGCGCGAGCGAATACTCGTCATCCTCGATGCCGAAGTAGGAGACCAAAAGACCAAAGGCATTCTCGTCGATCATGGCAAAGCTCAGGGGTGTTCGAGCGGCTCGCGCCCGGCGCGTTGCCGCAAGCGGTTGATGGCGCCGAACACCGGCGGTGACACGATGATGCGCTGCTGCAGCCGTCGCTTCTTCGGAAAATCGATCAGGAACAGGGATACGAAGATCGTGAGCAGCCCTTGGCCCGGCAAAAAGAGCATCAGGACGCCCGCGACCAGCAGCAGCGCCCCAAGCAGGTTGCGAGCCAGCTTGATGAAGATCGCGCGCACGGGCGGCTGGTTCAGCTCCGGCACGAGCGTGTCGCGCCGAGTGAAGTAGTCCGCGGGCAGGTGCCGGATGGCCCAGGGGATGAGCACGAGGCTCGCGACGAACATCACCACCGAGGCGGTCGACATCAGCCAGAGCATTTTGGGAGCGAACAGCACCTCGACCGCCCCGCGCGCCCACACCGGCAGCCACTCCAGCAAAATAGACCTCATGGCATTTCGCCGCTCGCGACTGGCAACGACGTCCGCCGGCCCGCGGTCACCCGGCGACTCTGGGACGCGCAGAGCGTGCGGCGTGGATGGCCGAGAGGGCCGCCCGAGCCTTGTTCCGGGTCTCCTTGGCTTCCAAGGCCGGGACGCTGTCGGCCACGATCCCGGCGCCAGCGGTCACTTCGAAGCGATCCCCCCGCATCACCACGGTGCGGATGGCGATGGCGAAATCCAAGTCGCCGGACGGCAAGACGTAGCCAACCGCGCCGCCGTAGGCGCCGCGCGGCCGCGGCTCGAGCTCCCGAATGATTTGCATCGCGCGCACCTTCGGCGCTCCGCTCAGGGTCCCTGCTGGAAAGGTGGCTCGCAAGACATCCCAAGGCCCCTGCCCGTCGACCACCTGCCCCGTCACCTCGCTGACGATGTGCATGACGTGGCTGAACTTCTCCACGATCATCCGCTGCGGCAAGCGGATGGACCCTGGCACGGCGACGCGCCCGATGTCGTTGCGCGCCAAATCCATGAGCATCACGTGCTCGGCGCGCTCTTTGGGATCGTCCAGCATCTCGCGGGCGAGCGCTTCGTCCTCTTCTGGGGTGCGGCCGCGGCGGCGCGTGCCGGCGATCGGCCGGAGCGTGACCTGTCCCTTTTCGACCCGCACCAGCGTCTCGGGGCTCGCGCCGGCGATGGCGACCGCGGGCGCGCTCTCGAGCGCCGGCATCTCCAGCAGGTACATGTACGGCGCCGGCGACAGCACCCGCAAGGCGCGGTACACCTCGAGCGGGTTGGCCTCCCCGGGCGTGGAGAACGTCCGCGCCAGCACGATCTGGAACGCATCGCCCGCGCGGATGTACTCCTTGACCCGCTCGACCCCGCGCCCAAACGCCTCGTCGTCGGTGTCGACGGAGACGTCGTCCGGCAGAGCGGTGGGATCCGGCGGCGGCAGCGGCGGCAGCGGAACGGCGTTGCCGAGCTCGCGCTCGGTGCGCTCGACCTCGTCGCGGCGGGTCGACGCGATGGTGGCGGTGTGCGTCAGATTGTCGAACACGACCACGGTCGCCTCCCCCATCAAGCGCGCGACGGGCTCGCTTTCCGCGGTCTTCGGCCACGGCTCGACCTTGGTGGCGTAGTGCACCATGTCGTACGCCAGCGTCCCCACGTGCGCGCGCGCGAACTGGGCGGCGATGTCCGGCTCCTGGGGACCACCGGCCGCGACCTGGGTGGCCAGGGCGGCGAACGGATCGACGCCCGAGCGGCCGTGCACGACGACCTGACGGCGCGGCCGATAGCCGAGGATCGAATACCGTCCCCAGCGCTCCCCAGGCACGACGCTTTCCAGCAGGAACGACCCCGACTCGGCGGTGCGGCGGAGCGCGACGTAGGCGCCCACCGGCGTCAGTCCATCGACGACCAGGGTCTTGCGGTGTACGGTGCTCATGAGCGCCACTTTTACTATAGTCTCGGCCGGCTCTTCTGTAAGCAGGAACGGAATTTCCGAAATGGCAAACGACGCGATCGAACCCAGCATCGTCCTTGCGGCGTACGCGGAGCCGTGGGTCGCCGGCCGCCGGGTGGCCGTCTTCGGCGACGCGCTGGGGTCCCTCGCCGAACGGTTGATCGAGCGCGGGGCGCGGCTCGTCCAGGTCTTCGACAGCGACCCGACGCGCGTGCTCGAAGCCGTCACCCGCAACGCCTCGAGCAGTGTCAGCTTCGCGCCCTTCAGCGAGCAGGGGCTCTCGGTTCGGGACGGCGCCTTCGATTTCGGGATCGTGGAGAACCTGCTCGCCTTCCCCGACCCGGCCGGCGCGCTCCGCAAGCTCAAGCGAGTGCTCTCGCCGCGGGGGGCGGCGGCCATCGCCGTCCCCAACTCGGAGGTGGCGCGGCGCCTGACGGCCGCGCCCCAGACACAGGGCGAGCTCGACTACTACGGCTTTTTCGACAGCGTGGCGGCAGAGTTCGAGCACGTGAGGATGCTGGGGCAGACGCCGTTCGTCGGCTACGCCGTGGTGGACTTCGCGGCGGAGGACGAGCCGGAGCCGAGCATCGACCCGGGCTTCGTCCCGGGCGGGGCCGAAGAACCGGAGTGGTTCATCGCCTTCGCGAGCCAGCGCGCGCAAGAGCTCGACGCTTTCTCCCTGATCCAGCTGCCGAGCGCCGCGGTGCTGGCGGGCTCGGCGCTGGCGGACGCCGCGCAGCTCGAACAGGTGAGCGCCGCCGAGCGCCAGGCCAGCGAGCAGGTCGGCGCGCTCCGCGCCAAGCTGGCCCGGCTCGAGGAGGAGCTGTCGCGGCAAGCGGCCGCGAGCGCCAAGAGCGCCTCGGCGACGGCGGAGATCGACCGCCTGAAGCGGGCGCTCGCCGAGCGGGAGACCTGGATTGCGGAGCTCGAGGCCCGAGCCGCGACGGCGGACGAGCGCGCCGACGCCGTGCAGGCGGAGCTCGACGATCAGCGCGAGCAAGCCGAGCGCGCCGCTGCCGCTGACAAGCAGCGACAAGAGGCCGCCAAGGCCGAGCGCGCGGCGGTGCGGAAGGAGCTCGAGGAGGCGCGACAGCGCACCAACACGCTGGAAGCCGAGCTTCGCCAGAGCCGGGAGCGGCTGCAGCGCCTGGAGGCCGAACCCGCCGATGTCGGCGACGACGTGAGACGCCTCGAGGAGCAACTGCGCGAGCGCGCCAGCGAGATCCGTCGCTTGCAGTCCGACCTCAAGGAAGCCGAACGCATCGGGCGCGAGCTGCTCGCCGAGCTCTCGCAAGCTTCCGGCGCGGCCCCACGAGGTGCAGGCGAGGGGGCCGACCTCGAGGAGCTTCGGCTCAAGCTCGACAAGCTCGCGCAGCTCAACGCCGAACGAGAGGCCGACCTGACCGCTGCTCAGTGGACCGTCCAGCAGCTGCAGGCCCGCATGGAAGGGACGGCCTGACGTTGCCCGCGGGATCCACTGCGTCGAGCGGCATCGCCGGCATGTGGTCGGAGGTGGGAACCCCTGCCATTGCGTCAACCACTAGGCATCTGCGGCGGCCGCTGGACGCGTTGACAGGTATTTTTGGCGCCTTACTTTTGGGCGCGGTCGTTATTTTCACGCACCACCAGAGATTTTTCGCCACCGACGGCCCGTGATGACCGGCAAGCGGGACTATTACGAAACTTTAGGAGTGCCGCGCGAAGCGAGCGCGGACGAAATCCGCCGCGCCTACCGCCAGGCGGCGTTGAAGTACCACCCCGATCGCAACCCCGGCAACCCGGAGGCGGAGGCACGCTTCAAGGAAGCGACCGAAGCGTTCAGCGTCCTGTCGGACGCCGAGAAGCGCAGCATGTACGACCGCTTCGGCCACGCCGGGCTCGGCGGCGGCGGCTTCGATTTTTCCTCGGCCGGCATCGGCGACATCCTGAGCCACTTCCAGGACATGTTCTCCGATTTCTTCGGAGGCTTCGGGACACAAGGCCGTCGTCGCGCGGCCCCGGAGCGCGGCAGCGACGTGCGGGTGGAGGCCAGCATTAGCCTGAAAGAGGCGATGACCGGCTGCAAGCAGGAGATCAACGTGCGCGGCGCCGCGCCCTGCGAGCCGTGCGAGGGCTCCGGCGCCAAGCCGGGCACCAAACCGGAGCCGTGTCCCCAATGCCGCGGTACGGGGCAGGTCACCACCCAGCGCG
Organism: Pseudomonadota bacterium; assembly: GCA_023418705.1. GTDB lineage: Bacteria > Myxococcota_A > Polyangia > Polyangiales > Polyangiaceae > JAEZYZ01. Next base: position 20,633 of record JAEZYZ010000206.1, on the reverse strand, counting down.
GCTTCATCATGTTCAGCACGACCTGCCCGCGCTGCCGCGGCAGCGGTCAGATCATCCCCGAACCGTGCGATAGCTGCGGCGGCAGCGGACGCGTCGAGCGTCAACGAAAGGTGCTGGTCACGTTTCCAAGCGGCATCGACGGCGGACAGCGCTTGCGCGTCCCTGGACAGGGCATGCCGGGCTTGGGCGGTGTGCCGCCGGGAGATCTGTACGTCGACGTCGTGCTCGAACCCGATCCGCTGTTCGAGCGCGATGGCTTCGATCTGGCGACGCGCCGGAGCGTGAGCTTCGCCGAGGCGGCGCTCGGGAGCCACTTCGAGGTGGAGCTGCCCGACGGCTCGACGGTCGAAGTTCAGCTCAAAGGCGGGACTCAGCCGGGCACCACCATCACGCTGCGCGGCCAGGGCATGCCGCGCTTGGATGGCCGCGGCCGCGGCGATCTGCACGTCCAGGTCTGGGTCGCGGTGCCGAAGAAGCTCAACAAGCGCGCGAAGAAGCTGCTCGAGCAGCTCGAGCAGGAGCTGCGGTCCTCCGAGGGCGGGCGCGCCAAGACCGCCTGAGCGCGTTCAAGCCGCCGCGTGCCGCTGGGCGAGCCGCACGAGCGCCGACACGATGGCCTCGGCCGGCGCCACCTCGTCGTGGGCTTGGGTGAGGAAGCGCTCGAGCTCCGGGGCGGCCGAGATCGCGCGATCGACCCAGGCGTCGCTGCCGCGGGCGTAGGCGCCGAGCGCGATCAGGTCGCGCTTCTCCTCGAACGCGGCCAGCAGCCGTCGCACGGCGGCGGCCGCCGCGCGGTGGTCGCCGCTCGCCACGCGATCCATCACCCTTGAGAGTGAGTGACCCACGTCGACCGCGGGGTAGCGGCCGCGGGCCGCGATCTCTCGGCTGAGCACGATGTGCCCGTCCAGGATCCCGCGCACCTCGTCGGCGATCGGCTCGTCCAGATCGCCCCCCTCGACCAACACCGTGTACACGGCCGTGATCGCGCCTCGCTCTGCCAACCCGCCCCGCTCGAGCAGGCGGGGCAGCATGGCGAAGACGCTCGGCGGGTAGCCGCGGCGGGTCGGCGGCTCGCCGGCGGCGAGCCCCACCTCGCGCTGAGCACGCGCGACGCGCGTGATCGAATCGATCAAGAGCAGCACGCTCTTGCCGGCGTCCCGAAAATGCTCCGCGATCGCGGTGGCCACCTGCGCGGCGCGCAGCCGCTCGATCGCCGCCGCATCGCTGGTGGCGACGACCACGACCGAGCGCGCCCGCCCGCCAGCACCGAGCGAAACCTCCAGGAACTCGCCCACCTCGCGGCCGCGCTCGCCGATCAGCGCCACCACCACGACGTCCGCGCTGGTGCCGCGCGCCATCGCGCCGAGCAGGCTGCTCTTGCCGACGCCAGAACCGGCAAACAGCCCCACGCGCTGGCCAACGCCCAGCGTGAGCAGACCGTCGATCACTCGAACGCCCGTGTAGAGCGGCTCGCTCACGCGCGGCCGGCGCAAGGCGGGCGGGGGCGGCGCGTCGACCGCCGCCGGGACGAGCCCTGCCAGCGGCGGACCGCCATCGATGGGTCTGCCGAGCCCGTCGACCACGCGCCCGAGCAGCGCCGCGCCCGCGCCGATTTCGAGCGGCAACCCCGTCGACTCCACGGGGTCGTCGGGACCGAGCCCGGTGACGTCGCCGATCGGCACGACGAGCACCTCTCCGCCGTCGAAGCCAACGATCTCGCCGAGCAGCGGAGCGCCGCGGCGGTGAAGGACCGCCACGTCCCCGATGCGAGCACCTGGCAGACGCACCCGCACGGCGAGCCCCGTCACGGCCTTGACCGAACCGCTCGGCTTCAACGTGGGGGTCGCGGCCAGCCGCGCCCGCAGCGCCTCCAAGTCCACGCCCGGCATCCTAGCACCGGGCGCGGCCGAAAGTTGCCCCACCTTGCCCCAGGGTGCGAGGCTTGCCGGGTGCACCCGTCTGGAGCCGTGTTCATCGCGATCCTGAGCGCCGGGATCCCGTTGGGATGCAAGGCGTCCGTGAGCGCGCGCGCCGACGTCTCCGCGAGCCAGAAGACGGCGACGGATTTGGACGAGCCCATCGGCGCCGAGTCCCTGGCGCTCGCGGAGCGGGAGCAGGCGCCCCCGGCCGAGCCCGCGTTGCTCGGGGCGCGCGCAGATTTGCGTTTGGCGAGCGGCCAGCGAAAACCGACCTGTCGCTGCCTGGCCGTGCACACCGGCGCGCCGTCATCCCCGGCGTTCGACTGGCAGGTGACGGAGCCGAGCATCGATCCGCAGACGCAGATCGTGGTCGCCTTCACCTCTGAAGGGACCGGGTGCGATCGCGAACCGGAGGGCAGCCTGGGCGCGTCCTATTGGGGCTACGAGATCGAGAACGCCGATGTCGTCGTGGTGGTCGAAGCGGCGCGCTTTGGTCGGCCCGTTACCACTGGCGCCATCATTCCCCGTCCCGCGCCCGATGGTCGGGTGCTGATACGCCCCGTGCGCGCCGACGTCCCCTACGGCCAGCCGCTGTCCGGCAACGACGCCTGCGTGGTGCGGGCGGCCAACGCCGACTGAGCAAGCCGCTTCAGAACCCGAGCTCGGGGTCGTAGGCGCGAGGGGTCCGCGCCGGACCCGCCGCACTTCGGGCGCTGGCGCTGCGAGTGAACGGCCAGCTCGGCTCCGGCCGTTCGCGCCGTGGCGACGTGACGACGGCTTTGGGCGGCGCTGGAGCTCGCGCGGCCGGCCGCGCCTGAGCCTGCACCCGCTGCTGCTGTTGCTCCAGCCGCTCCAGCAGCAATCGTTCGCGCAGGCCGGCGACGGCGTGCTTGCCGACCTGCGCCGGGAATCGCACGGCCCCCTCCAGGCGCTGGTTGGTGGCCCCCAACGCGACCGGCCCCTGCCCCGAAGCCGCGAACGTCAGCAAGCCGCCGAGCGCGACGACCGCTGACACCGCCCCCGGCAGCGCGGCCCGCCACCGCGAGCGGGGGCGATCCGGCGAACGGCTCACCCAGCCCACGCTGGATCCCGCGGCGCTGGCACCGGACACCGCCTGCTCCGAAGCCGCCCCCGCCGGGGGCTGCAGGACACGAACCTTGTTGTCGAGGCTGGTCGGTCGCTCGACGGTCACGACGTCGGAGTCGCGCTGCCGCCTCGGAACGTTCGACTCGCCGCGGACGAGCGTCGCCCTGAGCTCAGCGAGCCAGGCGGATCGGAGCGAATGGCCGCAGGCGTCCTCTTCGACCCCCTGCTCCCGCAACCACAGCGCGAGCCGCTGTCCGAGGATGCGCATGTTGGGGTAGCGCGCGTTGCGATCCTTTGACAGCCCGCGCGCGATGATGGCCCACAGCCGCGGGTCGTCGACCCCGAGCTCGAGCGTGCTCTTGATGGGTTTTTGAACGATGTCTTTCAGCAGGTCGTCGTAGGCGCTGTCGGCGAAGGGTGCGCGCCCGGTCACGCACTCGTAGAGCACAGCGCAGAACGCCCAAACGTCGGCGCGGTGATCCACGTCGGCTTGGCCCCGGGCCTGTTCGGGCGACATGTAGTCGGGACTGCCGACGACCGCACCCGCGCGCGTGATGCGACGCCCGGTGGGGGCGACGGCTGGCTTGGCGATACCGAAATCGAGGATCTTGGGTTGGATGCGGCCGTCGTTCTCGGTGATGAAAATGTTCTCGGGCTTCAGGTCCCGGTGCACGATACCCTTGGCGTGGGCGAGCGACAGCCCCTCGGCGATCGGCAGCAGCAGCTGGACCGCCCAAGCCGGCGGTAGCTGCTCTTCCGCTTCCAGCAGCGTGCGCAGATCACGACCGTTCAACAGCTCCATCACCAGATAGGGGTCCCCAAGATCCGTGTGCCCCAAATCGTGGACGCCAATGATCGCCGGGTGCTCCAGGCGCGCGGCGATCCGCGCCTCCGCCATGAAACGCTCCGTCATCACCGCAGCGCGCACGTCGGGGCGCACGAGCTTGATCGCGACCTGAACGTCGAGTGCCTGATTGTAGCCGACCCACACCGAGCCCATGCCGCCCTGGCACAGCGCCCGAACGAGCTGGTACTTGCCGGCGATCCAATCGCCGCTGCAATACGCCCCCACTCGGTCGCGCCGCGGCGGGCGGAGGTCGCCGGCCCGTGCGTCCTCGCCGGCCGCATCCGATGGTGCTCGCGGACGCCGACACAGGTCGTCCGAAGCTCCGCGCCGGCCCCGAAGGTCGAACTGGGAAGAGGGGCAGGGATGAGGGATGCCGGCGTTCATGGAATCTCTTCGAAGCGAAACGGGGTTCTTCGAAGCAAAGTGGGAAGGAAGACCTCGGCCAGTGGCCAAAGCAGCGGTCATGCCAGGCACCCACGTGCCCGCGAACTGCGGCGGCAAACGCTCGCTCGGGCGGCGCTTGGCGGTCGCTTCGCCGCGGCCACCGAATGGCGCCCTTCGCGGGGCGATCCGCCGCGCCCGTGGCGAATGGCAGCGTGCTGAGCCCGCCGAAGCGCGAGAGCTTCCGGCAAGGTTGCAATCTCGTCGGCAGGATTTCTCTCTACGCGGTGTCCTGCGCGCCACGGCCCCGACCCGCGGGGACACACCCAAGCTCGGGCCCGCCGGCTTCGCCCGTGCTTTTTTGCTTCGAAGTCGGCGGCACGGCGGTTGCTTCGGCAGTTCAGCAAGCGATGCTGGGTCGGTGGCGTAAGGCAGGCTGGGTGATGGCGGGTGCGATGGCGGCGCTGGCTTGCAACGGCGCAGACGATCCGGAGGCCCAGCCCGCCGAGCTCGAACCGAGCGGAGCCGCGCCGGCCCTGGCCGCGGTCCGAACCCCCGGGGATCGCTGGCGCCCCCTCCGATCGCCCGACGCGGCGGCGATCCGCTCGAACGAAGCCCTCGCCCCCTCGGCGTCCTTCGTCTTCACCGCCGCCGGCCGGCAGCTCGTCGTTCTCGGGGAGCGCCACACCAAGCTCAGGCGTTCGGGGTCGCTCGAGTTCATTCCGCTCACCGGTGGCAGGGGCGTCCTGCTGCAGGCGCTGGACGAGCCAGCCCGCCGAAGCCTGACCATCATCGGCCGGTCGGGCCGCTGTGAGGTGCAGAACGCGGAGCGCGTGGTCCTGGCAGCGGACGACGGCGATCCCGCCGCGGGCCGGGGCACACCGTCGCGCGAGCACGACGCGCTGCGGTTCGCCGCTTGTTCGAACCCTGTGGATGACGGACCGTTGGCGATCGCCCTGCACGGCCAGCACCCGGCCGCGCACTGGACAGAGCTCGATTTTCAGCGCGCTTCGGACACCGGAGAGCAGCGCACCTGGCGAGCGGCCCTTGACGGCAGCGACATCGCGGTCGAGGAACGGAGCCGCGGCCCCGAGTCGTGCCCGCGTGCCCTGGACGTGCGCTTGACCGATACCTCGGGCCGCGTGCGCTCGACGCACGATGGCTTTCAAGTCGAAGCTGTGATCGCTGGAGCCGGGACTCCCCTGCTCGTTCTCGGGCGCCATCGCCCTCCGCGTGCGCTGCGCCTGGTCAGCATCGGCGCCGCTGGCGACCAGATCATCGCGGAGATCCGGGCGGACTCGGCCGACACCCCGCTCGAGCAGCACTTGCTCGGTGCGCTCCCGCCCGACGAGTGCTGATCTCGCCGGGCGCCCACGGCCGGGCGGCCTGCCCGCGCCGCTCGCCGGCGCCCATCGGGTCGCCTACACTTCACGCATGCGATCAACCGTCTTGCTCTTCGACATCGACGGGACGCTCATCAGCACCGGCGGTGTCGGACGGCGCGCGCTCGAGCGCGCCTTCGAGCGTTGCTACGGCACGGGTGCCTGCTTGAGCTTCTCCTTCGGAGGGATGACCGACCGGGCCATCGTGACCGAAGCGCTGCAGTCCTTGGCCGTCGAGGCCTCCGGCGCGGAGCTGGACCGCGCGATCGACGAGGTGATCGCGGTGTACCTCGACGTCCTCGAAGAGGAGACGGCCCGCGCCGACAGCTTTCGAGTTCACCGGGGCATGGCCGAGGCGGTCGATCGAGCGCGCGGCCGACACGACATCGCCGTTGGGCTCGGGACGGGCAATGTGCGAGCGGGCGCGGCCATCAAGCTGAACAAGGTCGGGCTGTTCGAGAAGTTCGCTTTCGGCGGCTTCGGCTGCGACGACGTCGACCGCACGCGGCTGCTCGCGATCGGCGCCCAGCGAGGAGCGGCGATGCTCGGCCGCGAGCTCGATCAATGCCGCGTCGTGGTGATCGGCGACACGGTGCGAGACGTCGCCGCCGCTCGGGGCATCGGCGCCGAATGTCTGGCGGTCTGCACCGGAGCCTCGACGCGCGGCGACCTCCTCGCCAGCCAAGCGGACGTGGTCTGCGCCGACCTGTCCGACCCCAGCGCGCAGAGCTTCCTGTTCAGGGCGTGAACAGGGGCCTCTCGACGAGGCCCCCGCCGCCCCCAGGAGCTCACGTCGTGGGCTGCATTGGGCCGTAGCCGCGATGCCCCCCACCGCGCTGCAGGCTCTCCGACGGCACCAGGGAGGCGAGAAACACGATCGCCGCCACGATGGCGTTGTGCCACATCGAGCCCACCGCCAAGTGGACGATGAAGAACGTGGAGATGAACAGCCACGCTCCAAGCGCCGTGTTGGCGAACCGGGCCGCGGGGACCCACAACGCGAACAGCGCCACCAGGGCGATCAGGCCGCCAACGAGCCAGGTGTTCGCCTGGGACGTGTAGGAGTGCGGCCATATGAAAGCCGAGACAAACAGCCACGCGCCGAGCACCAGGTTGACGACCCGCGGCCAAACGCCGGTGTTGCTGCGGGCGGATCCTGGACGTCGCGCCACGGTCTTCCAGCCCCTTGTTTCTGTCGTTGCCATGAAACCTCCTCGCATCGGATCTGGCGGCGCAGCCGTGCACTGGCGCCTCGCCGGAGCCGCCCGCCGCCGGTGGAAATCACCACACGAGCGATCAATGCATTTTGGATTCCATCGCCGCGTTCGAGGAGGTTTGCCGGGCGCAGACCGCCCGGCCGCGTCGCTCCGCCAGCGAGCTCGCGGCCGGGCCCCCCACTCCGAACCTCGGGTCAGACCCGACCTTGGCCGGCGCGGATCCAGGCGCGCACGGACTCCAGATGTTCGGCTTCTTCGCGCAAGGCGATGCGAAACTGGTCGGCGCGTTTGTCCTCCTTGGCGCCTTCCATGAGCTCGACCAGCGCTTCCCAGCAGTCATTGTCGGTCAACTCGGCCGTGAGGATGGCCTCGAGCGACTGCAGCAAGTTGGTGCGAGCATCGACGAGGACCCACAGGATGCCCTGCGAGGCCGTGGCCTGGACGTCCGCCGACGGCGTCAACGCCGTGGGATCGGCGCCCAGATCCTCCATCGCCTCCTTCGCCAGCTGAAAGTGCTGCAGCTCCTGGTCTCGAATGCGCCGGAGATCGGCTTCCTTCGGACCCCCGTCGAAGGTCCCGAAGGCCTGGAGCTTGGATATCAAGGCGTCGTACAGGCGGACACCGGTACGCTCGAACGCCAGCCGTTCACCGAGCTTGTCGATCACGAGGTTGGGGCTCTCGCCGGTGATCGCCTTGACGGCGGACTTGCCCACCTGCTTCACGCTCGCGGGTGGCGGCAGGCTGCCGAGGACGAATCCTGCCTTGGAGTAGTCTCCGCGGACGGTGGCGACGATCTTTCCGTCCGTCTTGCCGGTTGGGTTGAACTCCCGGTTGCCCTCGAGCATCTCCTGACAGAGGCGCGGAGCGCGCGCGGTGCCGGTGCGATTGTCCCCGATGGTGGGTCGTGTCTGGTTCATGATTCTCCTCCTCATTCAGCCGGTGCTGCGGCGCTCCGGCCATTGCCGGCGCGAGCCAACTCCGTGCCTGGCTGCCAGGCGAAGCCTTCGGCGATCCGATCCGACGGAGAGCCGTCCCGATTCATCTGGTTGCGGTACTCGTCCGACCGGTTGCGCGCGGGCATCGCGGACTTCGGCACGATCTCGGCGCCGTTGGCGCGGAAGTCGACCTCCTTGCGCAGCACCTCGCGCACGAACTGGCGGTGGCTGACGTAGCGGATCGGCTCGGTGATCTTCTCGTTCAAGACCTCCGCGGCGTCGCGCCGCTCGTACTTCTCGAACAAGTCGGCCACGAAGCGCAAATGCCCGAGCTCGTACTCGAGGAAGCGCTCCCAAATGGCCTTGATCCTGGGGTTGCCTTCGGATTCGACGCAGCTGTAGTAGTTGTACACCTCCGTCGCCTCGTGCAGCAGCCACTGCTCCAGCATGGTTTCATCCGGATCGATGAGCGACTCGTACTGCGTGACGTGCTGCTCCTCGATCGAGGCGATCTCGGCGTACAACTGGCGGCCGAGCGGGTCGAAATAGGTCGGGCCGAAGTGCATGTAGAAGTCGTGCGTCTGGTACTCGCCGGCCACGAGGGTCGTGGCGTGCAGCTTGGTGAGCAGGCGAGCCGACTTGCGATCGTATGAATGGCGCAGATCGTCCTCTGGGTGACGGTGTTCGACCGATGTCGGCCTGCCGGGCAAGACGTCCGTGTAGCTCTGCAGGATGCTGTTCGCGTCCTTGCCCTCCACCCGGTCCATCAAGGCCGAATACCGGTACATGTGATCGAAGTCTTCCAGCAGACCGAAGCGATAGATCTGCGCCAAATACGGATCGGGCTCGGCTTGCGCGATCGAAGCCGTCACCTCGATCGCGACTTGCTCGTAGCCAATCGTGGTCTCGAGCGGAGATTGGTCAGGGGGATTGAGCCAGTTGACCAGCGTCTGCTGGTGGTGCTCGATCCTGCGGACGTTGGCCAGCGCCGCTCGGAGGTCCCGGTGCCGCCGGGCAGCCAAGTGCTGAAAACGGACGGCCTCGGACTCGATGCCGTTCATCAGGATCACCCGGACCCGCGTGAACGCGTCCTCATCGAGCTTGCTGTAGGGCGCCTGAACCAGCTCTCTCCAGGTGAAAGCCTGCCGTTCGATCGGCACGCCCTTATCTTTCAGGAAATCGAGGGCCATTGATCGTTCCTCCTCCGTTCGCGGTCGCTCCGTGCAAACTGTTCGTAAACACCGCGACTGACGGCGCAAGCGCGAGATTTTCAGGCGCGCCGGCGGATCCTTCGGGGCGCCGCGCGGTCGGCCGGAGGAGACGCGGCTCAGCGCCGCTGGCGAGCCCTGGAGATCAACGCCGCGACGGCGAACAAGAAAAGAGCGCCGTGCCCGATCGACGAGTCCGCGGTGGAGCGCTCCGTGCGGCAGCCGCATCCGGAGACACCCGAGCTCGAGCGCCTGCCCGTCGGCGCCGGGCCGGAGGGCGCGCCTGCGTCGACGAGGGATCCGTCGGGCAGCGGCGGACGGCCGCCAGCGTCCACCGCTGGTGCGCCAGCGTCGGGCCCTCGGGCGTCCGGCGCCCCGGCGTCGGCAGGCGCCGGGGTGGTGGGACAGGGGTGGTCGACACGCCAGGCGTCATACCGCTCGCGCAGCTCGGCAACCGCGCTGCGCGGCGCGGTGTCGCGCACCTCGAGCCGGAGGAAGCTCCCACGGGGTTCATCGGGTCGATCGACCTGGATGTAGGCCGCGTCGGTCGGGATGCCTGCGGGCGTGCAGCGGCTGTCCCCTTCACCATTGGCGGCGCCCCCTTCCAGGCCGCGCATCAACTTGTCCGCCAGGTCGCAGCCGCCCCCGTCGAAGGCATCGCGCGCCTGAGTGAGCACCGCCCGACCGGTGAGGATGTTGCCTTGGATCGAGTAGACGAAGGAGCCCGCGCTGCCCTGCAGGTCGCTCGAGTGATCCAGCGTGGAGGCCCCGCTGTGACCCGCCGCGCGCCCCATGAGATCGACGATCCCGTACTGGCGCGCTCAGCGTCGCCGTCGAACGCTGGATCGGTGAGTTGTCTGACGATGTCGGCGGGGTCGACCCGCTGCTCGAGCAAACGGACCGCCGCGTCGCGACCGGCGACGTTGTTCCGCGCCTGGGAGTTCACCGCGCCCAACCCGGGGGACGAGCCGTAGATCCGATACACGCTGCTGCCGGAAATGCAGGACGTGCCGGCGCCGCCGACCTGAGCCGTCGCACGATCCACGGCGGTGATCGAATACGTCGCCCGCGCGCCGCCGGGGGTGCCCAGCAACAGCGCGAATGTGCCGATCGCGGTGCGCCACCTGTGCTGCCTCACCCGTTTATCCTAGTTCAGCCAGCACGCCAGAGCGACAGACGGTTTGCAGCGCAAACCGTCTGTCGCGGAAATTGAGACCATCTAAAGCACCGAGCCGCGAGCAACGCTCAGGGTTCCCCGAGGAAGCGGGGCCCTCACCCAAAGTGGGGCCCCGGTTCCTCGGGGCGCTCGGCTGGCCAACGGAGCGGGGCGCTAGCGCGACGAAGCCCACCCGGCATGGCGCGTCGCCAGGGGCGCTCGGCGACGGGAGGGCTTTGGGTTCGAGTCCGTTTCCTCGGGGGCCAGAGCGCGCGCGGGGCTCGTTCGGGCCGAAGGCGCTCAGGGTGCGGGCCGTCACCTGCTCGTGCGCTCGCACGGTTGCAATGTCGTTTCGGGGCGCGAAGCTTCGATATCAGCCCGAGCACTCCCCCTTTCAGCCTCGTCCAGCCGTCGACCGCCGGCGCTTACTTTCTCGGGAGGTCAGGGAATTTCTCAGGTTGCGGGCGATGCTGTTCTGCCCCTGCTGTCAGCTGTTACTTCTGCTTCAGTTGCTGCACTGGATTTGCCGCGGAAACAGCACCCAAGGCGTCGGACACGACCGAAACCTTTCGTCCCTTCGTCAGCCATCGAGGGGGGCCTATACAGCGGCTTGCGCTCTCGGATGAAGTTAGGTATTGGGCTTTTGGGGGTCCGAAACCACCTAAGGAGAACAATGGGAGCACGTAAGAAGAAATCGAAGGCGCGAAAAGCTGCGACGGCCACCGAGCCGCGCGTCAACAAGACGCAGTTCGTGTTGAATCTTCCCGAGCAGATGTCGGCGCGCGACGTGGTGGAGGAGGGCAAAAAGCAGGGCATCACGCTCTCGGAGAAGTACGTCTACGTCATCCGTTCCAACGCTCGGAAGCCGGGCGCCGCCGTGGGTGTGGGGCGGGGCCGCGGTCGGGCTGCCGCAGCGGGAGCCCCCTCTCGGGCTGCCGCGGGCCCGCTCGAAGCTCAGCTCCGGAGCGCGATCGCCGAGCTCGGGTTGGCGCGCGCTCGCCAGGTGTTCAAGGACGTCGAGAGCGCCTTCGGCTCACGCTGACGCAGCCTCGCTGCAGTTCGAAAGACCGAGCGCGGTTCCTGGATGGGCGTCGCGCTCGGTCATTTCAACGGCCCATGCCGTTGGTCGATAGAGGCGCTACGCCGTCAGTGAAAGGCTCCCTCCTCGCGCAACGCGAAGGGGGCAACCGTGGCCCAGAACCGCTCCCCGGAGTCCGTCCGCATCTCGTAGCGGCCGTGCATCGATCCGAAGGGCGTCGGCAGGGGGGCGCCAGACGTGTACTCGAAGCTCTCACCCGGGGCGAGCACCGGCTGCCGGCCGATCACCCCCTCGCCCCGCACCTCCTTCACCGCGCCGTTGGCGTCGGTGATGGTCCAGTGGCGGTTGAGCAGCTGAACCGTCGCCGATCCCTCGTTCGCGATCGTAACGGTGTAGACGAAGAACCACTGCCGCTTCTTCGGCTCCGAGTGCCCGGGAGAAAGCTGGCTTTGCACGCTGACGCGGATGGCACGAGTGAACGCTTCGGAGTTAGACACGGGACAACTATAACCTTGAAGTGAGGCGCAACGGCAAGCGCACGCGACGCGACGCCCTAGCGGAAATTGAGACCATCTAGAGCACCGAGCCGCGAGCAACGCTGAGGGGCGCTCGGCTGGCAAACGGAGCGGGGCGCTAGAGCACCGCCTTGATGGCTTCGCAGATCACGCCCACGTTTTGCTCGTTCATACCGGCGACGTTGATGCGCCCGGAACCGACGATGTAGATCGCGTGCTCCTCCCGCAGGCGCTGCACCTGGTCGGGAGAGAGGCCGCTGAAGCTGAACATCCCCTTTTGCCGCTCGATGAACGAAAAGTCCTGCGCGATGCCCTTTTGCGCCAGCGTCTGCACGAACAGCCGGCGCATGCCGGCGATACGGTCGCGCATCGCCTGCACCTCACCTTCCCACTGCTGCCGGAGCTCCGCATCGCCCAGGATGGTCGAGACGATCGCCCCACCGTGTGCCGGCGGGTTCGAGTAGTTCGAGCGGATCGCGACCTTCAACCGGCTCTGGACGCTGGCGGCGTGAGCGGGGCTCTGGGCCACCAGCGTGAGCGCGCCGGTGCGCTCGTTGTACAAGCCGAAGTTTTTGGAGAAGCTCGAACAGATCGCGGCTTCGCCGCAGTGCTCGAGCAGCTTGCGCAGGCCGAGCGCGTCGGCGGAGAGGCCGCTGCCGAAACCCTGATAGGCAAAGTCCACCAGCGGAAAGGCGCCGCGCTTGCTGAGGACGCGGGCGATCGCTTCCCACTGTTCGGCGCTGGGGTCCGCACCCGAGGGGTTGTGACAGCAGGCGTGCAAGAGCACGGCGTCACCGGCCGGCACCTGCTCGAGCGCCCCGAGAAGGGCCTCGAAGGCGATGCCGTTGCTCGCCTTGTCGAAGTACGGGTACGTCTTGGTAGAGAGCCCCGCGGCACGAAACACCTGGCCGTGATTGGCCCAGGTGGGATCGCTCATCCAGACGTTGGTCTCGGGGCGAAGGTCCCGCAACAGATCCCCCACCACGCGCAGCGCGCCCGTGCCCCCGGGCGTGTGCGCCGTGACCGCGCGGCCCGAGCTCACGCGCTCGTCGTCCGCACCGAACAAAAGCTCGCGCACCCGGCGCCCGTAGTCGGGATCCCCATCGATGGGACGGTAGTTCTTGGTCTTCTCGGCCTCGAGCAGACGGCGCTCGGCCGCCTTGACGCTGGCGAGGATCGGCGTCGTGCCCGTGGCGTCCTGAAAAACGCCGACGGAGAGGTTGATCTTGTTGGGACGGGGATCTTTTTTGAAGGCTTCGGTCAGGCCCAGGATGGGGTCTGCCGGAGCGGTCGTGACATTTTCGAACATCTTGGCCTCGGGAACTGCAAACGCGAGCGGCCGGGAGCTTGGTACGGTCGCCCGTTTTCGTCTAGCGCAAGTTGCCTCGGACGCGGGCCTTTTCCGATAAAGAGCGGTGGTTTCCGCCGCGTCGCGCTTGACTTGGCGATGCTTGTCGCGACGCGGACGGGGGATTCGGCCGTCACCATCCGGCCGCCCGTCTACGCGCGCGCGGCGGCGCCGCCCGTTGCGGGTCGGCACGGCGACCTCAGCCTGAGAGCTTGGAAGGAACCATGCCCATGCGACGTACGCTTGCGTTCACTGCCACCGCGCTCGTTCCGCTGCTGGCGGCCCTCGGCTGCTCGACCACGAGCCCCTCGACGACCGCTGTCGGGTCGGCGCCGGGCCAATCGCTGCAGCCTACCGGGCCGCTCCCGTCGGAATCGACAGCCACCGAGCGGCAGCCGGTGGCGGGCGTCGAGCAGACGCGCGCCGCCAAGACCAGCCCCGAATCGGAAGCGAACCCAACGCAAGCCGCCGAGCGCGAGCCGGACGTCGTCTACGTCCCAACCCCCTACCCGGTCGTCGACAAGATGCTCGAGCTGGCCGAGATCGATTCGGACGACGTGGTCTACGACCTCGGCTGCGGCGACGGGCGGATCGTCATCGCTGCAGCGAAGAAGTATGGCGCCCGCGGCTTCGGCTTCGACATCGATCCGCAGCGGGTGAAGGAAGCGCGCCAGAACGTCCGCGACCAAGGGGTGGAGGATCTGGTCACCATCGAGCAGAAAGACCTGTTCCAGCTGGACCTCTCCAAGGCGAACGTGGTCACGCTGTACTTGCTCCCGGCGCTCAACGTGAAGCTCATCCCACAGCTCAAGCGCCTGCAGCCTGGCGCTCGGATCGTCTCGCACGACTTCGACATGGGCGACATCCAGCCCAAGGTGCACGTCGAGGTGAAGCCCGCCGAAGATGCCCGCCCCCACCACGTCTATCTCTGGACCGCACCGCTCGCTGCGGCCGCGCGCTGATCACCCTGCGCTGAGGCGCGGCGCGCGCCCGCGCCACCCCGCTGCGGGGGTCTGATGCACCCGGCCTCGATCGATCACCTCTCTCCCGCGCCGATGCACCGATAGGCACTGGGTCCGTCGTCGGCTCCGACGAGCGTGATTGCCGCTAGGCTGCACAATTACACCGCACCTTCGCGGGCGGGCCACTTCTCGAGTCGAGGTGCGTGGGGAGCTGGGCGAGGACGTGCCATACTGGGCCTCCCTCATTCTGACGCCGGCCCGAGACGGGCCGGCTTCGATCCCATGGAGTGCCCTTTGATGACCAAGGCTTCGTGCGCGTCCCCCTCTGCTCTTCGTCTCGGTGGTTCGACCTTCGGACTTTTGGCCATCTTGGCATCGGTCGCGCTCGGCTGCGACGCCGGCACCGGCGGCTCGGACGAGGACAACACCGGCGGGACCGGCGCCGGAACTGGAGGCACCGGCGGCAGCGACCCGGGCACCGGCGGCAGCGACCCGGGCACCGGCGGCACCACCACCACCGGCGCTCCCGGCTTCGGCACGCCCAACCAGGTGGGGTCCGGCTCGACCACCGACCGCTATCACAAGACCAGCGTCTCGCGAAACGGCGTGAACTACTTCTTCATGGCCAACGGCTGGGGCACGAACTGGCAGTCGCACTCGCTCACCTGGAATGGAACGGCGTTCACGGTCGTCAGCCTGAACGGCTCGCAAGGCTCGGACTACTCGCCCGCGGGCTACCCCACCATGTTCTGTGGGCACTACTCCGACTCGCGCTCGCAGCAGTGCGGGTTGCCGGCGGCCATCGGCAGCATCACCTCGCTCTGGACGGGGTGGCGTTGGAGCCCCGGCAGCACCCCGGACACCGCTCAATACAACGCCGCCTACGATGTCTGGCTCTCCAACAGCGCCGACGTCAGCGGACACAGCTCGTTTCTCATGGTCTGGCTGCGCGATCCCCCGGGCCAGCAGCCCGCCGGCGCCAACAACCACGTCGTGAACGTCGACGGAGTTCCGGGCACCTGGGACGTCTGGACCGGCAGCGTCAACGGCAAGCCCATCGTCAACTACGTGCCGCGCGCCAACGCGGACGATATCTACGCGATCGAGTTCGACGTGATGCGCTTCATCAATCACGCGGCCACCGAGGGCTACAACCTGCCGGGCAGCCACATCATCAGCGTGGCCGTCGGCTTCGAGATCTGGAACGGCCCCGTCTCGAACCTCGTGAGCGAAGACTTCTACGTCGCTGTCCAGTGAGGCGGCGCGCGCTCGGAGCGAGCGGCCGCTCGTCTCCGGGGCCGCGCGCACCCTCATTTCCGCGGCCAGGCGAGCGCCGTCCTTGCCCGGCGCTCGGCCGCGATCTAGCCTCCGCCCTCCTCGCACGAGTGGCGGAATTGGCAGACGCACCGGATTTAGGTTCCGGCGCCGCAAGGCGTGGGGGTTCAAGTCCCTCCTCGTGCACCCAGCCTCGGGGTCCGTGGTACCCATCTTCCGAGCCTCAGCTCGGCGAACGGCGGGCCAGCTGCCGCTTGAGCTGCTTGGCGGCCATCGCGTACCCGCCATCGGCGCCGTCGATGAAGTGCACGTGGTCACCAGCGTAGCTGGTCACGAAGCAGGTCATCAGCGCGGCGGCCGAGCGGTGCAGGCCGTACGCGAGCTTGCCCGCGGCGTGCTCGGCATCGAGGTACTCGGTCAAAGCGGCGCACGCGCCGTCGTTCATGTCGAGCACCATCCGCAGCATTTCATCGAACTTGCGGAAGTCGCTGTTGGCCAAGGCCTCGCGCCGGTATCGGCGGCCATCGAAGCCGCCGACCGAGAAGCCTAGCCCCAGCGCCAGCTTGCCGATCGCGGTCGCCAGCTGCGTCTGCCGCACGCGGGCGCGATAGGCGGCTCCGTCTGCGGCCCCCGAGCGCAGGCGCGCCTCTTGCGCGAAGCTGCTCGTGACCGGGCTGAGCCGCAGCCGCTCCTCGCCCAGCGGCGGGCGCGCCGAATGGCTCTCGAGCAGGTGGTCGATGCGCTCGATGACGTTGCGGTAGGTGCGGCGCGCCGCGTCCGGATCCCTGTCGAGCGCGCCGACCAGCAGGCTCACCACCTGCCCCTCGGCCGCCGGGATCGGTTGCCAACGGCACTCGAAGCCGGTCAAGTCGGCGTGGCGGTCTCCCTCAGGCTCGACGGCGAAGCGTCGCCCGACCGTCGCGTCTTTGATCCACGCTTCAGCGACGGGCAGCCCGTCGCCTGCGAACATGGCAAAGCTCACGCTGGGACTGGCGCGAAACCGGGCGACGGCGATCGAGTGCGCCGCGCGCTCGAGCTCGGCGATCGGCACCATCGCCGTCCTCAGCTCCAGCTCGAAGGCCTCGCGCGAGACGTCACGGAGGCCGCGCAGCGCCACTTCGACGGCGGCGCGGCGTGAGCCTGGCACGAGCAACGTCGCGCCGTCGCCTCCAAAGACGAACGGGACCCGAAGGCCCGGGAGGGCGTTGTTGACCGCGACGATGGACGCCACCCCCAACGCGTTCACGTCCTTGTAGCGTCCCGCCTCGATGGCCCGGGTCGAGCCGCGCACGTCGGTGAGGACGAGCAGCCAGTCCGAGGGGACGCGAGCGAACACGCTGGGGTCGAGGACGTCGGCGAAGCGCTCGAACGGCCGCAGCTCAGCGTAAAAGCTCTCGGACGTCGCGGCTCCGGCGCTCACCGCCAACATCATCCGCCGAGCGCGCGGTCCTGGCAATCCTCGCGGGGACGAGCCTGAGGCCCGCCCTTTGCGAAAGACAAGTCCCCGCGGTGCACGACGAGCGCGCGGACTTAGCTTCGATCCTCGGTGATCGTCTCATCGCTTCGCTGGCTTGCCTTCGCCCTGCTCGTGTTCGTCGCAGCCCCGGGTCTCGGGCGCGCGCGGCCAGGCCGAGCGCGGCCCGCGGATGTCGCGGACTGGATTCAGCTGGCCGAGGCGAGGAGACTCGCCCAAGACGCCGGCTGGCACAGCCTCCTACACTATCGGCAACAGGGACTGGTGACCTCGAGCGAGGTCGCTGCGCCGGAGTTCTTCTTGGCGCCAGGCGGCCGCGGCGACCCCGCGGCGGAGCTTCGGGCCACGCTGCAGGCCTTTACCCGACCCATCGACCCCGCAGACGTCGACGCGCACCCCCTCTGCCGCTTCCCCGCGCGCCGCGCGTGGCTCGAACGCCGACTGCCGCTCGCCGAACGTCTGCCGCAACCGAGCTGCCCGGCCCTGTCCGAGTACCTGCAGCAAATTGGAACTCCGGAGATCGGGCTCGTCTACGCGGCCAGCTCCCTCAGTCATCCGGCCTCGGCGTTTGGTCACACCTTCTTGCGCCTCCGCCCGAACGGCAAGCAGCGCGGCACGGTGGCGGGCGGCCTCGCGGCGGATTTCGTCGCCGATACCGACACCGATAACCCGGTGCTCTACGCCTTCAAGGGCTTGTCGGGGCAGTTCCGGGGGCGCTTCCACCTGCGGGCCTTCGAATCGAAGCGGTACCAGTACGCGGAGGAGGCCACTCGAGACCTGTGGGAGTACCAGCTCGAGCTCCGCCCCGAAGAGATCGAGCTCTTGGTGCTCCACTTGTGGGAGCTCACCTGGGCGCACATCGACTACTTCTACCTGACCGACAACTGCTCCTATCAGGTGCTCGCCGCGCTGGACGCGGCCGCGCCGCGCCTGCATCTGGTCGAGCGCTCCAAACAGGTCGTCATCCCCGGAGATACCGTGCAGGCGCTGTTTGCCGTGCCCGGCTTGGTGAGCAAAACCAGGCACTATCCCTCCGCCGCCACGCGACGGCTGGCTCGGCGATCGCGGGTGGCGGCCCGTTTCAATCGCCCGCCCGAGAAGGGACACGCCAGCTCGCGCCTGCAGCTCGGGAGCGGCGCGGAGATCGACCGCGCCGAAGGCTTCTACGCGATCGGCTATCGACTGGCGCTGCACGATCTCGCGGATCCGGCCGCGGGGCATCCCTCCCTCCTGCAGCTGCAAGCGTTGGACCTCGAGGTGCGTTACCTGCTCGAGGCGCGCAAGTTCGTGGTCGAGCGCGTCGTGTTCGCCGAGCTGATGTCGCTCGAGCCGCTCGGCAATGGGGGACTCCCCTGGTCGTGGCGCCTGCGCGCGCGCGGCCTCCGCCTACGGGACGACGACTGTCCGGGCGATGGCTGCTTCGCACATGGCGCCGACGGCGGGCTCGGTCTCACGCTGGCGACCAACGACCGCAGCGCGGCGGCGTTCTTGCTGGGCGGCGCCCAGGCGTTGTTCTCCGGGCAGCTCGACGGCATCGGCGGCAGCTTCGTACGGCTGGGCCTCGGACCCACCGCCGGCTTGCGCTTCGAGCTGCCTGCCCGCATCACGGTGGTGGTGATGGGCAGCTTCTCGTACCTGCCATGGCAGACGCAGACCACCAGCTACGAGCTCGAAGGCCACCTGCGCGGCGCCGCGTCGAAGAACGTGGCGCTGGGCGTGTCCGCAGCAGCGCAGCCCGGGGCCGCCGAAGCACGGCTCAACGGCTACGTTTACTTCTGAATCCTCAGGCGCGAGCCTCAGGCGAGCAAGTCCTCCACCACGCCGCCGCGCATCGTCTCCCCGCCGCTGCCCTGGGGCGCGCCGAACCAATCGGACGGGATGCCCATGGCGTTGACGATGGTGTTCAATAGCTGGTTGTGCGGCGTGCCGGCGTCGCTGAAGCCCGTCTCTCCCACGGACAAGTACTGCCCTTGTTTGAAATAGCCGCCGCAGCTGCCGGCGAGCAGGTAGGGCAGATCCATGTAGGAGTGCGCTTTGCCGTCCGACAGCTCGTTCGTGTAAAGGATGACGGAGTTGTCGAGCACGGTGTTGCCGTCGGCTTCGGTGTATGACTCTAGCTTTTCGAGCAGCCGAGCGAGCTTGCCTTGGTGCCAGCGGTCGATCTCGTGCAACATGTTTTCGTAGCCGGCGACGTCATCACAACCGTTTTCGGTGCTGTCTCCGAAGCAGTCGTCGCGCACCTTGCCGTGCGACAGCTTGTGGTGGTTGTACTCGTGGTTCATGCCGTCCCAGCGGAACGTCGGCCCGCCGCTCCCGCGATCGAAGAGCATCGTGGCGACGCGGGTCGCGTCGCACGCCAGCGCGAGCGCCATGATGTCGATCTGCAGATCGGTGATCGCGGCGTACTCGCTGTTCTCCTCGACCACCTCCCCGGCGTCCTGATACGCCATGGCGCGGGTGCGCAGGCTCTCGTCCAGGCAGCTCAGCGAGCTGCCCGTCATGCCGGTCTCGATCTGACGGATGGCGGTGAAATGGGCATCGAGCTTCGCCTTGTCCTCCGCGCTCAAGGGTCCCCGTTTGAGGTCCTCGAACTGGTCGCGGACCAGGTCGAGCACGCTCTGTCGTCGCTGGGTGATGCGCGCCTGCGCTTCGCTGGACCCCTCATCGACGCCGTTCAAGTTCATGAAGTCCGCGTAGGCGTTCCAGGGGTTGTTGATCGCGTGCACGGCCTCGCCCGCCCCGCGGTACGAGATGTAGTCGAGCCCCTTGTAGCCGCCCGGCCGCCCCACCATCAAATTCAGTGGAGCGCGCCCGTCGGGGTTCACGGCCGACGCGATCACGTGGTCGACCGATGGCCCGAGCGCCAGCCAGTTCTCGTCGTCGCAGAACTGGGCCGTGAGCTTGTGTGCCATGCCCTTGCCGTGGTCGTCGCCCCCGCCGCCGTCGGCGCCGTAGCCGCGCGGCGCCATGTGCACCCCGCGGGGGATGAGCAGCTTGCTCCGGAAGGGCAACAGCGGCTCGTTCGCGGTGCCCTGCAGGCTCGCGTCCGTCAACGCGCCGTAGCCGCTGCTCGGAAACCAGCGCTGCAGGTTCACGCCATTGCAACAGAAGAACACGCCGAAGCGCTTGATGGGACCCACGGTCTGGGCGCCGGCGTCGCGCGCGGCGAGCGCCTCGAGGAAAGGCAGGCCCACCATCACACCCCCGAGGCCTCGGAGAAAACGGCGTCGCGGAAGGATCTGCTTTTTCATGGCGCCTCCTCGTTGGGTGCTCGACTCAAGAACGCGCGGGTCACCGCGACGTCCGCGACAAGCTCGCGGATCGACTTCGGTCCCGCAGCCAACGCATCCCGGCTGGCGTCGTCGCTCTTGGCGTACGCGCGGCCTTGCGCAAATTCGATCCACCGGGTCGAGTAACACGCTCGGGCCTCGGCGCTGGCCGCCACCGCGTCGACCAGCTCCGGCGCGCCGTCGAACTCGATCTCGGCGCCGTCGATGACGATGCTGCCCGTGGTGTCCACGGGCACACCGTTCTCGGTCTGCCGAACCTGACCGATGGCGTCGAAGTTTTCGAACGCGAAGCCAGCGGGGTTGATCATCGAGTGGCAATTCACGCAGGTGGGCTGCCCGGTGAGCAGGCTGACCTCCTCGCGCGTCGTGCGCGGCGGGGTGTCCGTCTCCGGCGGCGGTGTCATCGACGCGCCTGGCGGCGGGTCGGGGATCTTGGCGCAGAGCAGGTCGCGGGCGATCAAGAGGCCGCGGTGGATGGGATCCGTACGGACGGCGTAGGCGTTCGACGCCAAAAAGCCGACCTGCATCAAAAACCCCTTGCGGACGCCGGGATCGAGCTCGATGCGCTGCAGGCCACCTGTGACGCTGGCGCCGTAGAC
>JAEZYZ010000181.1 GCA_023418705.1 Pseudomonadota bacterium | reverse complement strand
GCTCCTGGGAGCCGCGACCACCACCGGCGGTGCTCGAGCCTGCGGACCCGTCCTCGCCACCATCGGGCTGCTGCTCGGTGTCCTCCTCTTGGCCCTCGGAGCTCATTGGATCCTCCGGACCCACGCTGCTCGAGGGATCCATCGGGTCTTGGTGTTCGATGCCCTCACCCGCCGCCGACCCGGAGGGATCGGTGCCGCCGCACGCTGCCAGGCCGATGCTCGCGATCAAGAGGGTGATGGAGGACAGGGACTTTTTCATCGATTTGACTCCTGCTGGTTGAAGCGAGGTGGCCTTCTGCAGGGTGCGTGCCGCGCTGGCTGCCGCTCAGGTGAAAGTCCGAGACTTGCGGTAAAAGTCGCTGATCGCCGCTCGCTCCCAACTGGCGCGGGCGCGGACGACGCGAGCGTTGGGCAAGTCTCTGCACAGGCGCCGGACGATGACTGTGCAGCGTTCTGCACAGGTGTGCCGGGGCCTGCTCAGGCCGCAACTGAGCCAAAAAACGGGCCGTCGGGGGGGCCGCCTGCGCTCAGGAGAGGCCGTGCTCGGTCAGCTTGTTGTAGAGCGTGCGGCGGCTTACCCCGAGGATACGGGCGGCGGCGCTCCGGTTCCCCCCGGCCCGCTTGAGCGCCTTCTCCAAGACGTGGCGCTCCGCGCGGCGCACCGCTTCGTCGAGCTCGATGACGCTGGTCTTCAGATCCAACGGCGCTCCGCGCGAAGCCGCCGTGGCGGGACCCTCGAGCTTCGACAACTCGCGCTGCACGTCTTCGGGGGTCACGCGAGCAGCGTCTGCCAAGATGACCAACCGCTCGACCATGTTCTGCAGCTGCCGCACGTTGCCTGGATACGAGTAGCGTTCGAGCTGCCGCATGGCATCCGGGGCGA
This sequence comes from Pseudomonadota bacterium, assembly GCA_023418705.1. GTDB lineage: Bacteria > Myxococcota_A > Polyangia > Polyangiales > Polyangiaceae > JAEZYZ01. The sequence goes on along the minus strand of JAEZYZ010000181.1, from coordinate 17,274 downwards.
TCCGAACCCGCGGCACCCCGTGCACCGCTGCCGCGCGCTGCGCGAAATGCTCGACGAGGGGCGCGATGTCCTCCCGCCGCTCCCGCAAGGGCGGGACCACGACCGAGACCACGTTCAGGCGATAGTAGAGGTCCTCCCGGAACGTGCCTTCCTTGACCATTTTGACCAAGTTCCGGTGCGTCGCGGCCACGAACCGCACGTCCGCCGTCAGCGTGGTGGTCCCCCCCAAGCGCTCGTACTGCCGATCTTGAAGGATGCGGAGCAGCTTGACCTGGGTGGCCGCGGAGATGTCGCCGATTTCGTCGAGGAAGAGGGTCCCTTTATCCGCCAGCTCGACCCGCCCTGGCTTGCGCGACGCCGCCCCCGTGAACGCGCCCTTCTCGTAACCGAACAGCTCGCTCTCGAGTAGCTGGTCCGGGAGCGCCGCGCAATGAACTTTGACGAAAGGACCGCCCGCGCGTGGGCTATGGTCGTGGATGTGGCGGGCGACGAGCTCCTTGCCGGTGCCGCTCTCACCCTGGACCAGCACCGTGGCCTGGCTGCGAGCGGCGCGGTCCGCCAGCGCGATCACATCGAACATGGCCCCCGATTGAAGGATCATGCGGGTCGCGAGCCGCGAGGGCGGCGGCTCTTCCTCGTCGTTGGGCCTGCTCGCGAGCACCTTGCGGACGGTGAAGAGCAGCTCGTCGTCGTTCAGGGGCAACGCCACGTAGTCCGCCGCACCTTCTTGCAGCACCTTCGCGGCGCCCTCCGCCCCCGCGGCACCAACGACGATCAAAGGAACGCCAGGGAAGCTCCGCGCCAGCGACACGGCGACTCCCCCCGTGCTCATGTCCTCGAGGCCCTCATCCGCGATGACGAGATCGATTTCCTCGCGGGCGAGCAGGCTGAGCGCGCCGATGGCGAACCGGGCCAGCACGACGCCGTAGCCGCCCGTCTCCAGCGCCGTCCGCACAGACGCGCCCAGCTGTGAATTGGGCGTGACGCACAGGATCCTGGCCACGGGCATGGACCCATTATTTCCTTACAACACGCGGACTTTCGCAACCCTTTTCGGGCGTCTTCGAGCCCTTCCGGCGTTTTCGTCTGAAGGTATCGGGCAAGGTGCGGCCCTAGCCACTCCGGAGTTTCGGCCGCCTCGCCGGAAGGGCCCCCCGCTCGTCTCCGGACACCGTGATCGACGTCGCCTCCGGCAATGGTCGAGGGGCATCAGTTCGAACGGCCCCGGGGAGGTGGCGCGGCTGTCTTCAGCTCAGGAGGTGGCGCGCCGCGAACGGGTCCAGTCGTGGTTGTAGCCACGCACGAGGTCGCGCAACAAGAGGCCGAACGAACCGGCGTCGTAGCGAAATTCACTCGCCAGATCTTCTGCGAGGAGCGCCCCCATCTGCTTCAGGCCGAAGTCCACGAAGAAGTGAGAGCGCACCGACTCTGGCGACTCGTGCATCATCCACTTGGCGATCTTGGGCATGGTGCGCAGGGTGACGACCCCCAAATGCCTGACGTCGCCGGAGAGGGCACCCCACGGCGCCGGCCATAGGCCGCTTTGACGGATGTGCTCGAAGATTGCGCGTGCGCCCGCCTGATTGCCGACGGCGCCGTCTGCCACCTCGTCGAGGACGCTCCGCGCACGATCGAAGAGCCTGCGGTACTCGGGGAAGGCGCTGGCCTGCGCCCCCTCGTACGGGACGTCCTCGCAGACCTCGAAGCACGCCGGATCGTTCGTCTGCATGAAGCGGCCGAGAGGCTCCATCACGCCCAAGCTTCCGTAGACCGTACCGAGCGCCCAGACGCGGTACCAGGCGTTCCACAAGTCGAAGCTTTTGAACGCGATGTAGGAGCCCGAGACGAGCTGGTCGATGTATTGCATGTTGCCCATCACCTGGGCTTCGACGGGTAAGAAGCGCTCGGTGTCGTAGTTGCCCTCGCGCTTCGCCTGGATCAGACGCCAAGCGAGCGCGTTGACCGCGTGCAGGGACACGGTGAGACCGGTCGAGAACAGCGGGTCGACGAAGGCGAAGGCGTGGGGAACCAAGCAGAAGCGATCGCCGACGACACGCGTCGACGAAAACTGGGTGCGCTCCGTGCGGGTCCAGGCGCGGATTGCCCGGGCGTCCTCGAACTGGAGCGCTATGGACGGGAAGCGCGCGATGAACTCGCGAAACTCCCGATCCGGCGACGCTTGACTCGGCGGGTGCTTGCGCGGGTCGAGTGTGAGACCCACGCTGCAGAGCCGGTTCGTCGAGGCCGGGTGGTTGTCGAACGGGATCACCCACATCCACCCGCCGTCGAAGATGTGGTGCAGCGTGCCCTGGCTCATGGGACTCGGCAGGCCGTGCTCGCTGGCAGGGGCGGTGCAGGCGTCGACGGGCTTGACGCCGATCATGTGGGTGAACAGCGTTCGCGAGACTGTGCGCAGCGTCGACGGGCTTTCGCGGAGGTTGAACGCGCGGGCGAGCGGCGCGTTGAAGCCGCCGGCATCCACCACGTAGTCCGCCTCGAACGTCTCGCCGCCGCGGGTCGCGAGCCGCACCGCGCCATCGATCGTCGTCTCCGTAACTTGCGTCTGTTGGCGCACGTCGGCGCCCGTCGCGGCGGCGACGTGCAAGAGGTAGGTATCGACGTCTTGCCGGAACAGGTGCATGTCCGGCCCCAGCGGGGGACCGAGCGTCGGCAGTTGACAGCTATGCGTGGGCAGGTGTCGCTCCCCCGGACGGTGCCAGAGGAACGAAAAGTTTCGTTTGACCCCGGAGGTGGTGCCTACGTAGCGGCGGAGGAGCGAGTACGTCCCGAAGTTCTTGAGCTCGGGGACGCCGTAGCGCGCTGCGAGTACGCGGAACAGGAAGGTCGTCTCGGGCACGGTGGACTCGCCGATCGCGAAGCGCGGGTGCACGCCCTGCTCGACGAGCAGCGTGCGCACTCCGTTCTTCGCCAGGATGGCGGCGAGCGTCGCCCCCATCATTCCGCTTCCCAAGATCGCCACGTCGTATCGTTCCCCTGCCGTCATGAGGCGCGCAGTCTACCGAAGCGATCCACTTTGGTCCGACAAAAGTGCTCCCGGCTCCGGGCTTCTGTCGTGAAATGGGCGACCTGCTCTCCCAGGGCCAACGCCGAGGATCACCGCTCCTCGGATCGGGCCCGGCAAGCTGGTTCGAATTTGGCTTTGCAAGCCTTCTCCAGCAGCGCTCGTCCTGTGGCCGGATCCTTGGCCAAGTACTCTCCGGAGAGATACTCCTCGCCGAGGTGGGCGCAGACCTCCGCGATGCCCTGCTCGCAGATGTCCGACATGAGGTTCAAGCCGGCAGCTCGGGCCGCCAGGTCGTTCGAGCGCAGGAGCAGCAGCCCCGTCCTGCCGCAGCAGTGCTGGTTGCCAAAATCGCAGCCGCGCTGATATCGCTGCAGCGCGTCCTCATAGGTTTTGGCAAGGTCACCGGCGTTCAGGCAACCCGGTGCCGAGCCGCGGGTGCAGGCGAGCTCGTAGAGCCGTTTGGCTTCTTCCTTTCTGCCGCCCAGCCAGGCGAGCTCCCCGGCGAAATTGCAGGCGTGGTTGCCGCCGAGGGTGCACCCACGCTCCAACGGCGCCGCCGCCGCCGCAAAATCTCGTCTTCCGCCCCAGAAGCCCAGCAAAAACTGTCCCACGATGGTGCAGGCCAGCGGCGACCCCGCCTCGCAGCCCCGCTTCATGCTCGCCATCGCGATCCGAGCTCGCTTTGGGTTCTCGGGTTGAATTTCCGAGCCCCAGAGCCGATCGCACGCGAAGTCGCCCCCCCGTTCGCAGGCAACGCCGTGTGCGTACACAGCCTGATCGGCGAGCTTGGGATTGCTCGGGTCCTGGCGAAGTTGCTCCTGGAAGTAGGCGCCCACGCTGCCGAGGAGCAGCGCTGCATAGCGAGCGGTCTGCTGTGGATCGAGCCGTTCACGATAGGACAGCTCCTGCTCGCCGACCGTAAACAGCACGTCGCCTCCTCGATGCGTGGCCGGAGGTGGGGCCGGGCGCTCCTCGGGCGGAAGCGCGAACACCTCGTGCGCCCGCTCCAAGATCCTCCAGAGCAGCGCACTATCGGTCGTGAACCCCTTCATCGCGACGCGCTCGCCAGCCCGAACTTTCAGCTTCGGGGTGTGACGAGCGCCCGACAGGTCGAGCGCCGGGGTGAGGTCGTCGATGGAATTTGCCAGGACGAAGCGCGTGTAGCCCTGACTATGGGCAACCGCGAGCACCGGCGCTGCATCCGAGCCGTAGACGACCAACCAATGGTCATCAGCCGATTCGTCCGCGACGCTTCCCCATTTCGGTGAGGTGGCAGTGAGTGCATCCAGCAGTTGACGCAGAGAGGTCGCACAGCCGCCGTCCTGATCGAAGAGACCGGCGAGCTGCCAGGCAGCGCTGCCGTCGGTCGAGTGCCGGCCGCTCGCGTACAGCAGCACGGCGCCGTTCCAGCACGGAGAGCGCAGCAGCAGAGAGGCCACCGTTGGCATCGGCTCGGGCATCGCGTTCAGCTTCGAAGCGACCAGCTCGACCTGAGCGACCGACGCCTCCCGGGCAGCTGCCGGCGGTCCGAGCAGCACCAGCCCCTCCACGCTGGACGCCGGCAGCAGCGCCAACGCCGCGTCAGGTTTCTCGACCTCCGGTGCTGCTTCGCGCAGCCAGCCAGCATCCTCGGGCTCCAAATCCACCGTGGTGAAGCTCTCGAGGCCGCCGTCGATCGAAAAATCGATGAGGATGCGCAGCCCCGTGCCGCGGTGTGAAGCTACGAGGAAGCTATTCCTCCAGGCCAGGGTCAGCCTCCTGAGCTCGGTCCGCACCGGATCGGCAGCGTCTCCAAATCCGAGCTCCTGGAAGGCTGTGTCCAGCATTCCCGGCTCGATGTCGTCGGGGTCGAGCTCCGGCTTTTCCGAGGAGCGGGTCACGAACTCGACATCGGCAGCCGGTTGCTTGGCGGCCAAATTGAAGCGCAGGTACTCGTGGGCTCGCTGCAGCGTCGCGACATCGCTGGCGCAAATCAGCCGGCCATTGGTCGGCCCTGCGGAAGGGCCGACCAGGCACTTCGGCTCGGGCAGGCCATAGGTCCCATCGGAGTTGGCGGACAGCAGGGGACCACCTGTTGCAACGTATCGATCCAGATCACGGAGCGGCACAGACGACGCCCAGCCCTGCTCGAAGCTCAGCGTGTCGATGGGCTTGCTCAGATCGAACAGCCGTTCAAGCCCTGGTTGTGCGAGCCGGTCGATGAAATCGACCGCGGTCGTCCTCGTTCCTTTCAGCAACTGCGCCAGCACCGCGAGCGGATCGCGGATGCGCACCCTGCCCACGATCCCGGGCGGCGCCGGGGCGGTTCGCGGCGCCGAGACGGGCTTGGGGCCACCGCAGGCCACGGCTGCTGCCAGCAGCGCCACGGTGATGAGCCCTTTGCCGCAGCTGGCACCGAGCCTCGAAGGATCGGGCGCGGCGGGGTCTCGGTCCTTCTGTGTCGGTGCAATCCGCTCCACACCAACATTGTATCAAGGCATCGACGAGCGGTGAATCCGCTTGGCGGCAGCCAGGCGCTCGCTCACCCGTTGGGCGCCGCGCTGCCCAGTTGGGTGCCCCAGGACTCATTTGCTGAACAGGGACATTCGGACGGTGCATGAGAAAATTTGCGGCTGGCTCCGGGGCGCCTGCAGGGCACGGAACTTGCCATTGGCGAGCGCCGTGGATCCGCGCAGGAGAGCCGGGAAGTGAAAATTAGAACGAAGCACCTTTGGATCGGCAGTGTCGCGTCTTTCTTGGTTGGAGTGGGCGCGTGCTCCGACACCGGCAGTACCACCACGGAGGCCACCCACCAAAATCACAAGGCCGCCACCCATGCGCCGGGCAGCGTGGTCGGTGAGCTGCCGAGCTGGGCCTCGCCTTTTCGAAACACCTTCGTGGCGCTGGAGAAGCTCGACGTCCGGGATCGCGTCCGGGTTCACACCAGCGGCAACGAGGCGACGACCGTGGCCGCGCTCGACGCCGTGGAAGTCGGCGCCGACGCCGTGGTCGGCAGCGTGACGAGCGGACGCTACGTGCTGCTGCGCGAGCGGGCCCGAGTGCAGCAGGATGTCATCGCAGGCGGACCCATCGACGAGCAGAACGGCGTTTCCGTGGGCGGCAGCCGGAGCCAGAACGTGCCGCTCCCGAGCGGCAGCCTGAGCTTTCAGCTCGAGCTTGCGCAAAGCACGCTCGACGTCCAATCGACGACCACGCCCGACCTCCACCCCGGCCGCATCCGCGAGCTCAAGGTGGAGCAAGGGAACATCCGGCTTCACTCTGGGACGTACCTCATCGATCGGCTTCAAGTCGAACCCACCGGGCAGCTGCTCGTGGACGACTCCGAGGGGCCGGTCATCCTGCTCGTGGCCGAGTCCATCATCTTTCGCGGCCGCATCCTCGGCGCGAACAACGACGTTCCCGACGTCATGCTCGCGTACGCGGGCACCCAGCCGTTTTCAATCGGCGGTCAATGGACGGGCGACATCTTCGCCCCGCAGGCGGCCGTGATCATCGATCGGCCCATCGATGCAAATCAACCGCACCAAGGGACGGCCCTGGCGCGATCCATCACCGTCGAAGCGGGCAACGACAGCTTCATCCACCGGCCATCGGAGGCGGGCTACCGCGCGCTGTGCTCGCAGTTCGACTTCTGCCGCTGGGTCGACTTCGGCTCGCCCAGCGGGTGCGTGGCCGCAGCGCCGGTGCTGCTCGTCGGTCGCGACGGCGCGGACGAGCGGCCGTTGCTCGAGTTGGGCGAGATCTTTTCGCGCGTCCACAGCGCGCTCGACCGGACGCCGCAGGACGCCCGCGCGGTCATGTACTTGAACTCGAGCACCGAGGGCTTTCCGTCGCTCGGCAGCGCCTGGCGTGACGACATCGACGCACGCAAGGCGGTCTGGGCCGATCTCGACGGCGACGGCCTGGACGAGCTCCTGCTCGGACGTTCGGGGCCGGAGATCGGGACGGCCGACGACCGCGTGATCATCTTCGACGACTCTTCTCGCGGGTTCGAGCAGATGGCGACCCGACACACGGTCTGGGGGGATCGCCGGGACGTCACCGCGCTGGCCGCCGGGGACATCGATGGCGACGGACTGGACGAGTTTGCCCTCGGGCGGAGCGGTGGCGTCAATCAAGAGATGTGGATCCACGACGACGCCAACAACGACTTTCAGATCCTGAGAGACGACGACTTCAGCAACCGCCGCGTGTTGGACATGGTGTTCGCCGATGTCGACGGCGACGGTCGTGAGGAGCTCGTCCTGTCCACCGAGGGCAGCATCGGTCGCCGGTCCGAGCGCATCCACATCTACGACGACGCGCAGGCCAACTTCCGGCGGGTGGGCTTGGCAAACTTCGAAGACGCGGACCGCGAAGTCCGGGCGGTGGACGTTGGCGACATCGACGGCGACGGCGTACCAGAGCTAGCGGCAGGTCGGGGCCAGGGAGGAGGCGGTCGCATCCTCATCTATCACATCGATCCCGAGACCCTCGAGAGTACCGGGATCGGCGACTTTGGACACGACTGGGGCGACGACCGGCGCGTCAACGATCTCAAGTTCGGTGATTTGGATGGCGACGGCGACGACGAGCTGGTCGTCGGACGCAATCACGGCGGAGGCCCCCGCGTCCTCATCTTCGACGGACCGCTCGTCGAAGATGGATCCCGCCAGCGGATGACGGAGATCGGTCGGTTGGGCGAAGCCTGGGGTGAAAGCCGGGGTGTGATCGAGCTCGTGGTGGCAGACCTCGACGGCGACGGTGTCGACGAGATCGCCGTCGGCCGCTCCGAGGGCGGAGGTCCCCGCGTCGAAGTTTTCGACGACGCGCTGCACGGCTTCGACCCGCTCTACGAGCTTGGTCGCGACTGGGACTCGGAGCGAGCCGTGCAGTCGCTCGCAGCATCGAACCAGCGGTATTGCATGAGCCGCGCTCCGTCGCCCACCCCCGACCGTCCGTCGGTCGCCGACCAGCAGTTCGCTCAAAGGCGGAGCGACATCGTGCTGACCTGGGTGGATCGGTTCCTCGAGAGTGGGTTCGGCGAATGGTCGGAGGAGGACAAGCCAGCTCGGACCCTGAACATGATCCTGGCTGGGTTCGCCGCCATCGAGCTCGGACTACCGCCGGCGGGCCAGCTCCTTTCGATGGACTTCCCCAACTTGGCCGCCGATTGGATCGTCGCGCACGCGCATGCGCACGCGCAGTTCGGCACCGTCTCGCAGGGAGAGGGCGACATGGACTTCCAGGTGATGCCCGCGCTGGCGCTGCTCAACCGGTTCGCGACGACGCCGCACCCGGCCGGGCAAGGCGAGTTCTTGCTCCGGAACGACGCCTTCCTGGCGCTGATGCTCCACGACCGTGAATGCCCGGAGGGCACGCAGGACTTGGGCGGACGTGTGGGTGGGCGCTGCGCGTTTCCGTTTGCGGGCAACACCTTGCACAAGCCGCGCACCGACATCTACGGCCTGCTCGAGGTGCCGGAGACCGAGAACCACATGCTGATGATCAACACGTGGTCGTATCTCATCAACCAGCTGATCCGCGACAACCCGAGGAACTTGCCCGAGCTCGCCGCCTTCGCCGCGGCGCACGCCCAGGACCTGGAGAACTCGGGCAGTGACCTCGAGACCGGGCTCTTGGATATGACCGCGCGGATCGTGCAAAACGGCTACTTCGAGACCAACGCCCGCCCGTACCAGAGCCTGACCACCCGAGCGCTCTTGATCTTGGCCTCGTACGCCGGCGGCGAGTCTGTCAGGACTGGCGCCCGCAACGCCCTGGACTTCGGGATGGTCAAGTTTGCGTTTCAGAGCCACAAGGGCCGGCGCTTCGCGCCCATGCGCCGCAACTACGAGTACCGAGCCCGCACCGGATTGTACTTGAACGACCACATGCACCAAATAGCGGGCGTGCTCGCGGGATCGACGGTCCGCGATACGAGCCCGGACTGCGAGGGCGTCCTCTGCCCGTACACGCTCGGTCGAAACGGCGGAGAGTACGCGCTCATCACGGCCCTGACCGAGTATCGCCTCCCGCCGCAGGTCCTCGACTTCATGTTGCGACCGGACAACCACCAGCCTGGCTACGGCGCCTGGGCTCGGATGCAGCCGCGGTACGCAGCGTTCCACTACACCTGGGACTCCGACCCGCTGCACTTCCCGAATGGACCGTGGACCCCGGGAGAGCTGGTGCCGGACAACCTCGATCTCAACCAGGCGATCCGGACGGGGTCGGTGCCGATCGTGAGAGCGCCGGAGCTGTACTTCAGCACCCTCGACTACCTGAACTCGGCGGGCGGCAGCCACGAGCTCTTTCCAGGTTTCGCGCTCGGCAGCACGGGGTCCCTCGTCGAGCGGCTGGACCAACTGGCAGATCGGTTCAACCTGCCAGGCGCGGGCGAGCTGGACCGTCGCCTCAACGACTATACCGTCGTCGCCAAACCGAGCTCGGTCATCTCCGGCATCGATATGGGCTACTGGGACTCGCCGGGCGCCGCCGAGAGCCAGATGTTGATCCTGCGCGGCAAGCACGACGCGTTTTGGGAGAGCCACAATTGGGGAACCTACAAGAGCTTTACGGTGGGCTACTCCGATGTGCGGGAGCACACTCCCATTCGCTTGCCGTCGGCCTGGGAGTTCGCTGCCCAAGACCAGATCGGCGAGGCCACCTTCGCGGTCGTCGACTCGTTCACGACACGGCAGAACTTCCCCGCCTTCAGCCACTACGTCGTGATGGGCAGCCTGCCGACCGCTTCCGACCAGGAGATCGCGTCGATCGGTTTCTGGGAGATCGTGCCGCGCGCGCTCTTCGCGAACGAAGCGGCGCTGCTCGACCACGTGTTGAGCGTCAATCAGGGCAACGCGCTGTCGCCCGGCGGCCCGTACGAATACACGCTGGCGAGCTCGGGCGAGACCGTGCGGATCGGCTCGCACTTCTACGCGCACGACGAGCTCCCGTTCGAAGCCATCGACGGCAGCGCCAGCGCCGCACAGTCGCTGCACATCGCAGCAAATGCTGCGGACATGCCGCTCATCGACGTGCGCCAAGTGAACGAACGGTATCAGTTCACCGACGTCCGCTACGTGTTCTCCGAGGGCGACGGGATCGTCGAGATCCGAAACCCCTGCCTCGGGACACGGCTGGTGCTGGATTCGAGCGACCCTCGGGCGCCCACACGGCGCGAGGACGCCATCGAAGCGAGCTCTGGCGAGGCTTGTCAGCAGATCCGCGAGGAGCTCGAGTAGATCGCCGCTCGTCGAGGCGGCGCGTCCCATGGCGAGGCTCGCCGCCTCGGCGGAGGCGTTGCTCGGTGACGCTGACGGCGAGCGGGCAGGAGCGAGGAACGTTCTGGAGGCTCTGTGTCAGATTTTCGAGAAGTGTCGCGCGGCCCGACGGCTCGACGTGGCTCCGGGGGAGCTCCTGGGGGAGATGGCTCCCTGGGCATTTCTCACGGCGAGCGGCGGCGCGCGGCGGGGGGAGCCGGGCCCTCGGCGCCCCGCGGTGGGGGCCCGAGGTCCAGACGGCTCCTGCGATCTGCTATCGTCGGGGGGATGCGCCAGACAGTGCCGCCCCGCGAGAGCGACACACGGTCCATGGGCGGCAGCCGGATCGCTCCGCCGCTCCCTGTTTTGATCACGGTTCGACAGCCCAACAGCGCCTTCGGCCAGCCGTTTCGGCTGGAGCGCGGCAGCTGCGTGATTGGCGCCGGCGCCGGCGCCGATCTGATCGTCGACGACGACACGGTGTCGCGCGCTCACGTGCGGCTCGAGGTGGTCCGCGAAGGCGTGCTGGTCGAGGATCTGCACAGCAGGAACGGCACCTTCTACCTCGGGCAACGCGTCCAGCGCATGACGGTGCTGCTCGGTGCGACCATCCGCCTCGGCAGCGCGGAGATCTCGATCCACCCGGACCCGTCGGCCCTGCACCCGAGGCAAGGCCCCGATCACTACGGCGAGCTGGTCTCCGCCGCGCCGCAGATGCGCGCCTTGTTTGCGACGCTGCAGCGGCTCGAGGGGTCGCTCGCGAGCGTGCTGATCGAGGGGGAGTCCGGCACCGGCAAGGAGCTGATCGCGCGGGCGATCCACGAGCACTCGGTGGTCGCCGACGGGCCGTTCGTTGCCATCAACTGCGCCGCTCTGCAGCGCGACCTGGTCCGGAGCGAGCTCTTCGGCCACAAAAAGGGGGCCTTCACCGGTGCGCTGCAGGACCACCGCGGCGCGTTCCTCGCCGCCGAAGGCGGCACGCTGTTCCTCGACGAAATTGGCGATTTGCCCGCGGAGGTGCAGCCGATCTTGCTGCGCGCGCTCGAAGAGCGCGCGGTGGTCCCGGTGGGCGCTACGGCGCCAATTCCGGTGCGGGTGCGGCTCTTGGCGGCGACGCACAAGAACCTCGAGGAAGAGGTGCGGGCGGGCAATCTGCGCGAGGATCTGTACTACCGCTTGGTGGTCGTGCGCCTCTGCGTGCCCAGCTTGCGCGAGCGGCGTGAGGACATACCGCTGCTGGCGCGGCTGTTCGCTGAGCGTGCCGGGGTGCCGGAGCTCGGCGAAGCGGTCATCGCCCAGCTCATGGCGCATCACTGGCCGGGCAATGTCCGCGAGCTGCGCCATGCCATCGAGTCCCTCTTGGCGGTCGGTCAGCTGCCCGGCGCGCTCGGCTCGATGCGGCCCGCGCCGGACGATCTGCGCCGCAGCTTCGAGGCGCAGATCGACCTGCAGCAGGACTACCAAACGCTCAAAGAACAGGTCCTCGATGCGTTCACTCGAGCGTACCTCGAGCGGCTCATGCAACACTGCGGTGGCAACGTATCGCAAGCGGCCCGGATTTCCGGCTTGGAGCGCAGCTATTTGAACAAGCTGGCCCTCAAGTATGGGGTGAGACGTTGAGCGCGACCCTCTGCTCGAAGCCTGCGCTGGCCTGGGGCGCGCTCGCGGCGTTGGGGCTTTCCCTCGGCGGCTGCGGCAAGGTGATCGGGCTCGATGATTTGGGTGAGAAGAGTCCCGACGGCGGCAGCGCGGGCACGTCATCTCCCAGCGGGGGCGCGGCGGGCGCGGCTGGCTACGCGGGCTCCGGCACAGGTGCTGGAGCCGGCGGAGCGGGGGGCACCGGCGGGAGCGGTGGCGCGCCGGGAGCTGGCGGCAGCGGTGGTGGTGGCGCGAGCGGCGGCTCGGGCGGCTCGATAGCGAGCGGCGGCTCGATAGCGAGCGGCGGCTCGGGCGGTTCGATGGCGAGCGGCGGGATGCCGGGAAGCAGCGGAGCCGCCGGAGGCATGGCGGGCTCGGCAGGGTCGGGCGGTAGCGCGGGGGGAGACGGCAGCGGCGGCGCGGGTGGGGCGAGCGGCAGCCCGGGGACGAGCGGCAGCGGTGGGACCGTGTCCGTCCCCGACCCCTGCGACGACGACTTCACGGACTTGAGTCACACGAGCCTGTGTTGGAGCGAGCACAAGCCGTCCGCCATCCTCGACCGGCTGCAGGACACCAGCGCGGGCCGTCTGTCGCTCGACGTCCGCCGGGGAGAGTCCTGGTGGAACCTTGATTCCGGGGTGCTCCTTTACCAGACCGTCCAAGGAGACTTCGTGGTCGAGGCGGAGGTCCAGGTGCACCACGTCTCCGGTGTGGATCAGCTGCCCACCGCGATTTTCGCCGCGGCCGGTCTCTTGATCTACCGGAGCGCCGACGAGCAAATGTTCGATCCGGCAAGCAACTACTATGCGATCAAAGTGGGAACCTTCGATCCCGCCGAGACCATCGGCATCAAATCGGAGCGTACCATCGGGACCGCGTCGGCGAAGAAAGAGCTCGAGCTCGCAGGGAGTGAGGCGCGAGCGGTGCTGCGCTTGTGTCGTGTGGGAGATCTCGTCTGGACCGGCTATTTCAACGCCGGGGTCTGGCAGGAGGTGCGTTGGGATCCCGGCGGCGGCGTTGCTCCCGCATCGGGGTACGCGGCGGACGGCGTCCACGGCGCGACGTTGGGAGACACCGTCCGCGTCGGATTGCTCGCGGAGAACTACGACCCACACGCGGCCGATGAGAACGTGCGCGCGGTGTTCGAGTACGCGCGGTTTCGCGCCGTCGACAGCCTGGGTGACTGCAGCGCAACCGATATCTTCTAGAGCACCGCTCCGTTCGCCAGAGCGGAGATCGTCCGGATGAGGGCCGCGAAACCCTCTCGTCTGCTCACGGCTCGGTGCTCTAGATGGTCTCATTTTCCGCGACCAACGGCCTGCTCCGCAAACCGTTTGTCGCTCTAGAAGCGCCCGTGGAGCCGCAGGCCGGTGGCGGTGGCTTGAACGCGCAGGGGTGCCTGCGCGCTGCCTTGCTCGGCATCGCCGAGCAGCAGCAAGGTGACGCCGAGCGCGCTGCCCACGCCTGCGGCGACGAACGCGATGGTGGCGGTGGTGGCGAAGGGGCGGATCTCGTCTTTCTCGGCCTCGCACGGGCCGGCGCAGCTGCCTTCGGCCTGGTTCTTCTTCACGAGCGCGATCGTGCCCGTGGTCGCGCCCACCACCACGCCGGTCGCCGCCACCCCGAACGCGGTCCAGGTCAGCGGCCCCCAGCCGCCGCGCTCGACCCCGCTGTCGCGCCCGACCTGCAGGGCGCCGCCGGAGACCTGCTGCGGCTCTCGCGCGGCCGCGGGGCTCGGCCCGAGCTCGACCGCGATGTGCGCACGCTCCCCGGGCGCGACCGTGAACGTGCGCTCGAAGCGCCGCCCATCCGCCTCGGCGACCAGCTGGTGCTCCCCCGGATCCAGCGCCACGGCCTCCGCCGGCCCCGCCAGCGAGCGGCCGTCGAGCTGCACGGTGATCGTGCCCTCGGTCGCCGGCGTGGTCAGCGTCAGGCGTGGCACCTGGAGCGCCAGCTCGCGTCGCTCCCGGCTCGCCTCCTGTTGTGCCCCGCGGAAAGCCACCGGCGCGTCCGCGCCCAGCTCGAGGCGAGCCGCATCATCGTAATGGGCGAGCGCGTCGAGATAGCGGCCGAGCGCTCGCGCGGAGCGGGCGATGTACAGATCGAACACCGGCGAGTGCGCGAGCTGCTTGGCGGCGACGAACTTGTCGATGGCGGCGGCGTATTTGCCGGCGTTGTAGAGCTCGCGGCCTTCATAGGCCAAGGTGATGGCCGCCTGGTTGTGCGGCTCACCGCTCTCGGCGTGAGCGGGGCTCGACAGGGCGAGCGCGAGCGCGAGCGCCGAATACCGGTGGATCTTCACGAACCCTCTCCGAGCGGGAGGCCCGTGAACGGATCACGACGGACCGGCTTCGACGGGCTCGGCGATGGCGCCTTGGGCTGGGGCTCTTTGGCGGGGACGGGCTTCACGTTGACGGGACGGGGGGAAGGCGAAGGAGAGGACGTCGGGCGCGGCGCGGCCTTCGAGACCGGTGCTGGCGCGACCGCCGGTTTCGTTTTGGACTCGGGCGCCGATTTGGCGGGCTCGGGTTCGGGCGGCGTCGAGGCGGGCGTCGCACTCGAGAGCGGCGCCGGCACAGGGGGAGGCTCGGCCGCTTCGACGGCCGCTTCGGGCGTGTGCGGCACCGGCTCGCGCACCGCGAACCAATACACTCCCGCGACCAAAGTCGCCAGGACGCTCGCGGCCGCCAGCAGAGGGGCCGAGCGGCGCCGGGCGGGCCGGCTGGGTGTGAGCGCGATCCCGCTGCCGGCGGTCTCCGCCGCCGCGGGCTCCACGATCCGTGTGGTCGACGTGCGCCCGCGCGGCGCTTGGAGCCCGCGTCCGAGGGCCGGCTCTTCGCCGCCGCGATCCTCGCTGGCGGCGGGCACGGCGGACACCATGGCCCCGACCTCCCGGGTCCCGCCGAAGGCTCCGATCGCCGTCTGATACGCGCGCTCCAGCTCACGGGCTTCGGCGAAGCGCTGCTCGGGCTTCTGGTGCAGCGCTCGTTCGAAGAACGGGTCGAGCGCCGCGGGGAGGTTCGGGACCAGGGACGTGACTCTGGGGAAGCTGCCCGCGCAAACGCGCGCGATGCAGTCGCCCGGGTGCTCGCTCAAGAACGGAGCATGGTTGGTGAGCATCTCGTACAACACGGCGGCCACCGAGAACAGATCCGTCCTGGCGTCGACGGGCAGCCCGCGCGCCTGCTCGGGGCTCATGTACCCGGGAGAGCCGAGCAGCGCGCCGCTGATCGTCACGCTGTCGTGTGCGGTTCGCAGCTGCTTGGCGATGCCGAAGTCGAGCACCTTCAAGATCTGTTCGCCCTCCTCGTTGGCGAGGAACAGGTTGCTGGGCTTGATGTCGCGATGCACGATGCCGGCCGCGTGGGCCGTCGCCAACGCCCGGCAGATTTGCTGCAGCCATCGGCCGGCCTTTGCTGGGGAGAGGGGCGCCGCCCGGTAGATGTGCTCCGTCAGGCTCAGGCCCTCGAGCAGCTCCATCACGATGTACGGTCCCCCGCCATCGCCGCCGAAGTCGTGCACCCGAACGATGTTCCGGCTGCGCAGGGAGGCCGCGGCGCGCGCTTCGCGCTGAAATCGCAGGAAAGCGTCGCTGCCCCCTTCCCAGTCGCGAATGCGTTTGAGGGCGACCTTGGTGCCTAGCCCGAGGTGCTCGGCGACCCAGAGCGTGCCCATTCCGCCCGCTCCCAGCGGTTCGAGCAGGCGATACTTGTCGGCGACGATGGTCTCGGGCTCTTGGGTCACGCTGCCGCTAGATTATCATCGCGCACCAGGCCGAGGTCTTGGTTGCGTGCGGCGCGCGGCGAGGATTTCGGGGCACTTGCTTGGGATTTCGGGCGGCGACGGGCATTCTGACGATGCGATCGGGGTTCCGGAGCCCGGCGGCCAGGGCTCGGCCTAGGGGCCGCCCGCAAGGGGACCGTCGGGCGACCGCGCGCCCGAGCTCCGGCGGCACCCTCGAGGGGCGCCTGGACGCGGGACGGCCGCTGGGAGATTTCTCACCCCACGGAGGGGGTCATTTCCGGCGAGCGTCTTCTGCGTCCCACGCAGGTGGCTTGGCCCGGAGTTTCGGATGGAGGCAGCGCCCACCGCGCTCGGGGTGAATTTCTCCCGGTACACCGCGGCCGGGATTTAGGGCAGCATTTCGGCATGCTGATCGTGGGGGAGCGCCCGGGCTCATTGCTCTATCTGCGCCTACATACCATCGCTCGTCGGTTCTCTACCTTCCAGTCGCTCCTGCAACTGGATCGCGAGTGGTTCCGAGGGCGCTATCGCGAGCGCTTGCCGTCGCTCGATCCACACCTGCAGGCCGTGTGTCGCGCGCTACGCCGGAACGGCGTCGTGCAGCTGCCGCTCTCCGATTTGCCCGTGCCCTACGAAGCGACCCTGCGCGCGGTAGACCCGTTGCAGGCGTGGCTGCGTGACCAGCCAAACGACGGCACCGAAGACTACTACCTGATCCCCGACGAGCTCCTGCTCGACAGCGCGGAGCCCTACCTGTTTGGGCTCTCCCCGCCGCTCCTCGATTTGGCGGAGGTCTATTGTGGTCTGCCGGTCGACTACCTCGGCGTCAACGTCAAGCGCGAGATCGCCAACGGGAAGGACGCGCGGACGCGGCGCTTCCACCTCGATCCAGAGGACTACAACGTCCTGAAGATCATCATCTACCTGAACGACGTCGGCCCTCTGGGGGGGCCGTTCGAGTGTCTGGACGTCGAGAGCACCTCGAAGGTCATCAGCACCACCGACTACTTCCTCCGCGGCAGTGACTCGAACCTCATCCGGCGGATGGTCCCGGAGTCGAGGTGGAGGACCTGCACCGGGCCGCGCTTGACGGTAAACATCGCCGACACGGCCCGTTGCCTGCATCGCGCCAAACCCCCGATCGCGTCCGACAGGTACTCGATGACCTTTTCGTACCTGAGCCGTCGAGCCTACGTCGCGTTTGCGGATGGCAAGGCGCTCCAGCGCAAGTTCGTCGAGCGCTTCGGGCACCTGCTCAGCGAGCGCCAGCTGTCGTGCGTGAGCGAGACGCCGCGCTTCAGGTGGGCGTTCCCTTGAACGATGGTCGCTGGCGCGGCCTGGATCGCCTCGTGGGAGCACTGCGCCTGACAAAGCGGGCGGCGCCCGCTATCTTCAGCCGCTCCTGAACGGGGCGAGCTGCCATGCGCCGAAGTCTGCCGCTAGCTTTTCTGATGGTTTTCGTTGGGTTGGGGTGTGGATCGGAGACCTCGAGCCCCGGGGAAGACGCCGGCTCGACAGGCGGGCAGGGCCCCGGGTCTGGAGGGGTCGGCGTCTCGACGGGCGGCGCGGCCGGCGTCGGGGGCTCGCCCGGCGGGAGCGGCGGCGCGACGGGAGGGACTGGCG
>JAEZYZ010000330.1 GCA_023418705.1 Pseudomonadota bacterium | reverse complement strand
CACAGCATGGACGATGCGGGTGGGGGAGCGGGCGGGGGCGGGACGACCGGCAGGGGCGGCGCCGCGACCGGCACGGGCGGCATTGCGACCGGCACGGGCGGCGCCACGGCAGGCACCGGTGGCTTTGCGCCCGGCACGGGCGGCGCCACGGGGGGTACGAGCGCGACCGGCGGCAGCGCAGGCGCAGCCGGCGGTCCTGGCGGCAGCAGCGTCAGAATTCCGGCCGCAACGGCGAGCACCTTGAAGGAGGCCGGCGCCAACGCGCAGCCCCCCATCCTCATCGGGGCGGCCATTTCTGGCTCCGGCCTCAACGACCAGGGCTACAAGAACGTCGCCGCAGCCGAGCACAACTACGTGACGGCCGAGAACGAGATGAAGTGGGACGCGCTGGAGCCCAACCCAGGACAGTTTAGCTGGGGTGCCGCCGACAACATCGTGAACTGGGCGACACAGAACGGCATGAAGGTGAAGGGGCACACGCTCGTGTGGCACAACCAACTGCCAGGCTGGATGAACTCCTTGAGCGGAGCGGCCCAAGTCGAGCAAGCCATCCGCAGACACATCGAGAACGTGATGGGTCACTTCAAGGATCGGATCGACACCTGGGACGTGGTGAACGAAGCCGTCATCACCGACAGCGACACCGGCGTCGGTAATCCACGCATGAGACCCTCGGTGTTCTTCAACGCTTTGGGCGTAAACTTCCTGGATCTCTCGTTTCAAATCGCGAGGGAACAAGATCCGAACGCCAAGCTCTATTACAACGACTACAGCATCGACGCGCTCAACGAAAAGGCGGACTTCGTTTACGAAATGATCAAAGGCATGGTCGAACGCGGAGTACCGATCGACGGCGTCGGGTTTCAAATGCACATCGGACCCCCAAACAACGAGGCCGGCGGTGCGGACGTCGCGGCAAACCTGAAGCGCTTCTCCGATCTGGGCTTGGAAGTGTTGATCTCCGAAATGGACATCAACCGTTGTGGCGGGCAGGTGACCGAAGCGGAGCAGCTCACCTACTACCACGACATCGTCGAGGCCTGCTTCCAGCTGCCCAAGTGCGTCGGCATCACCTTCTGGGGCATCAACGACGGCAGATCGTGGCTCAATTCGTGGAACGGGGCCCTCTGCAACGGGCAAAGCTCTCAGTCTCTGCTCTTCAACGACCAATATCAGAAGAAGCAGACCTACCAGAGGGTTTTGGACGCGCTGTTGGGACGCTAGAGCGACAAACGTTCGCGAAGCAAGCCGTTTTGTCGCGGAAGATGAGACCATCTAGAGCACCGAGCTGTGAGCAGACGAGAGGGTTTCCCGCTCTGGAGAACGGTTCGGTGCTCTAGAGCGCCGATCCGAGGTCACCTCCCCTGACGCAGACCGAACAACACGGCGACGGCTGCCAAGGGCAGCGCCACCAGATCCGTCGGGTCGGGAACGTTCGACGTGAGGGGCAACCCGAGGTTTGCGTTGATCTGATTCAGGGTCGCCGTGATGGCCCGAGAACCGTCCACGCTGAGCTTCATCACCGCCAGCAGGAGCGTGGTGATCAGCGCGCCAGCCCCCAGCCGAACCCGTAACCGCAAGCGGCGCAGGCTGAGCGCGTCCAGGCATGCGGAAATGAAAAGTGGCATAAAGAAGCAGGCTGTGACATCGGACAGCTTGCCGCTGATCCAACCTGGCCAGTGCGTCTTCAGGACGAAGTTGTTGACTCCAAAGACGGCGACCGACGCGAGAGGGATCGCTCGAAAGAACTCGGCACCGAACGCTTGCCAGGGCGGCTCGCTGCTCGCTCCCATCAGAACACCAGCCGGCAGTCGGCCACGCAGCGATCTGCCTCACAGGTGTTCGAATCGCAGTCGGCCCCTTGCGCACAGGGGCTACCGGCCGGTGCTCCGCGCGTGCACACGTGCCCGCCCGTCGGACGCGGGCGGCACTCGAACTCCGGCAGGCAATCTTCTTCAGCCCCGCTACAGTCGCCGCCTTCCAAGCTCTGCGGGGCGCAGGTCCCGACGTGTTCGGTCGCCTCGATCTGTTCTGGAGGAGGGTTGACGAAGGCGCAGCGGCCCGTTTCACACTCGAGATGATCCGTACACCGTGCCCCGACTCCCAACTTTCCTTGGACGTAGTCGCGGCACGGCGCGGGCAGGGCCCCTCCGGCAGCCGAGATGAACGCCGCGCAATCGAGCTGTTCGAGGGCCGAGATACAGGCCTGAAAGCGAGCGGCGTCGAAGCTTGCCCGACCCCGCTCCACCGCGTCACCGATGCGAGCGCTCAAGATCGACAGTGACAGGGAACGCGTCGTCGCGCACACGTCGGCGTCCTGTTCCGTGTAGAGGGAGCCGCAGCACTCGACGCGGCGCCGGCATTCGAGCTCGACCAGACGTTGCTGCTGAGCCTCGGAAGGCCACCGCGACCTGTCCTCCGACTGGCAGGTCTGCAGACTGAGCAGGAAGACCAGGCTGGCCAGCACGCGACTCTTCTGCTGCCCGGACGTCATAGACGCTACTGCGTTGGTCGCAGCTCCAACTCGCACGGTGTATCCGTAGCAAGATCCAGGCACTCGAGGACCAGCGACGTCGGACGTGCTTCGGCCGTGCAGGTCAGGCCGCGGGGCTGCTGCTCATCGTAGAGCGTGAACTGTCCCGCATCCAACCTTCCCCCCGGCGACGCTTCACGCCTTCCCACCCGGGGCAGCGGCCCCGCGTCGCCTTCCACCAAAATGTCGCAGCTTCCTGCGGCGGCGGAGAGCTCGAACCTGCCCGCCACGCCGTCGCAGGTTCCCGAGATCGAATACGCCTGGCGTTCGACCGGGTAGCCCTCACAGTCCGCGCCCGCGTCTCCGGTAGGGCTGTGCGCCAGGAGCAGGAACGCCGTTGCGGCGAGTGCCACGAGGCGGCCGCACAGGGCAACCCGCGCAGGGATTACCCTCCCCGCCATGCCTCCAGCTCCGGCGTTCCGCATGGGGGAAGCTTACCCCAAAGCACTCGTGGCGGTACACGGGGCGCGCGCTTGGGCTCTCAGCCCTTCCGCGACAACTCGATCGCTCCGCGGGAGGTGCAGCGGACCACCTTGTCCTGCACGGTGAGCGTCGTCTTCGAGTGCAACTGCGCGGCGGCGCCAGCGTCGGTCAACGACAGGGTTGCCGTCACGACCTCTGTCACGCTCCGTTTTCCGTCCTCCTCCTTCGTGCAGTTCTGGTCGGGCAAGGCGCTCGCCTGCGAACCTGACACGCGGTAAAGGGTCGCGCACTGGTCTGTGCGAACCTGCAGGTACCCCTCGGGCGTCATTTCCATCGTCATGTCTCGCCCGGCGGGTTCGATGCGCCGATCCTCCTGACCGTCGCATTCTAGCGTGACGGACCCCGCTGTGATGCGCCAGGTTCCGGCGAACGGTTGGAGAACGGCGGCGTCGACGCCGGAAGGCGGTGGCGGTCGCTTCTCGAGTGGCGCAACTTGCGGCAGGTTTGATCCTTCGGCGCCTTCGGACGCCGCTGGCGGTGGCTTCGCCACGTCCGTTGGAGCGCGGGCGTTGCCGCCGTCGGAGAGCAGCAGGGTCGTGAGCGCCGTCAAGACGGCGCCCGCGGCCACGATGAGGGTCAGCGGTCTCATGGCTGAATGAACCCCATGTTGTCGAGGTAGAAGACGGCGTCCTCGGGGTTCCCGACCGACAGAGCGACCTGCACGCTGCAGCCCGAGAAGGTGCCACTCGCCCCGGACAAGATCTGCTGCACGTCCGGGGGAACCTCGAACTCGAGTGAGTTGAACTCACCCAAAAAGCCGCGCCGGATGTCTGCGGGGCCGAGGGGGTGATTCACCAGAGGGCCGCAGGTCAAGAAGAGCTGAACATTGCTTTGCCACAGGTCCGGCACCGGCGGGGAATCCGGGAGGTACAGGTCGAGGTTGATGCGATCGGTCACATTCACCAGCTCCGCAGTGCTGAAGGCACGGCTGGTGACCGTGGTCCACCAAGTCGGCACGATACCGACGGACGCGGCACCCTCGACTCGATAGTCCGTCGACCCGAAGACAGGGGCGGTGGACGACCAATCGGCGGCGTCGTCGAAGGTCATGAAGGCGCTGCTGCTCACACCGTATATGGAGCTCGGCCGCACGTGAAAAACGTCTCGCTCCACGACCTCTCCGACGAAGCGCAGGTTGTCGACCAACACCGGCGCCAGACAGGAGGCGATGTTGAGCACGACATGAAACTGCGCGTTGGAGAAATCGCTTGCAAGAGCGGAGCGCAGATCCCCGGGGATGTCGAACGTCACCGTGCTCCACTGATCGCGAGGCAGCGACGTGAGATCCTCCTGATCGACGAAGGCATTGAAGATATTGGCGCCTCGCACCGTCACCAGAAACTGCGCCTGACCAACCCAGGACGGATTGCTCTGGGCAGCGGGGATGAAGATGTCCATCGCCATCTGATCGCTGGTCACCCCCCAATCCGCCGTCTTGAAGCCTGGGCTGTCGAGGACGATGAAGCCGCAACCGTCCACCTGGAGAGACGCGCTCCCCTCCGTCTTGTTGTCGGGATTTTGGCTGAGGCCAGCGGAGCCCTGCCCGACCGTCCAGGGGTGGTCAGGGTCATCGAAGCCCGCCCAACCTGGGACCGCCGCTGGAACTCGAAAGACCTTCTTGTAGAGCGCGTCGTACGCCGACTGGGAGCTCGCCAGCGTGAAGTTGGTGAGCACGTTGCGAGGCGTCGCGCCCGTCGGGTCGTAGTCATTCCAGGCGACGAGCCCACGCCCAGGCAGCCACCCAAACGGCGGGCGGGGGGCGAGGTCGTCACCTTCGCAGTTCAGGCAATTGGGGTCGTCAAAGCTCGCGATCACGTCGCAGTACGGGTTGATCGACGTCGTCGAACAAGCGGCCGAGAACAGACCGGCCTGGCTCCATGGGAGCCGGCTCTCATCCGCGCCCTCTGCCACGAAGAGCGACTCGAGGTCGTCCCTTCCCAGCATGGGGGCGAGCTTCATGCCTTGGACCGCGTTGAAGAAGGGGTCGAAGGTGCTTCGCATATCCGGCCCCACCTCCCGGACAATCTGCCGCGCCGTCGGTCCGAGAAAGTCCGGGATCAAGCCAAGCTGATAGGCGTCCGAGACCACCGTCGTCGGATCGTCGGGATCCATCAGCAGGGGGATCGGATTGCCGGCGCGAAACGCCCGCGCGTCGTTGACCAGATCCTGGAAACGGTTGAGCGCGTTCAGCTTGTTGGTGCGGTCGTCTCCCGGTGGAAGCGCGTTCACCTCCGCAAACTTCGCGGGCAGCGCCGCATCGATGGAGTCGAGGTAGGCAGGATCGGCCAGCATGTCCTCGAACAGGAAGGCCACGTTCACGAAGCTGTGCGGGGGACGCGAGCACACTTCCGCTTGGACACTGTCCGCGATGCCGACGATGCGTTCGGCCTCGTCTTTCGCGGCGCGCAGTTGGGCACACTGCGTCGGGCCGACCATGTCGCACAGGCACGCCTCGAACGCATCGGGCGTCGACAAGCAATCCTCGACGAAGGCGATGGCGTCGTCGACCCGATCGCAGGTCTGCCGAAGCGGTGTGAGGATTTCTTCGGCGAAGTTGTCGAGCGTCACGGTGGACACGAGATTGTCGATGTCGCACTCGATCTGCTTGGCCACGCACTCGGCCGAAGCCGTCGCAGTGTCGAAACAGGAGTCTTCCTCGTCGCTGAAGATAGCGCAGACCCCCCGACACGTGTTGTAGGTCAAGATTTCACATACGGTCGTGCATCCTAGATCGAAGATGGGATCGCAAACCTCCCAGCAAAACAAGTTGCCACAGGTCGAGTTGCAGCCGTTGCCGGACGAGCCGCACAAGTTGCCGCAAGGCATCGGCGGCGTGCAGAACGCATTGCAGGCGTCGGTCAGACAACCCTGCTGCGCCTCTGCGATACAAACCGTGTGTTCGGCTAGGCAGGCCACTTGTCGCCCGGTGGCGGCGATCGGCGCCAGGTGAAGATCGAGACAGTTCTCGTAGGCCTCGTCCCGCACTTGCGCGCAGAACTGGTTGTATCGATCGAGGATGCTGACCCCGTCTTCATCGGTGCCCTGCGGGATGATGACCTCGGCGAAGTCGTCGAGCACCATCCCCGGACCGCTCAGGTATGAGAGCATCCGGCGCAGGTTCTCGCCCATGCTGTAGTGGCCGCCGGCGTTTTCGACGTCGTTGTCCGCGCCTCCGCGGAAGGCGTCGCGAATTCCGTTCAGGAAGTCGGCAATTTCGGGTGAGGCACTCTCACGCAGAGAGCCTCGGTACAGCCCGTTGGGCGTTCCTTCGTCCTCCCAGGGTGCGTTCGCCAGCGTCGTGCAGGCATCCAGAACCGCCGCTGGGTTCGCAGGGTCCAGCTCCGAGCAGTCCACGTTGGTCACGTTTTGCACCGTGCACTCAGCGAGGAGGAGCCAATTGCGGCGCACGATCTCCGCCTTCTCCTCGTACACGCCGAGCCGGTCGTTCATCGTCCCGAGGTAGCGCCACACTGCCCGCAGCTTCTCCAGATCCGTCGCGCCCCCACCCCCGCCCCCGATCGGGCTGTAGCAGTCGACCGCGCCGCCGGTCACGGCCGAGAAGGGGTCGACCGCCGGAACGGCGGCCGCCAAGTAGCTGAGCAGCTGAGCTGGGTAGTCGGCGACGTCCAGGAGCGTGCTGACGAACTCCGTCTCCTGATAGGTCTCGGCCAGGTCGAACACCGGCCCGATCCGACTCCAGCCCTTCGAAGAGGCCCCCAGCTGCCGCTGAGCGTTGAAGAAGCTCGTGACGGGGCCACCCCGGAACATGTCGATCCGAGCGAAAAAGTTCGCGAACCCCTCCGGCGAGCTGTCGCGCGCGGCGGTGCTCGGCACCACCGCGGCGGAAACCGGGGAAGCGTAGAAGGCGTCCAGGAAGGCGACCGGGGCACGCACGGTGAGGCGCTCGCGCGGCGTCGCGCCGTCGATGAGGTCGCTCGGCAGAAGAGCGTCGAGGAAGCGCTCGACCGCGACGTGCTTGATCTCTTCCGTCGCTGAGCCGAAGATGCCGGTGCCCTCTTCGATGTCCCAGGCTCCACCCGACAACTCGTTCACCCAGGTGTGGGAAAACCCGTCGCCGATGCCATGTGAGAGGTAACCGACGATGAACGCCAGCGCTTGCTGCCGCTCGTCATCGCCGCCCGGGAAGGCGTAACCCGTGGCGAAGAACTGAAGCATCGCGGTGACGAAGTCGATCGAGCGCAGCTCCGACAGGCCGATCCGCTGCTCCATCCCGACGTGAGTGGCGTGATCGTGCGGCTCGACACCCGTGATGTCCTTGACCGCTCCTCTGAGAAACTTCGACTGATTGCTGTGGGCGAACATCTGCCCGGAGATCGGGTCGACGTAGCCGTCCGGACCGACCGCCCCAGCGCGGAAGGCTTCCGGGTGGCGCCGGATCGCTTGATACGCCTGCTTGGCCGTGATTGGCACGGACAGGAGCTGACCGTTCACTTCGAACACCAGCGTGTTCGTGGCGGAATCCTCGGTAATGACGGTCTCGAGCTGATCCAACGTCTCGTTCGCCGTCGCCACGTGCGTTTTGGTCTTGAACGCCCAGGCGTGCTGAGCGCCCAGGGTCAGACCGAGACCCACCAAAAGCCCGAAGTTTCTTCCTCGCAAGCGCATTCACCGTACCTTTCAAGCGAGGGCTTAGAGTCGATCCGACCGCTGCCTGTCAACGGCCGCCAACCTCCGGTCGCAAATTCTGACGATAGGCGGTGAGGGCGAGACGAGCTCATTCTTGTCGCGGGAAAAGGCTCGCTCTATCAGAGCCCAGGGCGAGGCTATCGTGATCCTCGCGTGACCACGCTCGACGGCGAAGTAGGCGCTTCAATGCACCGGCATCACTGGACCTCCGCCAACACGCGCGGTCGGTAGCCGGACCACGTGACGACGCAGCGCGGGTCGCTCGACAGCCCTTCGTTGCCTGCGATTTGCGCGACCACCAGCATGTCGCCAGCGGGGACGTGGAGGTGGGCGCCATGGATGCCCCGCCGACGCGCGCCGCCGTCAACCCACGAACGTGACCGCCGACAGGCGGCGGGCTTGCCTCGGCTTTTCACGCGGGACAGGTGCACCGGTTGTCGTTTTTCCGCGACCACTGTTACTCTTGTGGACGTTGTCTCAGATGTCCTCACGCCTCGACGCACCTCACCTGGACCAGATCCTCGCGCTGCAGCTCAGCGTCGCGTACGCGGGGGAAGGCGCGGGGGAGCCGCCGCGGCTCGGGTGGTGGAAGTCGGACCTCGTCGATCGCGAAGGGGGCGGGGATCTGCTGCGGCGGCTGGCGCCGAAGACGGCGGCTTGGGCCGGCCTGGTCTTGGCCCGGGAAGCGGCGCGGCGCGTGGATGCTGGCGCGCGACAGCAGCTTCCGGGGGCGAAGCGGGTCTGGACGCTCTTCGACCTCGGGTTCGCCGTGAACGAGCAGCTCTCCGATCGCCTCGCTTACCACCGGCAGCACCAGCACGCGCCTGCGGAGGTGCTGGGGAGCCATTTTCAGATCGGGCCCGGGTGGTCGACGTCAGGCTTCGAGGCGCTGCTCTCGAAGCTCGGAGCGCCCAAGGTGGAGGTCGGGCCAGCTGGGCGCAGGGTGCTGGGCGGCGGGTCGAGCCCGGTCGAAGGGGCCCTGCTCCTCGCAGCGGCGTTGCAGCCGCTGGCCGCAGCCTATCCCATGCCGTTCATCGAGGTTTCCGGGTGATGGGGCTCGGGGGCGGCGCGGTGATGGCGGAGGACGTGAAGGCGCGATCGCTGCCACATGAAGCCTCGAAGGTGCACACCCGCATCCTGCGCTGCATGCTGGCGGCGGACGATTGCTACGCCTACTGGCGCAACGTGGACACCGAGATCCCTCCAGCGGATCGGGCGCGGGTGGCCTTCGCCGAGCGTTGGTTCGGCACCAAGAGCGAGGCCCGCGTGCGCACGATCATGACGGACATGCTCGAGCGCTTCGACGCCTACCCGGAGGCGCTGGCGCTGCTGCACGCGCTCGGGGGGGTGCCGTCGAGGCTGCGCCCGTGGATTTGTCATGTTCACACCCAGCTCGCCGATCCCATCTACCGCCGCTTCGCGGGGGAGCTCTTGCCCGAGCGCCGGCAGCAGGGGTACGAAACCATCGATCGCGAGGTCGTCGCCGGCTGGGTCGAGCGGCTCGAGCCCGGTCGCTGGTCGACGAGCACCCGCTTCAAGTTCGCGGCGAACCTGCTCGCGACCGCGCAGGAGGCCGGTCTCGTGGGCGGCAGGCGCGATCCTCGCCAGCTCGGCGCCCTGCAGGCGCCCGAAGTGATCTTGGGCTACGTCCTGTACCTGCTGCGCGGCGTCGCGGTGGATGGGTCGCTGCTGGACAACGTCTACCTGCGGTCGCTCGGTAGCTTTCCTGAAGACCTGCGGCGTGTCGGCGCGAGCATCCCGGGCGTGCGCATCGCCGAGCTGGGCGGCGTCGTCGACGTGACCTGGCTCGAGCCAAGCTTGTCGGCCTGGGGACTGAAGCACCTGGGGGCCGCCGCGTGAGCAGCCCTCCGCTCAGCGGCGCCCTGGAGCGCGCGATCGACGCCATGCGCAAGGACCTGCTGCGGCCTGAGGGGGCCCAGATCAGCACCGTGCGCAACTACAACTTCGCCATTCTGCCGTACGATCCGGGTGAGGAGCTGGCGCTCCGGCGCGCGATCCACGCGATCTCCGATCAGCTGCGCGACGCCGGCTGGACGACGGGGATCATCCCGCTCCACTCGCTGCTGCTCGAGCGGCTGCGCGCCGAAGGCGACGCGTTCGTCCAGGCCATGATCCAGCGCGAGAAGCGGCTTTGGAAGAGCGCCGATCCCACGCGCGGCCTGCGGACCCTCCAGGAGCGCGTGGTGTCCATCATCGAGGGCCCGGACGGTCTGGCCCGGGACGTCATCCGCGAGATCCACCGCATCCTCGACGAGACGCCCGATCGCACCGATCGCACGGTGATCTTCCTCGGCCGCACCGGCGCCCTCTATCCGTTCTTTCGCACGTCGGCGCTGCTCAAGCACGTGGCCGGCCACACGCGCGACGTGCCCGTCGTGCTGCTGTACCCTGGCAAGCTGGTCGGGGAGACGGGGCTGTCCTTCATGGGCGTGCTCCCGCCCGACCGCGACTACCGCCCCCGCATCTACCGGTGACCAAGATGGTTTTGATTGGTGATCTATTCGAGAAGGACGTCACCCGCGACATCCCGCCGGTCGTGTATTTTCACGAACAAGCGCCGGCCGAGCTCGAGCGCGAGGTGGGCGAGTACATCATCACCGGGGGCTACCCGCCGGACGACGATCGCGGCACGCCGGACGGCATCCACGAGCAATTTTTGCGCTTGCTGAGCGGGATGCACGGAGAGCTGAAAAAGCCAGGCGGCCCGGGCTTGCCCGCCTGCTGGATCTCCGGCTTCTACGGTTCCGGTAAGTCGAGCTTCGCGAAGCTCATCGGGCTCTCGCTCGACGGCCGCCAGCTCCAAAGCGGCAGGCTGCTGAGCGACGCGCTGCTCGCCCAGGATCACTCGCCCGACGCGGCGAAGCTGCGCGAGGCCTGGACGGCGTTGCTCGAGGGTATCCAGCCGATGGCGGTCGTGTTCGACGTCGGCAGCAAGGCCCGCGACGACGAGCACATCCACGCCGTCGTCGTCCGGCAGGTGCAGCAGCGGCTCGGCTACTCCAAGACGAGCCAGTTGGTCGCCGAGTACGAGCTCAAGCTGGAGCTCGAGAAGCTGTACCCGCGCTTCATCGAGAAGGTCCGTGAGGTGCACGGCAAGCCCTGGAAGGAGCTGAAGGACAGCCAGCTCGTCGAGGACTACTTCTCCGCCGTGCTGCACGCCCTGCAGCCCGATCTCTTCACCGACCCCATGTCCTGGGTCGACAGCCGCAGCGGCTCTCGCTTCGAGGGCAAGCGGTCCGCGGACGAGGCGGTCGAGGCGATCGCCGCGATGATCCGCGAGCGCTGCCCGGGCCGCACGCTCTTCATCGTGGTCGACGAGGTCAGCCAGTACGTGCACGACAACGACGACCGCATGCTCGCCCTGCAGTCCTTCGTCTCCGCGTTGGGTCAACGGATGAAGGGCCAGGCCTGGCTGCTCGCCACCGGCCAGCAAAAGCTCGAAGAGGGGACCGGCGTCGCGACCTCGATCAACAAGCTGAAAGACCGCTTCCCGGCCCACCTGCGCGTGCACCTCGGCGTGGGCAACATTCGGGACGTCGTCCACAAGCGCCTATTGCGCAAGAAGAAGCTGCTCGAGGCGGACCTGAAGGAGCTCTTCGAGACCCACCGGTCGGATCTCGCGCTGTACGCCTACCAGGGAGATCAGATCTCCGTCACCGATTTCGTGGAAGTGTACCCGATGCTGCCGGGCCACATCCAGCTGCTGCTCGACATCACCACCGGCCTCAGGTCGCGATCGACGCGCACGCAGGGCGACTCGCACGCCATCCGCGGCTTGCTCCAGCTCCTGGGGGATCTGTTCCGAGAGAAGCAGCTCGCCCAGTTCGAGGTCGGGCACCTGATCACGCTCGACCTCATCTACGACGTCCTGCAGAGCGCTCTCGACGCCGACGTGCAGCTCACCTTGAACCGAGCCTTCGCGTTCTGCAAGACGCTCGACGATTCGCTCGCAGCACGGGTGGTGAAGGCGGTCGCGCTGCTCGAGCTCATCCAGGATCACCAGAAGACCTCCGCGGAGCTGATCGCGCGCTGTTTGTACGAGCGGTTGGGACAGGGCAACCAGCAGCCGGCCGTGCAACGCGCGCTCGATGCGCTGATGGGCGAGAGCTTGCTCGCTTACTCCGAGAAGACTGGCTACAAAATCGAGAGCTCCGCCGGACAAGAGTGGCAGAAGGAGCGCGACGCCTACGTCCCGGGGGCGGAGGAGGTGTCGAAGAAGGTGCAGGAGGTCCTCAAGCACCTGGTCGCCGACGCGGACGAACCGGAGCTCGACAAGAAGCTGCGCCTGCCGTGGCTCGCGTATTACTCCGACCACGTCGGGGCCAAGGACGTGCGCGTCAAGGACGAGCGCAAGCACACGGTGGTCACCGTCGACTTTCAGTTCACCAAGCAGGGCAGCGGCGCCGATTGGGTGCGCCGCAGCGACGAGGGCGCGGCGCGGGAGCGGCTGATCTGGGTGGTCGGCGACTACGAGAGCGCCCGCGACGCGGCGCGCCGGCTGGCGCGCTCGGAGCGCATGGTCACGAACCACGAACGCCGCCAGAGCTCGCTGACCGCCGACCAGCAGCGCCTGCTGGTCGAAGAGCGCAACCGCGGTGACGCCGCCCGCGCCGAGCTCGCCCAGGCCATCCAAGCCTGCTTCATGGCCGGGCAGCTGTACTTCCGCGGGCGCACCCTGGATCCGCGCGATCTCGGCGCCGCGTTCAAGCCGGCGCTCGCCGCCGCCGGCACGCGCATCGCGGGCGAGCTGTACCCGCACCCGACGACGTTCACGGTCACGGAGAAGGACATGCTCTACCTGATCGAGAACGCGGAGCTGGCCGCCCCGCCTCCGGTGTTCGGCCAGGACCGGCTGGGGCTGCTCACCCTGGACGCGGGTCGCTACGAGGTCACCTGCAACGGCCGCGTCCCAACCGAGGTGCTCGCGTACATCAAGGAGTACGACGGCGTCACCGGCTCCACGCTGCTCGCCCATTTCGGGGCCCCGCCGCACGGCGTCCCGCCGGACGTGATCCGCGCCACCGTGATCGGCCTGCTCCGCGGCGGGAAGCTGCGGATCGAGCTGCCCGTGGTGGGCGAGATCACCAGCGTGCGCGACGAGGGCGCGCGCGAGCTTCTGAAAGATACCGGTCTGCGCAAGGCCAAGCTGACCGTGAACGTCGCCGAGGGCGTCTCACCGCGCGACCGCAACGCCATCTGCTCCATGTTCCAGGAGTGCCTTGGCAAAGACGTCGCCCGGGACAACGACGCCATCGCAGACGCCGTCGTCCAGACCTTCGCTGGCGTGCGCGAGCGGCTGACCGACATCGGCGAGCGCTTCCGCCGCCTGCCCAAGGACAGCGCCTACCCCGAAGTGCTCACCAAGCTCGAGCACGCCCTCGAAGCCTGCCGCCGCGACCGCCGCGTGGAGCCCACCGTGCTCGCCGTGAAGCGCGCGCTGCCCGCGCTGCGCGACGGCCTGCCGCTGCTCCGCCGCATGGAAACCGACCTCGGCGACACCGCCATCGACACGCTCCGCCAAGCCGAAGACACCCTCCGCTACTACTGGCCCGGTCTCACGAGCTTCCCACACCCCGACGATCTACACACCGCCGCTGGCGCCATCGAGGCACACTTGAAGACCGACCACCCGTGGGAAGACACCGCGGAGCTGGTCCCCAAGATCGAGGCGCTGCGCACCGCGTACCGCGACCAGCGCCGCGCCATCCTCGACACCCACGCCACCCGCCTCGAACAGATCATCGATCGCATCAAGCGCCGCGACGGCTTCGAAACCCTCGACGCCGACCAGCGCCACGACGTCCTCCGCCACCTGCGCGACGGTGCCGACCCTGGCACCGACGAGCACGCCATCGCCCCACCCCTGGAGGCGCTCGCCCCCCAGCTCGCCGCCCGCCGCGAAGCCGCCGAGACCAAGGCCCTGGCCGCCCTCGACGAGCTGCTCGCCAAGCGCGGCGAAGCCCCCACCGTCGATGTCGCCCTGGACCTGCGCGGCCGCGAGATCCGCACCGAAGCCGAGCTCGACCGCCTGATCGACGAGCTGCGCCGCCGGATCTTGCACGAGCTGGGCGCGGGGCACCGGGTGCGGTTGAAGTGAACTGCCCGCCAGCCGAGCGCGCCGGCCCAAAACGTCCGTTCAGGAAGAGAGATCCCGGGCACCCTGCGCGCTTCAGACCCGTTCCATCGCGCGAACGCGCCGGTCGCCCGCAAGCCGGCGTAGCGCTTTGGTATCCGCCGTCAGCCAGGGAAGCTTCATCGCCTCCGCGTGCGCCAAATAGATGGCGTCGTAGCCACCGAGCTTCAGCTCCCTGGAGAGCGCGATCGCCCGCTGAAACAGGTCGGCCGACGTCGGCACACTGCGCAGTCCGAGTCGGCCGAACCGCTCGAAACAGCGGGCGGCCCACGCTGGATCTCGCGGCGGCTGCAGGCGTGCCAGGCCGCCGCAGACCTCGAACCGCAGCAGGTCGGGGGCGACGAGCAGATCCGGGTCGGTAGCGAAGCGGCGCAGCCAGATCGCTGCTGCTTCATGCCCCGGCTGATCCACGAACCAGCGCAGCACCACCGAGGCGTCGACCACGAACATCAGCGACGCAGGTCCGTCAGGGCCTTGTCCACAGAGACCGCGCCCTTTCGGCGATCCCCCAGGATCTCCTCGATCAGCTCCGCGCGCGCCGCCCGGGCCTGCTCCAGCGCGAAGCGCTCCTCGAAGTCCTTGAGCGACACGATCACGCCCACAGGCTTCCCGCCGAGCGTCAAAAGAATGGGCTCACCATCCCGCTCCAAGCTCTTCGCCACGCGTCCCAAGGACTGCCGCAAGTCGACCGCCGAGACCTCCTTCATGACACCTACGATGACACTTGAGGTGTCATTCGTCAACCTCTCGCGCATCGCGCTTCGATGGAAGCGATCATGCTGTATGACGATGGCGGGCCGCCTCCCATCCGGTTTCGAGCCCTGCCCCCGAAAGCGCAACCAGTAGACCTGGCCTTGATGGATCACCACGAGCTCGGCGCGGGGCACCGGGTGCGATTGAAGTGAACTGCGCGCTGGGCTTTTGACCCGCTACGGCACCGATTTCAGGCGCCGAGGGATCCCGGGAAGGCTCGCGTGCCTCCAGAGCTCTTCATCGAGCTGCTGACGTTCCTCGGCGCTGATCAGCTCGCGTTCGAAGAGGGATCTCCAGAGGTCGAAGGGTGTGGCAACCCGGGCAGGTCCGAGCTCCGCCAGTGCCAAGAACGCGGCGCGCTTGTCCTCTGTCACGAACACAGCCGAGCTGTCGACCGCCATGCAATATGCGAGCGACTCGTGCTCACCGAAGTCCACGGTCGCATTGGGCGGGTTCATTCGTAGATAGCTGAACAGGTAATCCGCAGCCGGCGTGCCGACCCCTATCGAGTGAACCCGAACGACAGGCTCGATCTCCGCCCGCATGGCCAGCAGTTTCTGAGTGCGTCCGGATTTGTCTTTGGCCGCAGCGGAGGCGACGCTTTCCACGACGTCCAGTGTAGCCGCGGGCCAGCGCCAGTCGGCGCTGAATCGCCTCGCCAGTCTCCCGAGCGGGCCGTCATCCACCACCCAGATCATTGCGCCGTGAGGATCTCCCTGGCTCGCGAGCTGGAGATGATTCCCTGTGCGTAGGCCTCGACCGTCACATCGGAGATCAAGCCATAAACCAGCGAAGAAACGTCGGCCGGGTCCACCAAGTGGTGAAAGGCCAAGCGGTCGACTCGCCGTTCGAAGGGGGGATCGATCGTCGCTCCGTAGCGACGTTCCTTGAGCAAGCGACCCGCATCTTCAGTGCCGATGAGCTCGATGTTCTTGGCGTGCCAGACGGCTCCCTCGAACGTGAACCCCCAGAGGTACGCGAGCTGAAGCACCTTGGCTTTCGCGTCGATGCCTTCGACCGACACGAAGCGTCGGGGGGCGAGAAAGCTCGGGGCGAACGCGTTGGCGCGGCTTTCAATATGCGTCTGGTCCTCCTCGCGCGAAATAGCGGCGAGCAAATCTCGCTCGCCGCCGTCGTGCAACAAATGGCAGAGCTCGTGCGCCAAGATCGCCCGGCGTGACAGTTCATACTTCACGCGATCGGAGTGCCGGTTCAGAAGGATGACCGGGAGGGCGCCCTGCTCGTACAGACTGGCAGACTCGATCTCAGGAGACTCGAAATCAACGAACGCGATGTGAATGCCGAGCGATTCGAACGCGGCTTGCACCGACTCGATCGGCGTGTCTCCAGGCAACAGCAGCTCGCGATCCTGCTCTCCCAGGTCGTAGCCCTGGCGCCACGCGGGCTCATTCCCGCGGACCGGCAGGATCCGCCGCGCACCCGCGATGGCCGGCGCTTCGCGTCCGAGCTGCTCGGCCAAGAATCCCCCAATCCGTGCGATCTCTGCTGCTCTCGCCAAGAGGCGCATGTCAACGGCGCCGATGGCGCTGACGCCAAGTGGCGCACGGAAGCGGGCAGCGCTGCGCTTTGGGTCCGGCGGCGCATTGGGATCCAGAAGACTGCGCGGGTCGATGGCCAGGGAGCGCGCCAATAACTCCACCTCGTAGGCCGTAGGGTTGTCGCCGTGTTCCAGCTTCCCGATACGCGCCCCTTTCAAACCCGAGATCTGTGCGAGCTCTGCCGCAGAGAAGCCGTAGCTCTCCCTGTGTTCCCGCAGCCGCCGGCCAAATCCCGAGTCCATGACAAAGACGATAGTCCTTCCGGGCCAGCGCCGCCAGCCGAGCGCGCCGGCCCAAAACGTCCGTTCAGGAAAAGAGATCCCGGGAACCCCTGGGCGCTTCAGACCGGCTCTATCAGGGCCCCACGACAGGCGCTCGTCCATGCGGCCGCCGCCCCTGATATCCTTCCAGCGACCGGTTTCCGGTCCCTGCCGCCGAGCAAGCGCAAGCCGATGCGCGATCAGACTGAATCCCTTCCATGGCGTGTGTCAGCTCGCCTGATCCTTTCAGCCCTATTCCTGACCATCGCGGCCTGCAACCCACAACCGAGGGTATGCCCCGTCCCGAAGCACAGCCTCCCACCCGTCCAGACCCTCGACCTCGGTGCGCGCCACGGCTGCCTCTTGGACATGGAGGGCCGCCTGTCTTGTTGGGGAGCCGGTGCCCTCGACGATCTTGCGCGTGGCGGCGAGGCGCGATGTCCGCAGCCTCTCGGCGGACCTCACAAGTACGTTCGGGTGAGGACCGGACGGGACCTCGCTTGCGCCATCGATACCCAAGGTCGCGTCGAATGCTGGGGCGGTGTGAGCGGCGCATTCACATCGGGCAGCTCGCCCTACCGGGAGCAGTTTTCGAATGCCAGAGCACGATGTTTGAGCCCTGCTGCGCGGTCGATGCTCGTGGCCAGTGGGTCGAAGTCAAGTTGAGGCGCGTGCCGGCTCCAGAAAATCCAAATGGATTCCAGATCGTCGAGACCATCTGCGCGCTTTGAGGACGCCTGACGTTCGACATCATCGCGCTCGACCTCGGGGCGTTAGTCACACAGACCGGCCCGGCCCCCCTCATGCCGCTCCCGCCACG
The DNA here is from genome assembly GCA_023418705.1 of Pseudomonadota bacterium. Lineage (GTDB taxonomy): Bacteria > Myxococcota_A > Polyangia > Polyangiales > Polyangiaceae > JAEZYZ01. The sequence goes on along the minus strand of JAEZYZ010000330.1, from coordinate 3,081 downwards.
CCCAGCCCTACGTGTTGTCTCCCCGGGAAGCCCCCGATATCCTCCCGGGCTACCGTGCCCCCTCGCATCACCACGCTCGACCCCGCCGCCAAGGAAGCCCTGCGCAAGACCGTGCGCGCCCTGCGCGCGGAGCTGCTCGACAAGCTGGCCGCTGCCGCCCGCAGCGAGTACCGCCTCGACGTCGCCCCGGACAAGGCCGGCCTGCCCGAAGCGCGCCGCTGCAAGCGCGAGCGCCTGGACGCCTGGCTCGACGCGCAGGTGGCGAGCAGCAGCGGCGGCGGTGCGGGCAAGGGCAAGCACGCCAAGCACGCCGACGCCGCGCGCCAGCGCGCCTTCGACCAAGCCGTCAAGGAGGCCGCCTCTACCCTGCTCAACCGCCTGGTGCTGGTCCGCATCCTGGAGCACCACGGCGTGCTCCGCCCCGCGGTCGTCACCGGCAGCTTCAAGAGCCCCGCCTACGAGCAGGAGTTCCTCCACTACGCCGGCCCGCTCGCGGGCGACGACACCCGCGGCTACGCCGCGCTGCTCGACGTCGTCTTCGCCGAGCGCGCGCTCGACCTGCCCGGCCTGTTCGGTCCCGTCGGCCTCACGCCCCTGTTCCCCATCCCCGCCGCCAGCCTGCGCGCCGTCGTCGACGCCCTGAACGACCCCGCGCTCGACAGCGCCTGGGGCGACGACACCACCCTCGGCTGGGTCTACCAATATTGGAACGACCCCGAGCGCGAAGCGCTGGACGCCAAGATAGCCGGCGGCGGCAAAATCGAGCCGCACGAGATCGCCAGCAAGACCCAGATGTTCACCGAGCGCTACATGGTCGAGTGGCTGCTCCAGAACAGCTTGGGCCTGAGCTGGCTCTGCATCTGCAAGCGGAACGGTTGGACGCCCCGCGCGGATTCTATTTTGGTTTTGCTAGCTGAGCGACGCCGCGACTTCCGTGTCCGTCGCGAAGCGGGCTCGGTCACACCGGACGCACTGCTGCCCATTAGCCCGGGTCTGGAGCACGCCTGGAAGTACTACGTCCCTCAACCGATTCCCCAAGACGCCGTCGACAAGGCCCCCGCGTCCATCCGCGACCTCAAGCTGCTCGACCCCGCCTGCGGCTCCGGCCACTTCCTGGTCATCGCCTTCGACCTGCTCGCCGAGATGTACCGCGAAGAAGCCGCCCACCGCGGCGAGACCTGGTCCGACGCCGAGATCGCCGAGAGCATCCTGGGCAATAACCTCCACGGCATCGACATCGACCCCCGCGCGATCCAGATCGCCGCCGCGGGCTTGTGGCTCAAAGCCAGGCTCTTCGCCCCCGAAGCCCAGCTCTCCCGCCTGAACCTCGTCGCCCCGGGCTTCCGCCTGGGCGCGCTGCCCAAGGACGACCCCGCCCTGGTGAAGCTCGCCGACGAGCTCGCCGCCCTCAACGTCCCGAGGAAGCTCACCCAGGGCCTCGTCGACAGCCTGAGCGGCGTCGACCACCTCGGCAGCCTGCTCCGCGTCGGCGACGAGATCAAAAAGCTCGTCGACGACACCAACGCCGAGCTCGGCAGCCTGTTCGCGCATCAGGTCGGCAAGCAGCGCGCCGCCCTCGAGGCCCGCATCGCCGCCTTCCTCGACGCCCACGCCACCGGCGAAGACCTCGGCCTCCGCCTCGGCGGCGAACAGCTCGCCGCCGGCCTGCGCTTCGTCAGCCTCGTGCGCGAGGGCACCTATGACGTCGTCGTCGGCAACCCGCCGTACCAGGGCCTCAGCAAGACCGCGAAGTTCGAGTACGTGGTGAAGCAGTATCCGCGGGGGAAGGCGGACTTGTACGCGGCGTTCTTGGACCGGGGGCTCGAGCTGGTGCGGGAGGGGGGCATCTCGGCGCTGCTGACCATGCGGGGGTGGATGTTTTTGGGGACATTCACGGACATCCGCAAGCACCTGGTCCACGAGCACGACCTCCGCCTGCTTGGCGACGTCGATCGGGGCGCGTTCGAAGACGTGCCCGACGAAGTCCTCGCGACGGTGCTCTCCGTCATACGGCGGGCTAAGCCCGACGATGTAGCCGTCGCCCTTCAGCCGACGCCCCTGGACGACCGCTCACGCGACTCCGAGCGCACGCACCGCAAACGCGCGGCGCTGCTCGCGCAGGTCGGGCGCTACGAGTTCGACCCCAAGGGCTTCGAGGTCATCGAAGGCGAGCCCATCGTCTACTGGTGGACCAAGGAGTTCCTAGAGCGGTACGCGAAGGCGCCGAAGTTGGGGGCCTCGCATACTGTTAGATATGGCCTATCGACCCAGAATAACACTCGCTGGTTGCGGCGTCCCTGGGAGGTCTCCTATGTGCAGACGATGCTCAAGGGGTTCGATGAGCCTCCAGGATGGGATGGCAAGCCATGGGTCGCGTACATCAAAGGCTCCGAGGGCCGCTCTTGGTGTGACGAGGTGAGCGACGTTCTCCTTTGGCGTGACAAGGGTCTCGAACTCGCCACCTATCCTGAGAACCGCTTCGGACGCGGGACGACCTGGTACTACCGTCGTGGAGTCGCCTTCGCGAACATCGGCGCGCGCTTCTCAGCGCGAGCGCACAGTAGGCAATCCATTTTTGGTCACGTCGCCGGTTCTGTTTTCTGTGAGGACATAGGCAACATGGTGTGCCTGCTCAACAGCCAGCAGGCGTGTCGGATCATGGAGTCCCTCAACCCAGGTATCCACTTCTTGACCACCGACGTTGAACGCTTGCCGCTCTTGAAGATCGAGGCCGCCGACGAAATCTTCGCTATCGTCGAGCGCGCCTTCACCGAGCACGAATCCCACCGCGAGCCCTCCGTCGAGTTCAAACAGCCCGGCCCCTCCCCCTGGCGCTACGCCCAGGACTGGGCCCAGCGCGCCGTCGATCGCCCCGAAGGCGAGCCCCTCCCGCCCTACGAACCCGAGCTCGATCCTCCCGATCCCGAAGCCCACCTCTCCTTCGCCCTCGGCGTCGCCCTCGGCCGCTTCGGCAAGCACGGCGAAGGCATCCTCGACCACGCCCCCGCCGAAGCCCTGCCCGCTGGCATCCTCTTCCTCGGCCCCAGCGACGCCGTCCCCGACTCCCTCGCCCACCCCGCC
>JAEZYZ010000116.1 GCA_023418705.1 Pseudomonadota bacterium | reverse complement strand
TCCTCGGCGCGCCCATCGGAGGCGCGGCTGTCTGCCCTCGCGGCGCCGCTGTCGATGCGGCCAGCGGTGGCCGAAGAGGGCGTCAACGGTTCGACGCGCGCCCCTGGCGAAGGCGACCGCGAGCCAGCGGCAGACGACGGTCCACAGCAGCCCGCGTCGTCGGCGTCGTCGGCGGCGGTGTCCCGCCGCTCGACGGAGGTCTCGCCCACCGGGCCGCCGCTCCCGGACGTGGGCCGGGGCGCGTCCTCGGCCGGCGTCAGCTTCGAGGCACTGTGGCCGGACAGCGAGCGCGACACCGTGCGCGATCTGGAGCTGGCGATCGTCGCTTCGGACGGGCGGGCCGCCGTGCTGGCTTGCGATCAGCTGCTCTCTCGCACGCTGGCGAGCGCGGCGAGCCTGCTCGGGAGCGCTTCGGAGGCGCCCCGCGATCCGGCCGTGGTGGCGTTGCTGCTCGGGCTGGATGGGGGCCGCTACCTGCAGTTTCGCACGCTGGTGCGTGACGTGCGCTCGGGGGTCGAGCCGACGGTCGAGCGGGTGCTCGGCGCGTACGCCTTCGTGATCGACGCGCGCCTGCTGCGGTCGCAGGCTTGAGGCGTCACTCAGGGGCGCTGGCGCTCACCGCTCCGGCGACCGAGACCTCGACGTACTCCGAGCGGTGCGTGCCGACCCAGGTCCCCTGGAAGCCGATCGGGTTGGCGTGGTCGTCGATCTCGGCGCCGCCGCTGGCGCTCACGGCCATGCTCGCCGGCTCGCTATCCATCGACGAGCTCGCCGCCACCTGCTCCCACAGCGTCTCGAGCGCCGTCTCGCACAGCGCTTCGAGGCAGTCGCTGCCGCAGGTGTCGAAGGCCAGCTCCGCGTCGGCGCCCAACTCGCTCAGCGCCGTGGCCAACGCCGGACACTTCAGGATCTGCGCCAGGGCCGCATCCGGGGTCTCGGCATCGGGCACGTCGATCTGCGCGGGAGCCTCGGCCAGCGCCGCGAGCAGCCCGGACGGCAACCAGTGGAAGCTCGTGCCGAGCAGCAAGGTGTCGCCGGTATCGGCGCTGAACGAACCCGAGCTCTCGGACACGAACCCCGCCTCTGCGACCGGCAGCCCGGCGACGCGCTCGAGCAGCACGCGCGTGTCGCCAACCTCCGCGCTGGAGCTGGTCAAGACGCCTTCGAACAACTTGGGGCCGGCGAAGCGCTCGGCGCCGAGCCGCAACCACTTGCGCAGGCTGTCTCGTAGCAGCGTGCCCCGTGCAGGCCCCCAGGCGTCGCGCAGCGCTGCGTCCCACTGTTCGAGCGAACGCGCAGCGGCGAACGCGCTGCGCTGATCCGAAGCCGCCGTCGCGCGCATCGTGTCGAGCAAGAGCTCGACGTCGTCGCGGTCGCCCGCGTCGAGCGCCAGCACCATCGGCTCGACGTGCCCGAGCAAGGCATCCACGAGCGCGCGCGCGTCGGGCGTGGTGCCGAGCACCAGGTCGAGCTCGACCCCTTCGAGCTGGAGCGGCTTGTCGGTGATCTTCACCGTCACGGTCTCGGCGTCGAACAGCTCGGCGCCGGACACGTCGGTGCAGCCGCCGGCGAAGAACGCCGCCCGAAGCGTGATGGCCAGCGGCGTGCCGATCGGCACGTCGTCGATCACGACCGGGCTCCCCGGCTTGGCGGTCGCGACCAGATCGCCGTCGGGCGGGGGGTGCCCCTCCAGATCGGCGCAGCTCCCGGCGCGGGCGGTCGCGGTCCAGGTCTTCACCGAGCGCACGCCAGCGTACTTCGGCGCGACGCGAAGATCGACGAAACCGCTCGCCACCGAGACCGCAGCGCGCCGGCTGATCTTGCCGCCCACCGAGGCGCGCACTTGAAAGGTCGTCGGCGCGGTCGGGGCGATGAGGCCGATCACCGCGCGGCCGCTGGGCGCCGTCCGCACCTTGCTCGTGTCGAGGGCGGCGTCGCGCGCGTCCCCGACCAGGGATACCGAAATGTCGTACACGCCCGCCGGGGTGGCGAAGACCTCCAGCTGCTGGTGCATGCCCGGCTCGAGCCGCAGCACCTCGGACGGCCCGAAGCGCAGCTGCTCCGGCAAGGCGACCGGCTCGGTGCCCGCTCCGCCACCCCCTGCGCTGCCGCTCGCTCCGCCCGTGCCCGGCGACGCGGAGCCCGCCACCGCGACGTCCGAGCCGCAGCCGGCCGACGCTGCGCACAGGCAGAGCCCGCCGAACCATCCAAGCTTCCGAAGACCAGGCATCTAAGTCCGTGGGCTCAATGTAGCACCCGGCGCGGGCGTCGAACCAGTCCAGCGCCCCCAATTGGGGCGCTTGGGGGGCCGTTCCCTCGAGCCCGGGGCGGCAAATGGTATGTTGCGGCTCGATGGCTTCGATCGCGCCCCATCCGCTCAAGATCCTAGTCGTGGATGACGAGCCCGGGCTGCGCCAGATGCTCGACATTTTGTTCCGGCGCGAAGGTTTCAGTGTTTCCACGGCGCCCGGCTGCCGGGCGGCGCTCGAGGCGCTGGCCCAGAGCCCGCAGCCGTTTCCCATCGTCTTGACCGATCTGGCCATGCCGGACGGCTCCGGCCTGGATGTCCTGGCGGGCGCCAAAGCCCGGAGCCCGGCGACGGAGGTGATCCTGATCACCGCCCACTCGTCGGTCGAGAACGCGATTCAAGCGATGCGCAGCGGCGCCTACGACTTCGTGACCAAGCCGTTCGCGCCCGCGGAGCTCGCCGCGCTCGTGACCAAGGCCCTCGAAAAACAAGCCCTGGTGCTGGAAAATCAGCAGCTCCGCGCTCGCATCACCGCCCGCACCGAGCAGGTCATCGGGCGCGGGCCCGGCATGCTGCGGGTGATGGATCTCATCGAGCGCATCGCCTCGGCGCGCACCACCGTGCTCATCACCGGCGAGAGCGGCACCGGCAAGGAGCGCATCGCTCGGCTCCTGCACGAGCGCTCCGACCGCAAGGACAAACCCTTTCTGGTGATCAACTGCGGCGCGCTGCCGGAAGCCCTGATGGAGAGCGAGCTGTTCGGTCACGAGAAAGGCGCGTTCACCGGCGCGGCGACCCGCCACCAGGGCCTGTTCCGCGAGGCCCACGGGGGCACCCTGCTGCTCGACGAGGTCGGTGAGCTGCCGCTGCCGCTCCAGGTCAAGCTGCTCCGCGTGCTGCAGGAGCGGGCGGTGCGCCCGGTGGGCGCCACTCAGGAATTTCCGGTCGACGTTCGCGTGCTCGCGGCCACCAACCGCGACGTCGAGGCCGATGTCGCTAAAGGTAGTTTTCGCCAGGACCTGTACTACCGGCTGAACGTCATCCGCCTCGAGCTGCCGCCGCTGCGCGATCGGCGCGAAGACGTGCCGCTGCTGGCCGAGACGTTCATTCGCCGCTTCGCCGCGGAGATGGGCAAGGACGTGATCGGCTTCACGCCCGACGCCCTGCGGGCGCTCGAGCGTTACGCCTTCCCGGGCAACGTGCGCGAGCTCGAGAACATCATCGAGCGGGCCGTCGCCCTCGCCGGCGCGCGCACCATCGGCCTCGGGGATCTCCCGCAGGAGGTGAGCGGCCTGTCCGCAGCCCCGAGCCCCGCCTTGCTCGATCTACCCCCCGACGGCTGCGCCCTCGACGAGGTGCTCGCCGAGGTCGAGCGGCGGCTCTTGGTCGAAGCGCTCGACCGCACCGGCGGCGTGCGCAAGGCAGCCGCCAAGCTGCTCGGCATCACCTTCCGCTCCCTCCGCTACCGCCTCGCCAAGCACTCCCTCGGCGACGACAGCGACGACGAGGTCGAGAGCGGCGATTGAGCTTTGCCGGGCTCGCGCTCGGGTCGTAGTATGTCCGGTGGCCATAGAGGTTTGCGGCCACGCGAGAAGACGCTGCCCATGTGTTCGATCAGACCACCGCGGCTCCGGCGCCGCCAGCGTGGCTTCACGTTGGCCGAGCTGATGGTCATCGTCGTCATCGTGGGCGTGCTCGCCGCGATTGGCATCAGCCTGCTGCGCAATCACGTGTTCGCTTCAAGGAGCAGTGAGGCGCTGGCGATGATCCAGAGCATTCGCGCCGCCGAGGAGCGCTGGCGCGCCGAGAACCAGACCTATCTCGATGTCTCGCGGGGCCAAATCGACGCGCTGTACCCGATGGCGTCTCCGGGCAAGACTCGCTACCACTGGGTTCAGAGCGGCGGGAACGACTTCGATCGCTGGCAACTGCTCAATCCGACCGTCTCAGGGCCGGTGCAGTTCGGCTACGCGGTCGTCGCAGGGCCCCCTGGCGCAGACAACCTGCCGAACTTGGGTCTCGCCGACAACCCCACCTGGGCAACGCCGACGGAGCCCTGGTACGTGATCAAGGCGGTCGGCGACGCGGATGAGGACGGCGTGCAGGCGGTGTTCGCCGCCAGCAGCTTCTCGAGCGAAGTGTATCGGGAGAACGAGGGGGAGTGAGGCGCGATCCCCGCGGCACGGCGCTGGCTGGGATCGCGCGCGATGCGCACCCTGTGCGGCGCTGAGGGCGCGGGTCCGGAAGGATCGCATGAAGTCCCGGGTGACGTTTTTCGGCGCCTCTCAGCCAAGGCTGACAAAATTGGTCACTGCCCGTTCGATGCCGAAACGCTAATTTCCAGCCAAGGTGTCGAGGTGGCTGGTGGAGAGGTTCCGGGGATGGGATCAACGCCCTGGCTCCGCTCGAGCTGGCTCGGACGAGAGCGTTGGCACGCAAGCTGCTTTAGCTGGCGCTCGATGGCGCGGAGCAGGTTTGCCAGAGCGATGCAGCGAGGGTTCACCCTCGCCGAGATGATCGCCGTCGTCGCCATCGTCTCGGTGCTCAGCGTGCTGGCGGTCTACGGTGTGCGAAAGTACGTGTTCGCCGCCAAGAGCAGCGAAGCCATCCACATGATCGGCTTGATCAAGGCGGCGCAGGAGACCTACCGCGACGAGACGTTCTCCTACCTCCCGGTCTCCGACTCGCTCGACGCTTACTATCCCCACGATCCCACGGCGGAGCCGCAGAAGAAGGCCGCGTGGACGAATACCAGCCACGGCGACTACGGCAACTGGCGCGTGCTCGGGGTGCAGGCGGACGCGCCGGTCGAGTTTGGCTACGCCTGCATCGCGGGTGCGGCAACCGCGCCGAACGCGAACATCGGCACCGTGGATCGGCCCACCTGGGATTGGCCGGACAACAACGAGCCCTGGTACGTCATCAAGGCCGTCGCCGATCGCGACGGGGACGGGATGCTCGCGATCTTCGTGGGCTCGAGCTTCACGAGCGAGGTCTACGCGGAAAGGGAAGCGGAGTAGGTTTCACCATCCACTGATGTTGCTGGCAATGGCCAGTGTCGAACCCCGGGGCGAGCAGAACGAGTGGCTGCCGCGACGGAAGAAGAGCCACTCGAAAACCAACGAATTGGAGAATCTCATGGTCATCAAAAATCGTCTGAAGCGCGGCTTCACCCTGGTGGAGCTCATGATCGTGGTCGCCATCGTCGGCGTGCTCGCCGCGCTCGCCATCTACGGCGTCCGCAAGTACATCGCCAACGCCAAGACCGCCGAGGCGCGCAACTCCATCGGCCAGATCGCCAAGGACGCGGCTGCCGCGTACGCGCGCGAAGGCATGGCGGGCGACGTGCTCGAGCAAGGCGAGACCGCGGCGCTGTCGAACGCGCTGTGTGCAAGCGCGGACGCAACGGTGCCTTCCTCGATCGATGACGTCAAGGGGAGGAAGTATCAATCCTCGCCCGACGAATGGAATGATGGTGATCAGACTACGGGCTGGGTTTGCTTGAAGTTCTCGATGACCGATCCGCAGTACTATATGTACGGCTACGAGGCGGACGAGACGACGTTCACCGCATCCGCCGCGGGAGATCTGGACGGGGACGGCGAGGAGTCGCTCTTCGAGCTGAAGGGCGCCGTGCAAAACGGCGAGGTCAACATCGCGCCGAACATCACCGAGACGCTGCCCGAGGAATAAGCGACCTAGCCGGAGCTCGGCACTGGTCAACAAAGGCCCCGCTTCGGCGGGGCCTTTTCTTTTCAGGCCGACCTTTCTCTCGAGGGGAGAGTGACAGGGAGCCGTGGCGTGTGCGCGAAGCCCCCACCAAAGCAAACGTGACTTCGAGCGAGGGCTACCGCAGAAGGCGCGGCTTCGGATAGGATTCTAAGCTTGGTAGCGTTGCTTCACCTGGCATGATCGCTGCTTATCCTTCGCGCGACGTTCGGAACCGAGGGCGGATGATGACCCCACGAAGCGAGCAGTTTGGGCCAGTGCAGCGCCAGCGAGGGTTCACGCTGGTCGAGCTCATGTTGGTGGTGGCCATCGCGGGGGTCCTCGCGGCGCTCGCGACCTACGGCGTCCGTAAGTACATCAATACCGCCAAGCGCTCTGAAGCCCACCAGGCCCTCGGCAAGATCGCCAAGGACGCCATCACGGCGTTCGCGCGGGAGGGGATGGACGGGCAGGTGCTGCCGCAGGCGGAGAGCGCGGAGGTGAGCCACCAGCTGTGCGGATCCGCGCCCAACACCGTGCCCGGCGACAAGGCGAAGATTCAGGGACGAAAGTATCAGTCGAACGAGGACGACTGGGCCGCCGGCGACGCGAGGACCGGCTGGCAGTGCCTGAAGTTCACCATGCGTGATCCGCAGTACTTCATGTATGGCTACAGCGTGAGCGGTGAGGGAACCCAGGCGGGGGACGGCTTCGTGGCGAGCGCGCAGGGGGATCTGAACGGCGATGGATCCCTGTCCTTGTTCGAGCTCCGCGGGGACATTCAGTCGGGATCCGGCGGGGCCCTCGAGCTCAACGTCGCCCCGGCCGTGTACGAGGAAAACCCGGACGAATAGGGCGCCAGGAGGGCCACCATCGGGGATCTGGGCGCTCGAACGGCTCGGTGCGGCGGCCCCCCGATGGCGTGCTACCCTCGCCCCGTGCGTTCGTTGACCCCAGTCGAGGCGGCCGTCGCCGTCGCGATCGCAGGATCCGTCCTGGCGGCTGCGGTGCCCCCCTTCGTGCGCAATCTCCATGCCTCACGTCTGGTCGAGCCCCTGGATGGCTTGAACCGCATCGCTACCCGCGCGACGGCGCTGGCCGCCGGCAACACGGCCGAGGCCGCCTATCCCGAGAGCGTGGGGCTTACCCCCGCAGAGGTGCCGCAGGGCGAGGAAGTGCTGGATCCGCCGGGGACCTGGGACCACGCCACCTGGGTCAAGCTCGATTTCCGCTTCGAGGTCCCGCACGCCTACAGCTTTGCGTTCGAGAGCCACAATCAGCCTGGCCGCGCGCTGTTTCGAGCGCAGGCGCATGGCGATTTGGACGGCGACGGGATTCACAGCAGCTTCAGCATCTCTGGGGAGTCGCGGGACGGGTCCGAGCCGGTCGTCTATCCGATGGATATTCACCGTGAAGTCGAGTGAGCCGCGTCCCGATCCTTCCAAAGGTCCCGTGCGCTCGGCGTCGCAGCGGCGCGCAGCGGCGCCAGCGGTGAAGAAGGAGCGTGTTCGCTCGCGGGGGGCCGCGCTCGTCCCGGGGCTGCTCTTGCTCACTGTCGTCGCCAGCGCCTGCGTGGTCGGGTGGGTGCGGCCCAGGCTCCTGGATCAGTTCGGGCAGCTCAAACAGACCAGCGACACCTTCGCCCTTCCATCCCCCGATCAGAGCGTCGTCCTGAGCCTCGGGTATCGTTCTGCGCTGGCGGATCTGCTGTTCGCCCACGTGCTGGTGTCCTACGGCCTCCATTTCCAAGAGAAGCGCCGCTACGAGTTCGTCGGAGAGTACCTGGACGTCATCAACGCGCTCGATCCGAAGTTCAGGACGCCGTACCGAATCGCGGACACCCTGCTCACGCTGCAGCCGGTGGCTCCCCGCCAACGCGACTACGACAAGGCGCGGGAAGTGCTCGAGCGCGGCCTGCGTGCGCTCCCGCACGACACCGAGCTTTGGAACACGGCGGGCCAATACTTGGCCTACCTCGCGCCGCCTCAAATCAAGGACGAGGAGAAGAAGCAGGCGTTCAGGCTAGCCGGTGCTCGCGTGCTGGCGCGCGCGTGCGAGCTGGTGGGGGCGAACGAGAACATCCCCTATCACTGCATCACAGCTGCCGGCTTGCTCACCCGGGGCGGCCACCAGGAAGCGACCATCCAGTTTTTGGAGCGGGTGCTCGCCGTCAACGACGACCCGAACATCCGGAGGCTCGCGTTGGCCTATTTGGAAAAGGCAGCCGGCGAACAGGAGCGGCGCCGCGCCGAGCAGCGGCACCAGGCGATCCTCGAAATCGGGGAAAAGGACCTGCCGTTCGTGAGCAAAGACCGGCTGCTGGTGCTGGGCCCGCCCTTCGATCCAGCGAGCTGCGCCGGCGTGATCGAGCCGCCCATCGAGTGCTCCAGCAGCTGGCGTGCCTGGGGCCACCAGCAGGTCTACTGATCGCGAGGCCGAGCGGATCACGCCACCCGGCCCGCGCCGCGCCGCCTACGGAAACCGCACCGCTGCCGTGGCCGTGCCGCCGGCGGGGACGTTGACGCTGCTCACCTTGCGGCCGTGGGTGGGGTGCACGAACACGACGGTGTGGGAGCCGGGCGAGACGCTGACGCCGATCTTGGGGGTCGAGCCGAGGGGCCTGCCGTCCAGGATCACGTTGGAGACGGGGATCGAGTTGATGTTGAGCTTGGCGCCTCCGGTGGCCGCTGGCTTTGGCTTGGCGGCGGCGGCGATCGCGGCAGGCACGCTGCTGCGGCTGCCGCTCGAGCGGCTGCTCGACGCGACGGCGCGCGACGGCGCCTCCTCCGGCTCCTCCTCCTCCTCGGCCTGGAGCGACACGACGAAGGTCTTCTCCGCTTCGCCGTCCGAGAAGGTGATCGGCTGACGGAACTCGGCGTAGCCCTTGCGGGTCGCGACGAGCGTGTATTCCTTGTCGGTCGCGATGTCGATCTTGATGGGCAAGCTCGGGATCGGACGCCGCTCGCTGCCGCTCTCGAGCAGCACCTTGGCGTCGTCGGCGTTGTCACCGGCGTTGATGGTCGCCAGGCCCTTGATGACCTTGAGCTTCAGGGGACCAATCGACTGGATCTCGTCCGCCTCGACGGACACCTTCTGCTCGTAGGGCTCGTAGCGTTCGCTGCCCGCGACCTTGATGGTGTGCTCGCCCGGGGTGAGGTCCTTGACCTCGGCCGGCAGCGGGCCGATCTCCTGGCCGTCGACGAACAGCTTGAGCCCGGAGCCCTCGGCGCTGACACGGATGCCCGTGCCACCGCTCGACGCAGCCAGCTTGAGGTTCAGCACCGCTTCCTCGCCGCTCTCGATCTTCACGGCCGTGTCGGCGGTCTCCTGGTAGCCGGGAGCGACCACCTTGACCATGTGCGTGCCGGACTCGAGCTCTTCGATGCGGCAGGGGGATCCATCGCAACGCTTCTCGCCGTCGACGAGCACCTGCACCGCGTCGAGCGCCTTGTTGCCCGGGCCGGCGGCGGTGACGATCAGGGTCCCCTTGCTGGGCAGCACCAGCAGGGCGACGACGGCCAGCAGCCCGGCCACGAGCAGCACCACGGCGGCCGTGGCCATCGTGCGGCCGGTGTTGGGTCGCAGATCCGGCAGGCGGCTCGGCACCGGCTCCGGGCGCGCGGACACCGCCGCGGGCTGGGGCGGCGCGGAGGCCATCGGGACGGGCGCGGCCACGGGCGGCGGGGCGGAGACCATCGGCGGGGCCGGTGGCTTCGAGAG
>JAEZYZ010000027.1 GCA_023418705.1 Pseudomonadota bacterium | reverse complement strand
CGACCACGTCGCGCGGCGCCAGATCGGACATCGGGTGGTGGCGCCCCATGAAGGGCTCCCCGTCAGGCAGGCGGAGCACGGCCCCTTCGCCCCGAAGCGCCTCACTGATGAGGAAGCTCTTGGCCCGCGGGTGATACAGGCAGGTCGGATGGAACTGGTAAAATTCCATGTTGGCAATCTCGGCGCCCGCCCGATACGCCATCGCCACCCCGTCACCGGTCGCGACGTCGGGATTGGTTGTGTAGAGGTAGACCTTGCCGGCGCCCCCCGTCGCCAGAACGGTCGCGCGCGCGAGGATCGTCTGCACCTCGCCGGTGCGCTCGTCCAGCACGTAGGCGCCCACGCACTGATCCGGGCCGCCGTATTTGCTGAGGGTGATCAGATCGATGCCCATGTGCCACTCGAGCACCCGGATGTTGGGGCACTCGCTGACCGCCTGGAGCAATGCCCGCTCGATTTCGCGGCCGGTGATGTCGCCGGCGTGCACGACCCGCCGTTCGCTGTGGCCGCCTTCGCGGGCGAGATCGAACTCGCCCCCGTCTGCTCGTGAGAACTGCGTGCCGATCTCCACCAGCCATGCGAGCGCGCTCGGCCCTTCGCGCACGCACAGATCGACCACGATGTCGTGACACAGGCCGGCCCCGGCCTCGCGCGTGTCGGCCGCGTGCTTTTCGAACGAATCCTCCGGAGTGAGCACCGCGGCGAGCCCACCTTGTGCGTGGCTCGTCGCCGCCTCGTCGCGTGCCCGCTTGGTGACCAAGAGCACTTCGCCGTGCTGGGCAGCCCGCAGCGCGAAGCTCAACCCGGCGATGCCGCTGCCGAGCACCAAAAAATCGGTCGTGACCCGCATCGGGCCTCTAATACACCAGCTGGCGCGCCAAGCGGCTTGCACCGCAGCATTTGTCGCGGCAGCGAGGCCGCCCAAGAACCCCGCGCCGCGACCGAAAGAGAGGGTTTCTCGATGAATCGAAGCCCTCGCTCCCGAAGGGGCCCCGACGGCCGAGCTGATCCGCGCCTGGCGAGCATGCTCGAGGCCATTGACGCGACGCTCCAATGCTCTAACTTCAGGATGCTGGCTAGAAAAACATCCGGCCGGCCAACAGGCCCAATCCCTCGGAGGTCAGCTTGAAGATCCTCGTCGCGCTCAAACGGGTCGCCGATCCCGACAACGCCAACAAGATCAAAATCCCCGCTTCCGGTGACCGCATCGACACCACGGGCCTGGAGTGGAAGCTCAACCCGTTCGACGAATACGCGCTCGAGTCCGCGCTGCGCCTGACCGAGAACGGCAAGAGCCCCAAGCAGCGGCTGGGTGAGGTGGTCGTGGTGCTGCTCGGCCCGAAGGAGGCCGACACCACGCTGCGCTCGGCGCTGGCCACCGGGGCCGATCGCGCGATCCGCGTGGAGGCAACCGACGAGGCGCTGGACGGGTGGCTGGTGGCCCGGGCCATCGCCAAGATCGCCGAAGCGGAGAAGCCCGACGTGATCCTGATGGGCAAGCAGACCGTCGATGGCGAGAACAATCAGGTCGGGCAGATCGTCGCCGAGCTGCTCGACCTGCCCCAGGCCACGTTCGCGGCGACGATCCGCGAAGAAGCCAGCGGGTCGCTCCTGGTCGGTCGTGAGGTGGACGGCGGCGTGCTGACGTTGCGGCTAAAGCCGCCAGCGTTGATCACCGTCGATCTGCGCGTGGTCGCGCCGACCAGCGTCTACTCCAAGGTGACGGAGGCGTCGTTCAAGTACAACGACGGCGTGAGGTTCGCGCCGCTGCCCGCCATCATGGCTGCCAAGAGAAAGCCCCTCGAGACCAAGCGCCTGGAGGAGCTGGTGAGCGACACCCAGCTCTCTAGCCACTACGGAAGGTTCGAGCCCCCGCCAGCGCGCGCGGCCGGCGTGAAGGTCGGCGACGTGTCGGAGCTGGTTCAGCGCCTCGCCAACGAAGCCAAAGTGATTTGAACGGACGGGAAGGACGAAATAGATGGCTGATGCACTCGTCGTTGCCGAGCTGACCGAAGACGGCAAAGTTCGCAAAACCACCCACTCCGCGATCACGTTCGCGCGCCAGGCGCTGCCCGCGCTGGGCGGATCGTTCTCTATCCTGGTGCTCGGCAAGGGCGCCCAGTCGGCCGCGCAAGAGCTCGTGCAGTACGGCGCCGCGAAGGTGATCGCGTGCGAGGACCCCTCCCTCGCCAACTACACGGCCGAGCACTACGCGCCCACCGTCGCCGAGGTCGGCAAGAGCTACGGTTTGATCGTCGCGACGGCCTCGAGCTACGGCAAGGATCTGATGCCCCGCGTGGCGGCTCGGCTGAAGGCCGCCTACGCGGGAGACTGCGCCGGGGTACGAGCGGACGGCAACCAGCTCGTCTACAAGCGGCCGATGTTCGCCGGCAACGCCTACGGCCACTGCACGCTGTCGACCTCCATCCAGGTCGCCACGGCGCGCCAGAGTGAGTTCGAGCCCGCGGCGCCAAGCGGCGGCAGCTCCAGCGTCGAGAACG
Source organism: Pseudomonadota bacterium (assembly GCA_023418705.1). Classification (GTDB taxonomy): domain Bacteria; phylum Myxococcota_A; class Polyangia; order Polyangiales; family Polyangiaceae; genus JAEZYZ01. The sequence goes on along the minus strand of JAEZYZ010000027.1, from coordinate 10,090 downwards.
TGCCGAAGGCGGCCGTCGGGCAGGCCGCCGCGCGGGTCGAGTTCGTCTCGCTCGAAGCCGTGAAGAGTGAGCGGCCGGAGCTCACCGAGGCGCAGGTGATCGTCTCGGGCGGCCGGGCCTTGAAGGAAAGGTTTTTCGAGGTGCTCGAGCCCTTGGCGGACACGCTCGGGGCGGCGATCGGCGCGAGCCGCGCGGCCTGCGACGCCGGGTACGCGCCCGGCGACTACCAGGTCGGCCAGACCGGCAAGATCGTGGCGCCGAAGCTCTATTTCGCCATCGGCATCTCGGGAGCCATCCAGCACATCGCCGGCATGAAGGGGTCGAAGACGATCGTCGCGATCAACAAGGACCCGGAGGCGCCGATTTTTCAGCTCGCCGACTACGGGCTGGTGGCCGACCTCTTCCAGGCCGTCCCGGCGCTCACGGAGGAGCTGAAAAAACACAAGGCCGCCAAGGCCTGAGCCGGCCGAGACGCGGCCTTTCGGCGACCCGGCTTGACAGACCGGCCGCGGCGGAACATTCTCCGCGCCCGCTGGGCCCCTCGGGGTTCCAGCACGCCTCGGGGCGTAGCGCAGTTTGGTAGCGCGCACGGTTCGGGTCCGTGAGGTCGGCAGTTCGAATCTGCCCGCCCCGACAACAGAAACAGCAAAAAGAACGGCGCACCTTTCGAGGCGCGCCGTTCTTGCGTGGTTTGCTCGCCTCAGAACGCGCCCGGGTGCGAGGCGATCAAAAAGCCGATCACCAAGAGCACCAGGAACCCGACGCCGAACAACGTGAACAGCACGATCGGCCAGAGGCGGTGCTTGGTCGGGATGTCGGCACGCGTGGGCGACAGCTGCTCCTCGTAGTCATCGAACCAGCTACTTTGCATCGAAACCTCCCGTGCCGCAAAGTGGCGCGCTTTGGCTTATCGCAGCCGCTGCGGCGACCAGTACGAGCCGATGAGCACGGCCCCTAGGCAGCAACTGCACAGCCCATGCCACGGGAACGTGTCTTGCAATCCCAAGCGGCAAGGAGGCCACCGATGAGTGACGAGCCACGGCGCAGCCAAACACCGCGCTCTCAGCCGTATCAAGTCCCCGATCCGAGCATTCAGCCGCAGGAGGCGCCGCCCGAGCGCGGCCAACCGCGCGTCTTGCACCACGGCAGCGAGCGGTACCATTCCGACCGCATCTACGAGCGCGGGCACCCGGTCGATCCACGCGGACCGCTGGCTCCACATCCGTGACCGTGCGGGCGGGGGCGCGCGCGCGTGACCGAATGCCCCGCGACGGCTCGCACGGTACGGCGCGATCTGCCCGCATTACGCCGTGGGCGGACGGGGCACATATGGTGCATTCGATGCACTTATGGAACGACCCCTTCAGATCACCTTCCGGTACGTCGACAAGACCCCGGAGCTCGAGGCGCTGATAACACGCCGTGTCGAGAAGCTCGAGCGGCTGTGTGACCACGTCATCGGCTGCCGCGTCGCGGTGGAGCGGCCCCACGAACACGAAGCGAGCGGCAACCCGTATCGAGTGCGGATCGACTGCACCGTGCCCCCCGGGCACGAGCTCGTCGTCACGAAGGAGCCCAGCGACTACACGCTGAGCGACAGCTTGAGCACGGTCATCATGCACGCGTTCCAGGCCATGGAGCGGCAGCTCAAGGAGCTCGTCGACAAACAGCGCGGGGAGGTCAAGACGCACTTCGAGCCGCACGCGCTGGTTTCGCGCAAGTTCGACGACGCCGGCTATGGATTTCTACGCACGCCGAACGGCCGCGAGATCTACTTCCACAGGAACGCCGTCACCCACGACGACTTCGATCGCCTCACGATCGGGACAGAGGTGCGCTACGAGGAGGTCCTCGGCCAAGAGGGTCCGCAGGCGTCGACGGTGCAGATCGTGGGCAAGCCAGGCGCCCGCCTCCCCCCCGAGCGCGCCCCAGAGCGCGTGCCCGGCTACGACTATCCGAAGTGAGCGGCCGCGCCCTCACGCCCCCCTCGCACAGGAGAACCGACGATGACATGGAACGAGCTCGTCCGCCTCGGCGGACGCGGGCTAGCCGCAGGGGCGGCCGGAACCGCGGTCATGACGGCCGTGCAGATGCTGGAGATGAAGCTGCAGAACCGCGAGCCGAGCACGGTGCCGGCGCAAGCCGTCGAGAAGCTCACCCGCGTTCAGCCGAAGAACGAAGCGCAGGAGCTGCGCCTGGCAAACGCGACCCACTGGCTGTACGGAACCAGCTGGGGGCTGCCGCGAGCCCTGCTCTCCGCCACCCGGCTCGGCGGGATCGGCGCGACCCTGTCGCACCTCGCCCTCGTGTGGGGCACGGCGGCGTGGATGCTGCCGGCGCTCGAGCTCGCTCCCCCGGTCAAAAAATGGGGCAAAAAGCAGATCGCGATCGACGTGCTGCACCACGCCGTCTACGCGGGCGCGACGGGGCTCGCGTTCCGCTGGCTCACTCGCCGGGGCTGATCTCGCTGGGCAGCGCCTGCACCCGCGCGCCCCCGCCGAGGACGCGATAGAAGAGCGCGCCCACCACCAGGATCGCGAGCACCGCCAGGCTGGTGAGGGGCTTCTCCGACACCGCGCGCACGATCATCCAGAGCATCAGCAGGATGGCCAAGCTCGTCGTGATCGGGTGGCCCCAGGTTCGGTAAGGCCTCGGGAGGCCGGGCGCTCGCGCGCGGAGCACGAACACGCCCCCCAGCGTCAGCGCGGAGAACAGCGCCAGCGTGAAGCCCATCAGCGCCAAGAGGTCGTCGAAGCTCGCGGTGACGATCATGACCACCGCCAGGCCGAGCTGCAGCCAGGTCGCCCACAGCGGCGAGCCACTGCGGCTGCGCGTCACCAGCGGGCGCAGGCGCGGGTAGTCCGCACCCATCGCGGAGTAGATGCGCGGCCCCGTCACCGTCAGCGCACCCACCGTCGTGGCCAAGCCGACGCACACGGTCAGGGTGACGAAGGTGGCGGCCCGCTCCCCGAACAGGTGAGCGGCCGCGACGTGGCCGACCTCCACGACGCCCGCGAGCTGCTCGAGCGGCGCGGCCGTCAAAAACACCCAGTTGAGCCCGAGGTACAACAGCGTCACCAGCAGCGTCCCGCCGACGAGGGCCACTGGCAGGCTGCGGCTGGGGCGCCGCACCTCCCCCGCCACGTAGGCGGCAGCGTTCCAACCGGTGTAGGCAAACGAGACGTAGACGAGCGAGAGCGCGAACTCGGACGAGAAGAAGGAATGGCCCGCCGCGGGCGCCGCCTCCGGCAGCGTGGCCCCGCCGGTCACGAGCACCCCGGCGCCGATCAGCAGCACCACCAGCGCCACGTTCAACAGGGTGGTGGCGTTCTGCACGAGCGTGCCGACGCCCACCCGCGCCAGGTGCACGGCGGCGGCCGCACCGATCAGCGCGAGCGCGGCGACCAGCGGGGGCAGCGCGGGGATCAAGCGCTGCAAGTATTCGCCGAAGGCGATGGCGGAGGCGGCCATCGGCGCGGCGAAGCCCACGACCAGCGAGACGAAGCCGGAGATGAAGCCGAGCGCCGGGTGGTAGATGCGGCTCAGCAGGTAGTACTCTCCGCCGTTGTCCGGCAGCGCCGCGACCAGCTCCGCGTACGCCAAGGCCCCGCAGAGCGCGACGAGACCGCCGATCGCCCAGGCCGCCAGCACCACGGGAGCGGAGCGGAGGTCGCGCACCAAAAAGCCCGTCGTGGTGAACACGCCCGTGCCGATCATGCTGGCGACCACCAGGAGCGCGGCCGATCCGGGACCGATGCGCCGATCCGCAGCTTCGACACCCCGTCTCTGGACCGGCTCCGCGGTTTGGGGCTGCAGCATGTCTCTCGAGGGCCGCCGGATCAGTGCGCGCCAGCGCTCTCAGGTAAGGCGCGCCAGCGGCGCTGTCAAAACGTTCGGGTCAGCCGCTGCCCGAGGCGATCATCGGCGGCTCCACGCTCCAGCCTCGCTCGGGCAGAATCACGCTCTCGAGCCACTCGAGCCGAGGCCGAATGCGGCGCACGATGGCGCGGAAGGGCGTCCGCCGGGCCTCCGATTCCCACGCGCGGATGCTGGGCGTGCCGGCGTTGCCGGCGATCAAAATCGGCATCAGCGTCACCGGATCGCTCTCGTAGACCCAGAACGAGTGATAGTGCATCACCTTCTTCGGATCCCAGGGCGTGTAGCCGCGGATGAAGACGATGTCGCCGGGGCGGTATTCGGCCGCCGTCTCCCTGAGGACTCGGTAAAACTCGCGCTTATAGCCCATTTCGACGCGATCGCGCGGGGGTGGTTCGTACACGTCGAACCACTCGGGGTGGTCCTCGGCGATGCGGATGAACTCCGGCGCGCGCCGCAGGCTGTCGCGATCGAACATCTCGCCCAGATCGAGCAGCCCGCGCTGCCGTTGGCGACCGGTCGCCTCGGCCGTCCACCAGGTGCCGCTCGCGCGTTCGAGCGTGTCGGTCAAGAAGTCGACGCACACCTGCGGCACGCGGGGACGACCGCTGCCGTCGAACACCGGGTACTCGTCGCCGTTGAACTTGTACTTGCGCTGTCCCGAGCGGTACGCCCAAATCCAGCTCGACCGGAGCCTGCCATCTTGTTGACCGATCTCGGTCTTGGGCTCGTCGAACGGCAGGGCCTCTTCAATCTGCTCGAGCATCACCTCGCGCAAGCCCTGAACCACCCGCTGCTGGCGCTTGGAGCGGCCGCGGGCCAGCTCGATCGCGAGCTTGTCCTCGGGGCGGATGAGCTCGCACGACAGATCGAGCCGCGCCCCATCGGCTTCGAACAGCGCGCGCGACCAGTGCTCGCCGTAGCGCAGCTCCGCGACCAGGTGCCGCTCGGTGAGGTGCAACGGCTCGAGCTGCTCGAAATGCAGGCGGTAGTGCGGCCGCCTGAGATCGCGGTGCAGCGCCGTGAGCGGCGGATCGCCGACGCCCAGCCGGTCCATCAGCACCAGCCGCACCGGTTGGCCCGTCGCCGGCCCGTCCTCCCAACGGTATTGCTTCTTGGCGTCGCGCACCGCGTAATGCAGGCGATCCCCGCGCTGGATCCAGATCCGGGGCTCGGCGAAGAGCTGGTGGACCTTGACCTGCTCGACCAGCGCGAACGCCAGGTCGGGGTCATCGGCGTAGAAGTAGCCGTCGCGCAGCAAGATCTGGCGGGCGAGCCCCGGCAACCCGCGGAACCTCTCCAGATAGCGGCGCACCATGTCGTAGGCGTGGCGACTCGCCTGGAAGAAGCGCCGGTGACTCTGCACGGCGGGCGATGCGTCCTCGGGATACTCCGGAGCCCGGACGAACAACACCGGCTCGGACTTGGCGCTCGCAAAGAGCTGTGCTCGCACCGCGGCGAGGGCAGGGGCGCCGGGCGCCGCGGGCTCGGCGAGGGCGGCCTCGATGCGCTCGGCGCACGCCCGCCGCGCCCGTTGCTCTTCGAGCGTCTCGGCGCCGAGCGGCAACGGCGACACCTCGACGACCGGGGGCTCGGAGGGGCCGAGCGCCGCCATCGGCGGCGTTGGAGCGGGGCCTACTTGGGTGTCCTGCCGGGTGAGGACAGCGGCCCAAACGGCGATGAAGAGCGATACGGGAACGACCAGTCGATGACGCAAACCGGATGGACCTCCGACCTCCACCTCGTCCACTGCCCGACCGCGGGACAGCGCGGGCCCTGGGGCCCGTCATTCCACTTCAGCGTCCGCGAGCAGGTCCGGACGAGCGCACCTGCTCAGAGAAGAACGGAGAACGTCTTCACTTTATGAAGGATTCGGTGGGCCCGCGCAAGGCGGCCTCACGGCTAGCGCAGCTTCATCCGGTCCATCCACGCGGCCGCACCGAACGCCAGCGACACCACGAACACCGCGCCCGTCAGCTCCGGCCGACCGCCGTGAAGCGGCAGCCGCTCCACGAGCCCCTCGAACAGGTGCTGGCAGAGGGCCAGGAAGCCGAAGCTTGCGATGCTCCACAAGACCGCGCGCTGAAGCCGCCGCGCCAGCCGCACCGACCGCATGCTGTTGCCCCAGATCGTGGAGCGCACGTGGCGCCCCCAGAGCACCGCGGGTGTGACGGTCCCGAGCAGCGTCCCGGCAGCGATGAGCAGCGCCTCCGTCTCGGTCAGGCTCGCCGGCGCCCCCTCCCCGCCGGCGCGCACCGCGTCGGCGATGGCCATCGCGATACCCGAGGCGATCCAAAAGTAGGACACCGCGCTGAGCAGCACGATCCGAGGTCGCGCCTGGCGGGCTTCCGCCCCCGAGCGCGCCACCCCCTCCCCCGTGCCGCTGATGGCCGGCATGGTCTTGGCGGTACCGCCCGACTTGTTCGTTCGAGAGAGCGGCGCGACGTGACCGGAGCTCGGCAGCGGACCGTCGGGATCGAGCTCCGCCAGCGCCTCCTCGAGCTCACGGATGTCGGAGAACCGCTCGTCGCGGTCCTTCATCATGGCGCGCTGGATCAACAGCTCGACCGAGTCGGGGATCGCCGGCACGAGGGTCCTCGGGCGCACCGGCTCCGCCGTCAGCACGGCGGTCAACACGGCGGGGGGATCCTCCGCTTCGAAGGGGCAGCGGCCGGTGAGCGCCCGGTAGAGGATCGCCCCGACTGCGTAGACGTCGACGCGGTGGTCGACGTGCGCGCCGCGCGCTTGCTCCGGCGCCATGTACGCGGGCGTGCCGATGATCATGCCCGTGCGCGTCAAGGCCGCGGTGCCGTTTTGCTGCTTGGAAATCCCGAAGTCCAGGAGCTTCACGAACGGCGCCGTGGGGTCCCCGATCAAAAACACGTTCTCCGGCTTCATGTCGCGGTGGACGATGCCGCGCTCGTGCGCTGCCGACAGCGCGCCGCACACCTGGCGCAGCACCCGAATGGCAAACGCCGGTTCGACCGTGCCCACCCGATCGAGCAGCTGGCCCAGGTCTTCGCCCTGCAGGTACTCGCTCACGATGTACGGGCGGCCATCGGGAGCCCGATTCACGTCGTAGACCCCGAGCACGTTGGGGTGGTCGAGGCCGCTCGCGGACTCGGCCTCGCGCTGGAACCGGGCCACCACGTCGGGCTGACGGGCGTATTCGTCGAGCAGCGTCTTGATGGCGAACCGTTTGCCGGACAGCCGGGTGTGCCGCGCCTCGTAGACTCGGCCCATCCCGCCCTCGCCGATGAGGCGCAAGACCTCGTACGACTCCCCGAGCACCGCTCCGATCAGCGGATCGAGCTGTTCGTCCTGGGCGTCGCTGAGGGGGCTGGCGTCGTGGGGGCAGACGCGGAAGCTGCCGGGGTAGCGGCCGCTGCACACGGGGCAAACCCGAGACAGCGCGGCGATGCTGCCGCTCGACTCGCCCGTCACCGATGCCAGCGCCGAGCGAGGAGCCACCTCGCTGGCTTCTGATGTCCCCTCCGAGCGACTCGTCACGGCCATGCCTCGCTCGAGCGTAGCTCGTTCTGAGGGGTCCGCGGAGGGCAACCCCACGTGGTCGTCTGCCACGCTGGGGCAGCGGTCCGCGCGCACGAGAGCAACCACACCTGGCCATGCGGCGATTCGCGGCGGCCGTTAAGGGGCCAGTGTCGGCTGGTATGCGAAATGCACCTCCCCCGATAGGCAGCAGCCGGAGGGGCGCGGCCCCAAACCTTCGACTGCTGCCGTCTTCCACGGCGGCCCGGGGCGTTCCTTCGCCCGAGGGTCGCCGTTTTTCATTTCGCTGGCGCGGCCATTGGCGTTCGGGGCCCAAACCCGGGCCCCTCGAAGGTGTCCCTTAGGAGCCCCGCCAATGAACGCGCGAACCGCACCGAAGACGGAGCTTCCCCTGTGGGCAGATGTAGTCAAATCTGCATCGAACCAAGGCAGAGCGGGAGGTTCTTGTTTCACTGGAAGCCCCGAGGCGTTTTGGGGTATTGTAGTGTGACTGAAATGGACGCTCGATTGTTTCGAGCTTCCGTCATGCGCGGTCACCGCGCGCTGAGGAGACGCTAGTGCCGATCGAAGTACCCGCAGTTCAGATCCTGATCGTGGACGACGATCCCGCCATCTGTGACTACATGCAAACACTCCTCGAGAAGGATGGCTTTGCGGTCAAAGCGCTGAGCGATCCCACCACGGTCGAGGACGAAATCCGCCAGAAAACCTATCACGTCATCATCCTCGATCTGATGATGCCGAAGATGGACGGCATCGAGGTGCTCAAGCGCATCCGCGGTCTGGACAGCGACATCGCCGTGGTGATGTTCACCGCCCACCCGAACCTCGACACCGCCGTGGCCTCGATGAAGCTCGACGCCGTCGACTACATCAAGAAGCCCTTCAACGTGGACGAGTTCCGCGACGTCCTGTCGCGCGTCATGAAGAAGAAGGGGCTCGCTCGCACCCCGGAAGAACAGCTCCACAAGGTGATCGGCGACACCATCCGCGGCATGCGCAAGGAGAAGGAGCTGACGCTCAAACAAATGAGCCGTCGCACCGGCCTCAGCATCTCGCTGCTCTCCCAGATCGAGCGCGCCGAATCGAGCCCGTCCATCTCGAGCCTCTACAAGATCGCGATGGCCCTCGATTCGAAGATCCAGGACCTGTTCGGCGACAATTGAGCGCCCGTTCGGAGCCGCGGCGCGCAGCTGGCGGCTCCGAGCACTCGTCCATCAAGGGGCCGCATCGCAAGCGGCCTCGTCGCCGAACAGCGCCCAGCCGTCAGGCGCCTCACACGAGGTGCCGTAGCCGCAGCAGGTCCCGACGTCGGGATCCTTCGCGAAGACGTACTGGCCCGGGCGTCACTGCGCGATGTCTGGCGGCGGGCCATACAGCGTGGGGCGCCAGAGCGTGTAGCCGATCGACGCGCCGCCGCCAAACTCCAGGACGACGTTCTTGTTGGCGTCGATCTCGCGCACCACGGAGGCGTTCGAGTACGTGATCAGCGTGTTGCCCCCTGGCAGCCGCTGGACGTCGCCCAGGTTGGCCGTGTGCCTGCCGCCTTCGTACTCGAAGATCGTCTCCCCGGTGAGGGTGTATTCGACGATCGTGGAGGAGTTCGGCCCCGCGCCGTCGTTCGCGAAGATGAGGATGCTGTCGTCCAAGAGCTGGTGCCCGTGGTTCCTCCCGCCCCAGGCGTCGATCCCGCCGTCGACGATCTCGGTCAGGCGCCACTTCAGCTCGCCCTGGCGGCTGACCGCCACGACGTCCTGCGCCACGTCGGAGAAGGTGTACACGTCCTCTTTCTGTGAGTAGCGCAGGGCGTTGCCGTGGCAGCCCGGCGAGCTGACCACCCCGGTCGACTCCCAGATCTCCACCACGGTGCCGCTGGGATCGATCTCGAAAATGCTGTCGCAGTCGCTCTCGCCGTAGTCGATGAAGGCCATCACCTCCCCGCTCACCGGGGTGAGGTCGTGCGAACCGGCCGTGTCCGGATAGACCTGCGCATCGAGCGTGTCCATGCTGACGCGCTCCAAGGGACCGCCGAGGTTGCTCGCCGGGATCAGCCACATGTTCTTGCCGTCGGCCGACATGCGGGCGCGAGCGATGCCGCTGATCTCCGATTCGTGCCACCACACGATCTCTCCGTCCGGATCGATGATGAACGCGACCGAGCTGCCCGTGCCGCGCCAGTAGGAGATCACCACGAACCCGCGCTCGCGAGCCGCGTCATCCATCACGTCGAAGCGGCCCAACGTCACCGCCTCGGTCGGGGGTCCCGTCTCGATGATCTGGTCGTCGCTCGCGTAGCGGGTCCCGCCCGCCGTGGCCACCACCCGGAAATGGTAGCTCTGCGACGGCTTCATTCCGAGCAGCAGGGTGCGGTGGTCGGGTTCTTGGAGGTCCACCGGAGCCCGCATGCCGTACGACGTGTCGAGGCCGAACTCGATGTAGGCCTCGCTGATGGACAGCGTCTCGGCAGCCCAGGTCACGATCCCGATCGTGCCCGGCGCCTGGGGATCGACGTCGCTGGCGAGCGCTGCCTGAATGCTGAAGAGGCTGCCGTCGGTCACCACGCCCGCGCTGCCGCCGCTGCCATCCGTTCCGCCGCTACCCGCCACACCGCCGCTGCCGCCAGTAGACACCGACCCGCCGCTGCCCCCGCTGCCGCCACTGCCCCCGCTGCCCCCTGGCGACGCGCTGCCGCCGCTGCCGGAGG
>JAEZYZ010000232.1 GCA_023418705.1 Pseudomonadota bacterium | reverse complement strand
GCCGTGCGGCGGGCGCTCGAGCGGGAAGGGTTGCTCGGTGCGGGCGCCGGTGGCGCGTCAGTCGCCGCCCAATAGATTGCCGAGCGGTCCCAGCACCGAGCCCTCGTCGCGGCTGCCGCCCGGGGCGGCCGCGCTCAGCATGCGCCCGGCGAGGCGCGAGAACGGCAGCGACTGCAGCCACACGCGGCCGGGGCCGGTCAGGCGCGCGAAGAACAGCCCCTCGCCGCCGAACAGCACGGTCTTCACGCCGCCTGCCTGCTCGATGTCGAAGCCCACACTGGGCTCCATCGCGACCACGCAGCCCGTGTCGACGTGCAGCACTTGCCCGGGCGACAGCGTGCGCTCCACCACGGTGCCGCCGGCATGTAGGAAGGCCATGCCGTCCCCTTCCAGCTTCTGCATGATGAAGCCCTCTCCGCCGAACAGGCCGGTCAAGATCTTGCGCTGGAAGAAGACCCCGATGCTGACGCCGCGCGCCGCACAGACGAAGCTGTCCTTCTGACACACGAGCCGCCCGCCGACCGTGGGCAGGGAAACCGGGATGATCGTTCCGGGATACGGGGCGGCGAAGGCGACGTGCGCCTTGCCCTGACCGGCGTGGGTGAAGACGGTCATGAACAGGCTCTCCCCGGTGAGCAGCCGCTTGCCGGCGCCGACGAGCTTGTCGAAGAAGCCGCCGCCACCCCCGCCGCGGCTCGCGTCCCCGAACACCGTCTCCATCTGAATGCTCGCGTCCTTGTACATCATGGCGCCTGCCTCGGCGACCGCGCTCTCGTTCGGATCGAGCTCGACCTCGACGAACTGCATGCTCTCGCCGAAGATCTTGAAATCGATCTCGTCGGAGCTGCGCGCGGACATCTGTGGTGGCCCTGCGGGCGGGCCCCCCGCGGACGAGGCGCCCGCGCTCAGCTCCGCGACCTGCCGGATCGGCAGCCACTGCAGAAAGCCCTCACGCCAGACGTAGCCGTTGGGGTTCTGCGCCGCCTGCGCTTGCGCCTGCGCTTGATCGAACGGTCCGGATCGCTGATTGTCGTAGTTGAAATACCACTGCATGGTCGGCTTTTTTGAGCCTCACCCCCTGGAGCGTCAAGTCACCCCTGGCCCGCCCCGATGCGGCGGCGCCGAGATCGGTGCTGATGATTCGCGGCGATTGGGCTAAGAACCGCGGACGTCCATGGCCCCAAAGACCAACGCGGCGCGTAAGCTCGACCAGCTCGGGATCGACTACGAGCTTCGCAGCTTTCCGATCGAATCGGAGCACCTGCCGGCGGCCGCGTACGCTCGCCGGCTCGGCGTGCCAGAAAGCCAGGTGTACAAGACGCTGCTGGTGCGCGGTGACCGCCGAGGGCCCTTGTTTGCGGTGATCGCGGCCGACGCGGAGCTCGACTTCAAAGCGCTCGCAAAGGCCAGCGGCGACCGGAGCATCGAGATGGTGCCGCTCGCTCAGCTGACTGCCATCACCGGCTATGTGCGCGGCGGCACGACCGCGCTGGCGGCCAAGAAGCCGCTGCCGGTGTTTCTGGACGAACGGGCGCTGCGAGAGGCGCAGATCGCCGTCTCGGCGGGGACCCGCGGCGTGCAGCTCGTGCTGTCGCCCCACGACTACGTGCGCGCGACGGGCGCGACCGTGGGCGCGTTGTCGCGCCAGGCCACGCCGGAATGAAACGCGCGCGGCCGGCCGGGCCCACCGAAGATCGGCTGGGCAGCGGCCGGCCGGATCCACGAGCGCCCGGGCGTCACTCGGCCGCGGGGGCCGGGGGTTCCGTCACCACGACGCGGTACTTGCCGTTGGCCGAGACGGGGATGTCGTCGACCACGTGCACGCGGCTCGGCACGCCCAAGATCTTGCGGCAGTTGTCGTTGATCGACTGGACGAGCCGCGCGTCGAAGCGCGCCGTCGGAACGACCTTGAGGTCGACGGACCGATCACTGCGCTGCACCACCTGAAATTGCCGCACGCTGTCGCCGAGCACGGAGAACAGCACGTTGAAGAACAGGTTATTGATCGGCTGGCCGTCGGCGTCGAAGAGGACGTCGTTCTTGCGTCCCTCGACCGACCGCAGGCGCGTGAGCGAGCGGCCGCAGTCGCACGTTCCCTCGTCTTCTCGAACGGCCAGGTCGCCGTTGGCGTAGCGAATGAACGGCATGCCGTAGTTGGTCAGATCGGTGACCAGCACCTCGCCGGTCTCACCCGGTTTGGCCGGGCGGTAGCTGCCGTCCGCGGTCTGCACCGCCACCTCGACGATGAGGTGCTCCATGGACGTGTGCATGCCCTGGTGCGCCTCGCACTCGGCCGCCATGAGCATGACCTCGCGGCTGCCATAGGTCTCGAAGGCCGGGCCGAACGCCGCCTCGAGCACCGCCCGGTCCGCCGGGAACAGCCGCTCTGCCCCACAGAGGACGGGGAGCTCGTCCCACTCACGAATGCCACGTTCGAGCACGTAGCGCGCGAGCGCCACGCCAGCCTGCGCATAGCAAACGAGCGCCTTGGGCTGCTTGCGCGCGATGAACTGCACCGTGCGTTCAAGAGACTCCCGGCCGTGACGCGTGCAGTCGAGGTAGTACTCGCGGCGCAGCAGGTGGTCGAGCTCGGTCTTGAGCTGCTTCTTCCACCCCGGCGGATACAGCACGGCGAGCGATCCCCAGAAGTACACCGCCTTGTCACCTGGCCGTAGACCGGACCAGCCATAGCCGCGCCAACGCATGGCCTGGCGGCGGTCTTCCGACGCCCGATCGTAGCCGAACAGCAAAGGTCTTCCGGTCGAGCCGCTGGTGCTCTTTCGAATGTCGATGCGCGCGCCTGCGGTGGCTTGCCGGGCGTCGGCCTGGTTGGCCGCCTCCTCTCGCGTCAGCACGGGGAGGTGGTGAAGATCCTCGACGCTGCGGAAGTCGCTCGGCAAGAGATCCGCTCTTCGCAGGCGCTCGCGGTAAAATGGCACGTTGAGGTAGGCGTGTTCCAGCAGCGCTCGCAGCTTTTGCGCTTGCAGCGCCTTCAAGTCCGAGCGGCTCCACCACTGCGTGCGCTGCAGCTCCCGCAGGTGCGCGGGGATGGATCGGCGCCGCACGCCGGACTCGTACAGCGGAAAAAGGATGTTTCGATAAAGTGCACCGTAAAGCAAGCTCATGGGAATACTCCTTCGCTATCGCGTCGAACGGGCGCTTGCAGGCGCCTCAGGGGTGAGTCGCCCAGATCTGCCTCGCGTCACCACGCGCCCGTGGCACCAGGGTCACTGGCGATTCCACGCGCGTCGTCGGTCGGAGCGGGGCCTTCGGGTAACCGGAGCAAGTTCCGATCCGACACGGCTCTGGCGCCTGAGAGGCAGGGCGTGCCGTCCGCCCGGACCATCGCCATTGGATGGCACGCGCCCTGCAGCTACCCGTTGTTTCGCGGTCTGGCGCGGGCAAAGTCAGGGCAGGCGTCATCGATCGCCTTGACGTCCACTGGGGATTCGGCTGCCCTAGAGCACCGAGCCGTTTGCCAGCCCGGAGATCCCGAAGCATCGGGGCCCCCTCCTCTGGTGAGGGCCCCGATTTTTCGGGAAACCCTCTCGGTTGCTCACGGCGCGGTGTTCTAGAATCTAGACGGTCTCATTTTTTCTCGCGACAAACGCTTTGCGTTGCAAACCGTTTGTCGCTTTAAAGCGACATGCACTACCTGCACACGATGGTTCGCGTCAGCGATCTGGAGGCGTCTCTGCGGTTTTACTGCGACGGGCTGGGGCTGTCGGTCGTCAGAAAAACCGACCACGAGCAAGGGCGCTTCACCCTCGTTTTCCTCGCGAGCCCCGAGGATCGGAAGCGCGCCGAACGCGCCGAGGCCGCGGGGATCGACGCCGCCGTCCCGATGATCGAGCTCACCCACAACTGGGATCCCGAAGAGTACACCGGCGGGCGCAACTTCGGGCACCTCGCCTTCGCCACGGACGACATCTATGCCTTGTGCGCGCGCCTGCAGGACATGGGGGTGACCATCCATCGCCCGCCGCGTGACGGGCGGATGGCGTTCGTGCGCTCGCCGGATCAGATCTCCGTGGAGCTCTTGCAGAGCGGCGCGCCGCTGCCCCCCGAGGAGCCGTGGTCGTCGATGCCGAACGTCGGCAGCTGGTGAGCGCCGGCAGTAAACTTAGGGAAGCCCATCGGGGCCTTCGGTCCACGTCGAGTCAGCGAAAACGCTTTTCACACCGGGCTTGGCGTCGTGCGACGAAGCATGCGGAGGAAGAGCGGAGGAGCAGAAGGGGGACCGACGTCGTCGGTTCCCGATCGGAGTTTTGAGGTCGACCGGTGCGACCGCCTCCAGTGGTGCTCACCACGGGAGGCGGAGGTCGGGTTGGGCTCGAGCGTCAAACCCCAAAAAGATCTTCCGTCCTTCCGGTGAACAAGAAGAGCGGAGCTCGTCGCGGTAAGGAGGCGCAAAGGAAGGTCCCGGGCTCTGCCCTCTACGCTGCTCGAAGGAGGGCTCTTCCTCGGCCGAGCCGAGCAACCGCGCTCGGCCGAGGTTCATCATCACGACCGCACAACGTAGTACCAGTTCTGAATATCGTGCGGCAGCCGGTGCAGGGTGACGTCGCGGAAGCCGGCCTCGGCGAGCAGCTCACGCGCTTTCTGTTCGCCCCACATGGCCCCAAGTCCTTCGCCTCCGGAGGCGAGCGAGACGGTCATGCAGTGCATGCAGGAGACGGTGTAGAGCAGGGGTCCGACCGGGTGGTCCTGGTTCTCGTGGTGGTGGCTGGAGGCGCCGATGTCCTGCATCAGGAAGCTGCCGCCGGGGCGCAGGGCGCGGGCGATGTTGGCCAGCACCTGGCGGGGTTTCGCCTGGTCGTGGATGGCGTCGAAGGCCGTGATCAGGTCATAGCGTTGCGTCTGGTCGAGGGCTGCCACGTCGCCGATCTCGAAGCGCGCGTTCGAGAGACCGAGGCTCGCGGCTTCTCGCCGCGCGGCGGCGATGCCCTCGCGCGAGATGTCGACGCCGAGGAAGCGCGAGTTGGGGAAGGTCTTCGCCATCAGGTTCAGCGCTCGGCCGCTGCCGCAGCCGACGTCGAGCACGTCGATGCCGCGCTGCAGATCGGCGACACCCCCCGGCAGGAGCGGCAAGATCGAGTCGATCAGCGCGGGCAGCACGGTCATGCCGCTTTCCTCGGCCATGACCTCTTGAAAGCGGCCGAACTTTTCGTACGGCACCCCGCCGCCCTTGCGGAAGCACTCGAGCACGAGATCTTCCACCGTGCCGAGCAGGCCGATGTATTGGGCGAACGTGGCCAGGTTCCCCGAGCCCGCGGCGCGGGTCAGGTTTGCCGCGTGCTCGGGCGGCAGCACATAGGTTTGCTTGACCGGATCGTTGTTGACGATGCCGCTCACGACCATCGCGCCAAGCCACTCTCGAACATAGCGGGGCGTCAGCCCCGCGCGGCGCGCGATGGCGTCGCTGCTGGATGGCCCCATCTCGGCCATACAGTCGAAGAGCCCGGAGCGGTGCCCCAGGGAAATCATCAGTGCCGTGGCACCCCCGTTCAGGGATGACACGACCTTCTCGGCAAAGGCTTCGGCTTTCGCTGCGTCGAACGGCATATCCATTGGCTCCTCCAGGGACTCCTTGGCCATTTGCGGCCTCACCTGAGAGGCGTGACCAAAGACGGAACGATGTTCCGTGTGGGCGCGTCGCAGGCGAGGGGAACAGGCTGGCTATCCGGGCCCTTCAGGGGGACAACCGCTGGAAATCACTGTGCTCGGCTCGGTGCGCCCTGATGCTGGGAGATCGGGAACGTCCGCATCCGGCGCGCCGTGGTAGAAACGTTACGAGCGTGCCGGTGCCGACGGCGCGCGGTGAGGACCATGACGAGCGTGGATGAGCTGACGAAGCGTCGCAGCGGCGTGATCGCGTTCGGCCCTAGCCGGCCCCCCCGGATCTGGCTTGCCTCGATCCTCATGGCCTCGAGCGGGATGGTTGTCGGCTGCGCCCAGCCGACGAGTCCAACCAGCCCCGCTTCGGCGACCGCCGAGCAGCGGTCCTCGGGGCAGGGCGCGGGCGCGGCGCCGGCCAGCGCGGAGCCACGACCCTCCAGGGCGCGAGCCCACTCGACGGCGCAGGGCGAGCCCGAGCACGCGGAGCCGCCGAAGCTCTACTCCGATCGCGAGATGACGGCCCTCACCACCTGCGTGCTCCACGCCGACGTGGCCGCGTTCATCGCCGATCGGCGCCAAGCCGGCCAAACCGAAGCCGAGCAGCTCGACTATTATGCAAGCCGCCCCAACCCTGAGCTCTATCGCGCGCTCGTCAAAGACATGTACGCCCGTCAGGGCGCCCCTTTCGACATGGTGTACTCCTTCGTCCAGGACTGCGCCGCTCACCTGGCCGAGCTTCCGCCCAAGCGCCGCGGTCGCGCCGCGCACTGCCTCGCTCGCGCTCACATCGCCAACCTCACGGCGCGCTACAAGCGGGCAGGCTGGTCCGAGCAGCGCATCATCGATCATTTCGCCGTCCTCGATGCAGAGGAGATTGTCGCCGCCGCCTACGCCCACCCGGGCAATCGTGTCGAAGCCGCTCTGGCCGAGTGGCGCGCGTGCATCACTCCCGTATCGGCGAACGTGCCGGGGTGATCGGGACGAGATGGAAGCGCGGTGGCCCGCGGCCGTGGCATCAACGATCGAGCTGAGTGAAGAAGCGGTCGACCTCCGGCGCGAGGTCCGGCAGGCGCGCATCTCCGGGGATTCGATCGCCCGGGCGGTGACGTGATTCCGCCCTTTCTTTGATGACGATGACTTCCCGGGATTCCGGGAAGACCAGCCAAACGATGCTCACGCCGTGCTCGAGGTACCAGCGCGCCTTGGCGCGCAGCACGGGTTCTTCCTCGTCCTCGCCCGAGATCTCGACGGCGAGCACGGGCGGGACGCTCCGTACCCGACCCGACCGGGGCTTCAGGTCGCTGGCTTGCCACACGGCCACATCGGCGGCGCGGATATCGCCGCCGAGCCTCATTCCCGCTTCGTTTCCTCCGACGAGGAACTCTGGATGCGACTCCGACCAAGACCTGAGCAAGAAGGCGACATCCATGGCCACGTCTTGCTGAAAGTCGGCGCATGGCGGCATGTAGAGTAGCCTTCCTCCCACGTATTCCAGACGACCTTCCAACGCCGGCCACGTCGACGGCCGTGCCGGGTCGAAGCCTTGCGCGCGCAGCTCGACCGGGAAGCGCACGCCCACCAAACCGATGCGCGGGTCCTCCGGGAAAAGGCGGATCGCTGGCTCAGCCATCTCCTCGAAACTCTAACGCTTCCCGTGGATGGGGGCAACGGGAGCGCCCATTGGGCCACAGGCTGTGGTCCAATTTGGGTGACGATTCCAAAGCGGGCTAGGGCGAGTGTTCGCTGGAGGATTCCAGGGGTTCGCGATCTCGAGAGCGACCGTTCTTGGCAGACATCGAGCGTCGCTCCAGCCGATTCGGGGGGCTTCCCAGCCGCGGTCGGATCGACTCATCACGCCGCCTCGTGCGCGTCTCTCGATCCGGTCCGAACGTGTCGATGTCGCGCAATTTTGACGAGCAGTTGATGAGAGGGCGCTGCTGACGGCTACGGTGGTTCGCTGCTCATCTCACAGCCGGGGTCAGCGTACGCGCGACCCGAGGCAATCGCGAGGTTGAAGATGCGCGAAGATTGTCGCGTCGGTGGAGCTCTTGTAGTCTTTCGCGAGACGATGCACAAAATTACCCTTGTACTCCTCCCCGCTGCGCTAGGGGCGCTGACGCTGGCCGCGTGCGGTGACGACGACACGGAGCCGCGCGCCGCTCCCGACGCTGGTGCAGAGGACGCTGGGGAGGGAGGTCCTTCGGACGGGAGTGTGCCGGCTGATGAAGACGGCGGACCCGACGGCAGCGGGGACGCCGGCGACGCGGGACCCGACGCTCCCGAGGAGGACGGGAGCGCGCCAGGCGGGCCCTGGCCGAAGCTGCTCGAAGGCGCCATCGGGTTCCCGCGCATCGCGGTCGACGCCGCAGGCAACGTCTTCGTGGCGGGCCGCTTGCGCGGCAGCGCGCACCTGGGAGGCGACGAGCTCGTGTCGGCAGGGGGGACCGACGCCGTCGTGGCGTCATTTGCGCCGGACGGATCGCACCGCTGGTCGCATGTTTTCGGATCGACCGAACCGGACGATGCGTTGGACTTGGCTATTGACGCCGACTCGAACGTGTACGTTACGGGTGCCTTTCGCGGCACCGTCCAGCTGTCCGACGATCGCGAGCTCGTTTCTTCGGGTGAGGACGACGCGTTCGTCGTCTCGTACACGGCGGATGGCCAGATGCGGTTTGCGCAGAGCTACGGCACGGCCTCGACCACCGCCGGCTACTCCGTCGCGCTGGATCCAATGGGTCTTCCGGTGATCGCGGGGCAGTTTTCCGGAGAGATAACGCTTGGGGATGATGTCTACGACTCCGAGCTTCAAATGGCCGGATTCGTCGCCTGGCTGGACGAAGATGGCGTGCCCCGTCAGTCCGTGGCCCTCATCGGCGCCATGACCGCCGAAGCTCTCGCGATCGATGAGCAGGGCACCACGATCGCGGGCGTGTCGTTCAATGGCCCCTTCGATCCCGGCAACGGCGAGCTCTCTCCCGTAGGCCGGGTGAACTCCGCCGTCCTCTCCTACGATGCGACCGGCGCCCTGCAGTGGGTCGTGCCGCTCCTGGGGACCGAGCGGATCTTCATTCAACGCACCGCGCTGGCCGCCAACGGCGACATCCTGGTGGTCGGGAGCGCCGAGGGCAGCTTCACGTTCGCGGGCGAGACCCTGCCCGCGCCCGAAACGCGGAGCGCTTTCCTGCTCCGCCTCGCCGCTGACGGCACGCCGATCTGGGCCCGCCAGGTCGGATCGAGCCACGTCTACGGGTTCGGCCTCGCGCTGCTCGGCGACTCCGTCGTGATCGCGGGCAGCTATCGGGAGACAGTGACCTTCGCTGACATGCCCTTCGAGCCGCTGACGGGCCCTCCGGGGGGCTATGGCGGCTACCTGGCCGCCTTCGACGCCGACGGCACCCCGCAGTGGGCGCGGAGCTACGCGCCAGGTCAAGACCTGAGCCTGACGGGCATCGCGGCGCTGCCGGACAACGACGGGTTGTTCGTCGCGGGCGACCTGTATGGCGAGCTGATCATCGACGGACGCACCCTCGGCCCGATTGAGGACTATGGGGGCGGGTTGCTGCTGTTCACCGTAGCGCCGTCGCCGTAGAGCAGGCTGGGGACGCAAGCCTGTTCGCTGGAGGATTCCGGGTTCGCGTTCCCGAGAGCGACCGTTCTCGGCAGACATCGAGCGCCGCTCCGGCCGATTCGGGGGGCCGCGTGTAGGATTGCTAGCCGAGTTTGTCAGGGTTATTGTATCCAAGTGTCAGCATTTTCGATCGAAGCGGCGATGGAGCGGGCGCGCGCCCGATTGGGGGCGACGGCTTCGCGCCAGCGAGCGGACCGGGGAACAGCCCGGATCCACGGCCTTGCCGAAGCGAAGCTCGCGGAGCTGCTCAACGGCCGCGAGCGGCCGCGGATGACCGACGTGTTCACGGAGCTGCAGCGATACTGCCAGGAGCGCCGCGTCCCTTGTCCGTCCCGCTCATCGGTGTACAACGCGCTCGGGCGCGTGCCGGTGCGCGAGTTCGAGGTGGCGAGTCTGCCCGAGGAGGTGCGCGCTGCGCTCTACAACTTCGGGGACGGCGACGGCGATGGCAACCCACGAACGCTGCCCGGAGACCAGCTGGCCTTCTACTGCTTCAACTATGGTGGCCCACGCGCCTTGAGCTTCGCGGCAGGGTTGCCCTGGTTGTGCCTGGCTCGGGCCGCCGAGCGGCGTGGGTTCAGGCCGAAGAGTCGCGCGTTGCTCGAGGCGGTGATGAGGGTGCGGTCGATATGACGGCGCCGCACCACCCGCTGGAGATCCTGCCGGAAGCGGTCGCACGGGCCGTGGGCGCGACCCGCTACTGGTTCGTCATCGGCGGACAAGCGGTTCGGTGCCTTTGTCCCTACAGACCCAGCCGGGACGTGGACTTCGGCGTCGTCGACGCGAGAACGTCCGAGCAGCTTTTGGCGCAGCTCCGGCAGCGAGGGAAGGTTGAGCTGATCGAGCGGGGGCAGGACACGCTGCATCTGACGTTCGACGGTATCGATGTTTCCATCTTCGTGCTTCCCGAGCTCACAGCGCACGTGCACAATCAAGCGCTCGATGCGTGGGGGCTGTTGGCGACCAAGATCCACGCGATCCTCGATCGCGGACTGCGCCGCGACTTCTTCGATCTCTATGTCCTCATGGATCTGGGAGCCTTCGGCTTGGCCGACTGCCTGCGCGCGCTGCGCGAGGTGTACCAGGCCGACATCAACGAAGGCCTCCTGCTGCGTGCCCTGGTCTACTTCGACGACGCCGACGCCGAGGCCCCCCTGCCACGAGAGGGGCCGGAAGACTGGGCGACCATCAAGTCCTTCTTCCAAGCCGCGGTCGGAGCGCTCATCACGCCGCCTCGTGCGCGTCTCTCGATCCAGTCCGAACGTGTCGATGTCGCGCCATCGAAACGGTCCGAGCCGCGTCGCGTTCCCAAACCACGTTCACGGAAGAAGGCCGCTTCCCGCAAGCAGAAGCGATCTCCGGCTCGCAAGGCGTGAGCAGTCCAGCCTTCGAGGGTTCAGAGCTTACCCACGCCGGCCAGCTGCGGGACCCGCAGCGGCAGGTCCGCGGGGTCGTCGATGAGCACCTCGGCGTAGGAGTACGGGATGTCGGCGGTGCAGTTCTTGGGGTACGCGCGCGACGT
>JAEZYZ010000009.1 GCA_023418705.1 Pseudomonadota bacterium | reverse complement strand
CGCTCAGCCTGCTGGTGAAGGAAGGTCGGTTCACCGTGGTCGACGCGATCGACCTCGGCGAGATCAAGACCAAGAAGCTTCAGGGAGTGCTGCAGACGCTGCAGGCGCCGGAGAAGACCCTGGTGGTCGACGGCGCGGGCAACGAG
Organism: Pseudomonadota bacterium; assembly: GCA_023418705.1. Taxonomy (GTDB): domain Bacteria; phylum Myxococcota_A; class Polyangia; order Polyangiales; family Polyangiaceae; genus JAEZYZ01. The sequence continues at coordinate 5,725 of JAEZYZ010000009.1, read as the reverse complement.
AACCTGCGGCTGTCCATCCGCAACATGAAAGAGTATCAATTTTTGCCGCCGGAGGGCGTCAACGTCTACGACGTTTTGCGCCATCAGCACCTGCTCGTCAGCAAGGACGCGGCCAAGGCGCTCGAGGCGCGGCTCACCGATCGGAAGAGTTGAGCGATGACACCGGAACAGATCATCAAGCGGCCGATCGCCCTGACCGAGAAGGCCGCGCGCCTGAAGGGCGAGAACAAGGTGGTGTTCGAGGTCGACCTCGACGCCAATAAAATTCAGATCCGCCAGGCGGTCGAGGCCATGTTCGACGTCAAGGTGGCCGACGTCGACACGCTCGTCCAGCGCGGCAAGCAGAAGCGCATGGGGCGCCGGCTCGCCAAGCGCAAGAACTGGAAAAAGGCGATCGTCACGCTGCGCGAGGGCGACGACATTCAATTCTTCAGCGAGGGCGAGGAATAACCATGAGTATCCGCGCAACCAAACCGACGTCGGCGGGTCGCCGCTTCTACACGGTCAGCGATTTCAAGACGATCACGACCGACCAGCCGCTGCGCAAGCTGCTGGAGCCGCAGTCGAGCACCGGTGGTCGAAACAACTACGGGCGGGTCACCTCGCGCTTCCGGGGTGGCGGCCACAAGCAGCGGTATCGGCTGATCGACTTCAAGCGCAACAAGATCGGCGTGCCCGCGAAGGTGGCGCACATCGAATACGACCCCAACCGCACCGCGCGCATCGCGCTCCTTCACTACGCGGACGGAGAGAAGCGCTACATCCTCGCCCCGGACGGCATGAACCAGGGCGACACGGTGATCTCCAGCCGCTTCGCCGACATCCGCCCGGGCAACTGCCTGCCGCTGCGCGACATCCCCGCGGGGACCACGATCCACAACCTGGAGATGCGCAAGGGCAAGGGCGGTCAGCTCGTGCGCTCGGCGGGCGTGGCCGCCCAGCTGATGGCCAAAGACGGCGCCTACGCGCAGGTGAAGCTGCCGAGCGGTGAAGTGCGCAAGATCCACATCGAGTGCCGCGCGACGGTGGGACAGGTCTCCAACCTGGAGCACCAGAACATCAAGCTCGGCAAGGCGGGGCGCAACCGCTGGCTCGGCCGACGACCGCACAACCGCGGCGTCACCATGAACCCCGTCGACCACCCGATGGGCGGTGGTGAAGGTCGCACCAGCGGTGGTCGTCACCCGTGCTCGCCCTGGGGCCAGCTGGCCAAGGGCCTCAAGACGCGCAACAACAAGCGCACCGACTCCATGATCGTGAAGCACCGCAAGGCGAAGGGCTAACAATGGCACGCAGTATCTCCAAGGGGCCGTTCATCGACGGACACCTCATGCGCAAGATCGAGGAAGCGATCGCGCAAAGTTCGAAGAAGGTCATCAAGACCTGGTCTCGCCGCTCCACCATCTTTCCGGAAGCCGTGGGCCTGACTTTCGCCGTCCACAACGGCCGCAAGTTCGTGCCCGTGTTCGTCACCGAGAACATGGTGGGGCACAAGTTCGGCGAGTTTGCGCCGACCCGCACCTTTCACGGTCACGCCGGTGACCGCAAGGGCGGCAAGAAGAACCCGACCACCGGCAAGCGCTGAACGGCGCGGGATCGCCCGCGACTCGCTTCGGTGTCGAACAGTTCGCGCCGGCTTCTCTCAGAGGGGCCGGCGCGAGTGCATTTGGGGCCGCGCACGCATTGCTATTGCCACTCGAGTTGAGTCGCCTGTATTCCAGCGATCGGCAGCCGCGAGTTTCCAGTCCCGCACCCCAGCGCCGTAGCTCGACCGCGACGCGGGTGTGACCCATCTCGGAAATCTGTCACAGGCGCTCGCCGCCGAGCAGGTGGCCTACGCAACGGGCGGAAGCTGGGGGGGCGTCAGTCGGCGGCTGCCGAAGCCGACGGTCCCCGTCGAAGGTCAACGGCAGCTCAGAATGCCGCGGACATGGCAGTCGCCGCCGTTCTTCCCCCGCGAGGAGCTCTCAATGCTGAGCGCTTACGTCATCGAGCCATCAGAGGTGAACCATACCCTCGCACTCCGCGGCCGAGCCGTGCGACCTGCCCAACGTCGACGATTGACAGGTGGGCGAGCAGCGGTCGCTGCCGCAGCTATCGAAGTCGCAGTTGCCCGACGCGCAGCGTTCCTCCTCCGGGCAAGGTTGGCCATCGGCGAGCTCCGCTTCACAGACGTAGAGCGGAGAACAGTAAGCGCCCGGCACGCACTTCGACGTGCACGGCTGCCCGATCGCCGCGAGCGGCACGCAGCTGCCGTTTTCGCAGTCTCTGGTTGCAGTTGGCCGAGAGCTCCGCAGGGGGGCAGTACTGCTCAGACCGGACACCACCGTGCTGGGACGACAACCATGCAAATCAAGGAAACATCGGTCATGTCGCAACGTTGCTGCTCGACGTCTTCGACGGCCAGGGCGCAGCGCGGGACGCCAATGTGGCCACCAACGCCGACGCCTGGCTGTGGGACGCGACGACATCGCGGCTCGTCTACAACCCTGCCGGCGACGGTAGCCACGACATCGTGCTGGAAAACGTGGCCCTGCCCGCCGGCGCGATCCGAACCATCGCCGAGAATCTCGCGTTCGGGATGGAGCCATTCGTTTCCTATAGCTTTAATGACGGACAGTGGAATGCTGCGGGATTCGCGATTGACGAAATGAAAATTCGCCATGCCGTCAATGGCGCCATGGGCGCGCACGGCGCCTCCTGGTGTGACCGCTGCCGGGTGCTCGCGCTGCACGAGGCCGGTGCCAACAAGACCAATGTCCGCGGTCTGTGGGAGAGCTGCCTGGCGGACGGAGAGTTGCAGTCCGTGCTCGGTCCGGGGCCGGACCCGACCAACCTGCGCCTCGATGCCGACGATTGCGAACCCTGCCAGCAGGGTCTCACTTCGGACGGCAATGGTCAGTGCGTGCAGTGCACAAACACCGTCGTCGGCAACCAGTGCGTCATCTGCACCCCGGACATCATCCTGGACGGCAATACGCTGCCCTTTGAGACGCACGTCTTCGACGTCAACCAAACCAGCGCGGGAGACGTTTGCCCGAACGTGCTGCTGGTCGAGGTCCAGAACGCGGCCGGGACCTTCGCCCGAGGCGCGGACTTCTTTACCGCAGAAACCAGTCCGCTGCCGCTGACGGAGGCCAACTGCGAGCGGAGCTTTTCTCTCACCAAGACGGTGCTCGATCCAAGCGGCAATCCAGTGACGGACCATGTGCAGGCTTCGGTTGGTTCGTGGCCAGACTGTACCAGCGGCCAGACCTGCCTGAACATCTGCAACGGGCTGCCAGGCCATGCGGTGACGCCCAGCGAAGCGAGTGTCGGGGCGGTTCGGTTTCGGGTGCCCGCCCTGCCGAATGCAGCGCTGAATATCTCGGTGGGTTCCAATCCCATCGTCGAGTAAGAGGCGGCGAAGGCCGGGGGGGCGCGCGCAACCGCGACCCCCGGCGTGAACAAGCTACGGTCGAGTCATGCAAACCCAGGTCCACCGCCAAAGCCATCAAGGCCCCTTCAGAGTTGGGATCGGTGCGATCGTGATGATCGCTGCCGTCACCGGGTGCGGCGAACTCGAGCCGTGCCCTGGTGCTAGCAAGAGCGCGCGCTTCGAAATCGAGGTGCTGTCCTCTGCGGATCCCGAAGTCACTTGCCATGAGCTTTGGGATGTCGGACCTGGGGCGCTGCTCCTAGGTACCATCGTCGACCTTCGCGGAGAGTACGACTGCAAATCGGGCGTGCCGGAGTTCGGTCAGATGGGCGACTGGTCGTGGACCATTGACAGCGAGGCGGAAGTTCTCGGTGGGTCGACCCTGGAGGGTCGCTATATAGTCACCAAGGATAGCTGCTCAGCGTACTGGTGGTTTTTTCTCGATTCCGCGCCACCGCTCGACTGCGACGCGCGTCGAGGCGACTTGTGTATGGTGGAGCTGCGCATTGATCCAGTGCCAGCGAGCGCAGCCGCTTGCCCCAATCCGTGCTCCGGCGAGCTCAATGTCCGTGCGGAGCGCCTCTGATCGGACCTCCGGCCGCGCGCCGAGGCGCGCCAAGCCGGTCAGGGCCGTACCGCAAGGGCGGCAAGAAGAACCCGACCACCGGCAAGCGCTGAACGGCGCTTTGGAGACGCCGGCGTCGACCGGTACTGCGGTCGGTACTGCGGTACCGTCAGGTCCTGCAGTGCCGATTGGGGCGCCGGCGCCGGCATGCCGCCCGCTCGCCGGACCGCGGCCTCGTGGGGGGGAGCCGGAGGCGGTGTCGGGGGGCAGGGGAGCCGATGCTTCGGACCACATCCGAACGAACGCGTGTAGACTTCCCGGCGACGAGTCTGCCGCGGTCTCGGCATGAGTGACACCGACAGGTCAGCGCACAGGGCGACGTCCCCGGGGAAGCACCCTGAGGACCACAGCACGATGGTGCGCGCTCAGCCCGTGCTGTGTTGGGTGCACCCGGACACGAGCCGTCCGCTGATTCCCTTCGAGCGACGCCTGCTCCGTCTTGGGCGCGACGATGGGATGGACATTGTGGTCGACGATGCGCAGGCCTCGCGGCAGCACGCGGAGATTTGGCGGACCGGGCCGCTGTTTCTCATCAAGGATCTGCAGAGCACCAACGGCGTCTACGTCAACGGTGCGAAGGTGCAGGAGACCGCCCTTCAGCCGGGCGATCTGATCCGCATTGGTGAGTCGCTGGCGGTCTTCTGCTACCTCCCGGGCGAGACGGCCGCGTTCCGCGAGCTCGCCCCCGGCCTGTTTGGGGGCCCGAACCTGGCGCCGCTCATCGAGCGCGCCGCTCAGGCGGCGAGCAGCCACCTGCCCGTGGTGCTGGAGGGAGAGACCGGCACGGGCAAAGAGGTGTTCGCCCGCGCCCTGCACGCGCTGAGCGGCAGGAAGGGGCCCATGCTGGCGGTCAACTGCGCTGGCTTCACCGAGAACATCGCGGCCGCCGAGCTCTTCGGCTACCGCAAGGGCGCGTTCACGGGCGCGGACGAGAACCACATCGGGCAGATTCGGGCGGCGCAAGGGGGGACGCTGATGCTCGACGAAGTGGTCGATCTGCCGGCTTCGGTACAAGCCAAGCTGTTGCGGGTCCTGCAGGAGCGCGAGGTGCTGCCCGTCGGCGACGTGCGCCCGCAGCCCATCGACGTGCGCTTCGTGGCCGCCGCACAGGTGTCGCTCGCCGCCGCGGTGGCGGAGGGGCGTTTTCGCCCGGATCTGAGGGCGCGCCTCGAGGGCTTGGTGCTGTCGATCCCGCCGCTGCGTGATCGGCCGGCGGAGATCGTCCCGCTGTTCATGCACCTGCTCCGCAAGTACGCCGGGGCGTCCTCGCCTTCGGTTCAGGCGACGCTGCTCGAGCGGCTGCACGCGCATCGCTGGCCGATGAACGTTCGAGAGATGGACGCGCTGGTGCAGCGGCTCTTGGTGCTGCGTGCCGGCCGGCCCATCCTCAAACTGTCGCACCTGCTCGAGGCGCTCCCCGAGCTCGGAGCTGCGAGCTCGGCCGGCGGAGCGCCGGCCGCTCCGAACCGCAAGGAACGCAAGGGGACGGGCTATTCGGAGGCCGAGATCCAGGCCTTCGTCGCGGCGCTCGAGCGACACGGGGGCAACATCAGCCGCGCCGCGAGCGAGCTGAAGATCACCCGGCAAAAGGCCTACCGGCTGCTGCAGGCGTACCGGCCCGACGGCGCGCGTTGAGCGCGGGAGCGATCAGGCCGAGGAGCGGCCCGCCAGCGTGTGGGGGC
>JAEZYZ010000520.1 GCA_023418705.1 Pseudomonadota bacterium | reverse complement strand
TCCTCGGCGAGCTCGACCTCGCCGAGGAGGCGCTGCACGCGGCGTTCGCCGCGGCCGTTGAACAGTGGACACGCGACGGAATCCCCCAGAACCCGCGGGCGTGGCTCGTCACGGTCGGGCGTCTGCGCGGTATCGACGCCTTGCGTCGCCGGCGGCGCGCCGAGCAGGCCACGCGAGCCCTGGGCGTCGCAGGCGTACCCGCCTGGCCCCCGCAGCCGGCTCCAGAGATCGAAGACGTCGTCGACGACCGCCTGCGCCTGTTGTTCACCTGTTGTCGCCCGGAGCTCCCCCCGGATGCACAGGTCGCGCTGACCCTGCGCGAGCTGTGTGGGCTGACGACCGAGGAGATCGCTCGAGCTTTCCTCGTGCGGCCGTCGACGATCGCCCAGCGCATCGTACGGGCCAAGCAGCGCATCCGCGAGCAACGGATCCCATACGAGGTGCCCGCCGCGGCGGAGCTTCCGGCGCGCCGCGCGCTCGTCATGCGTGTGATCTATCTGGTGTTCAACGAGGGCTACTCGTCCTCGAGCGGCGCCGAGCGCGTTCGGGTCGACCTGTGCGTCGAGGCGATTCGGCTCGCGCGGTTGCTCGCCCAGCTGCTCCCGCACCCGGAAGTCGACGGCCTGCTCGCGCTGATGCTCCTACAGCACGCGCGGCGTCTGGCTCGGACCTCAGCGTCGGGAGACATCGTCTTGTTGTCGGACCAGGATCGTTCCCTGTGGGACCGAGCGCTCATCGCGGAGGGAACCTCGCTCGTGGAGCGTTCGCTCGAGCGCGGCGGTGCTGGCCCCTATGTGATCCAGGCGGCCATCGCCGCTGTCTATGCCGAGAGCATCGACGGCGCTCCCATCGATTGGGCCCAGATCGTCGCGCTGCACGACGTGTTGGGCCACATCGACCCCTCCCCCGTGTCCCGCCTGGCGCGGGCCATAGCGGTGGCTGGTCGCGATGGCCCCGCGGCAGGGCTCGAGCTCGTCGAGGGCCTGCTCGCCGAGGGAGAGCTCGACGACTACCTCCCGATCCACGCGGCGCGCGCCGACCTCTGCCGGCGCCTCGCGCGCTCCGAAGACGCGCTCACGTCCTATCGCCGCGCGCTCGCGCTGGCTCGGCAGCAACCCGAGCAGCGCTATTTCCGACAGAGGATCGCCGAGCTGGACGAACTCGGCTCCGACGAGAGCATCGCGCCTCCCGTGAAGCCGTAATTCCGGTTTGCTCACGCTCTTCGGGGCTCGAGCTCGCCGTCGCTCCCAGGAATGAACCCCGGAGCGGCCGCGCTTTGAGTTGGGGCTCGCCTCAAGAAGGAACCACAACGTAGAAAGTGATCTCCTGCCGCCGGCCCCTTCTGCGGCAATCGGGATCGGGGTACGGCACCCGAACGCCCCGGGAATCGAACCCGGGGCCGCTCAAGGGCGCCGGGCGTCGAGTAACGGTAGGGTGACTTCCGCCCATGTGGCTGCCTTCCGGGCCTCGCGGTAGACTGCCTTCTATGGCGGTCCCCGTTAGTAAGGTGGCGACGTACCAGGACGTGCTCGATGCGCCGCCTCACATGTTAGCAGAGGTCATCGGCGGCGAGCTGCACCTCCATCCGCGACCAACCAAGGCGCATGCGGCGGCTGCGAGCGCCCTCGGTGAGGAACTGGGACCTCCCTTCAAGCGCGGTCGAGGGGGGCCCGGCGGTTGGGTAATCCTCGACGAGCCTGAGTTGCACCTGGGATCGGACATCCTCGTGCCAGACCTGGCGGGATGGCGGGTCGAGCGGATGCCGGAGCTCACCGATGACGAGCCCTATTTCACCTTGCCGCCGGACTGGGCCTGCGAAGTTTTGAGTCCACGAAGCGCCAAGTACGATCGCACGGACAAGCTGAACATCTACGCGCGAGAGCAGGTGCGCTGGGCCTGGCTGGTCGACCCTATTCAGCGAACGCTGGAGGCCTTACGTTTGCACGAAGACAAATGGGTTCTGCTCGGCACCTGGCGCGACGAGGCGCACGTACGCGCGGAACCTTTTGACGCCATCGCGCTCGAGCTCGCAACACTATGGCATCGCGTCGTCTTGCGACACCCGACCTGAAGTACAGCATACCGTCGCGTTTGGGCTGAGCAGGTCCTGACCGGCAACCACCTGTATGGGACGCCACTCGGAGCCGTTGTATCGATACCCGTCGGTGTCCGCCGTGACCATCCGACGAGCATGGGTTGGGCCCCCGGGAATCGAACCCGGGGCCTCGCACATCAACCGTAACAGTGACAATGCGGGTCCAGCAGGATTCTCGTGCGTATTCCGCCACATTTCATCACCCGTTCCGCGAGAATTCGATCGTCGTTCCGACGATCCGATCAGGATCGGAGCGAAGCGACGAGCACCGGGGGGGGGTCAGGTGGCCGGTAGAGCCTCGGGTTGGGGTTTCAGACCTTTCTGGCGGCGGACGGAGGTGCCGCGGAGGGTGAGGAGGTGAGCGTTGTGTACGAGTCGGTCACAAATCGCGTCCGCGATAGTCGGCTCGCCGAGCGCCTGGTGCCAACTTTTCGTCGGCAGTTGCGATGTGAGGACGGTGGACGTCCTGCCGTAGCGGTCTTCGAGCACCTCGAGCAGATCGCGGCGCTCGACGTCGGTCATCGGAGCGAGCAAAAAGTCATCGAGGATGAGCACGTCGATCTTCGCAATGCGGTCGGGCGTCGCGGAGTATTCGGCCGAGGCGCGCGCAATGGCGAGCTGCTCCAGCAGGCGGGGCACACGCATGAAGAGCGCACGGAATCCTTGTCGGATGCCTGCCTGCGCGAGAGCGTTTGCCAAGAAGCTCTTGCCCACTCCGGTTGGTCCTAAAATCACCAGGTTGTGGTGCGAGCGGACCCACTGGCAATTCGTGAGATCACGAAGCACGGCGCGGTCCAGACCACGTGCAGCGTCGCAGAGGATCTCCTCGGGGGCGGGGCGCACGCTGAGACGAGCTTCTTTGACTCGCCGGGCCACGCGGCGGTTTTCGCGCTCCGCCCATTCGCGGTCGACGAGCAGACCGAGCTTGTCCTCAAAAGAGAGTTGTTTGTCTGGTGGCATGGCCAGCATCTCCCGCAGGCTCTTCGCCAGCGTGTGCAGTTTCAGGTCGATGAGCTTGTTGATCGTTTCGTCGATGGTCACGGTGTTCCTCCTTGTCGAAGTAGCTGCCGCCGCGCACGAACTCATGAGCGGCGGAGTGGAGAGCAATGGGATGGGTCGGCGGCGGAGAGCGTTCGAGGCCCCGCTTGAGGATGCCTTCGATGTAGCGGCGGTGCGGCGCGCTCTTCCCTGCGACAGAGAGAGCGCGCAGACACGCTGCATCCATGCGCTCGGCGCCGTGCTTCTCAGCACAGCGCAAGATGCCCAGTACAGGGCGGTAGCCCATCTCGGGGCTTGGGTAGCGCTCGAGCGTGCGGCGGACGACCTCGACGACGTGCGGCCCGAACTTCCCGGCCCACGAGAGCATACGCTCGGGTGGCCAATCGCCGTAGTCCTCGTGGGACTTCGGGCGGTGCTCGGGGTTGGTGACTGCCGTACCTTTGCGCGCGTAGCTTCGGCGGTGGGAGGCCACGCGGGCGCCGCCGTGGAAGCATTCGACGACGCTTGTGGATGCACGCACCTCGATGGGCTTCTGGCGGAGCACGAACGGGACGCTGTAGTAACGACCGTCGAACTCGACGTGATAGTCGATGTTGGCGCGGGTGCCCTTGCGCTGTCGAAGCTCGAAGCGCAACGCTGGCAACGGCTTCATGCTGGGGCGATCGATCGTTTCGAACGCCTCGCGCCGTGTGCCAGGTAGCTTCTGAAAGCGGCGCGTGTTGAGCTCCTCTACCAGCTCGGCGATGGCGTTGTTGAGCTCCCTCACCGCGCGTAGTCAAGATGAACGCCCCGTCGATGTCGATTGGAGCGATGGTCTGGCATGTGGGTGGGGCCTTCTCGGCAGGAGGTTGGCGGGGTCCGGGCCGGAGAGGCCGCGGCCGAGCCATCCAGGGTCGCGGAGGCGGTTTCCGAGCGCGTCGTAGCACCCCCTGGGCAAAGCTTGGCCAGTCGAGCGCGGGCTTCAGTGCGCGTCGAAGAGCAGCCAGGCAGCGCATGTCGTCTCCTCGTCGATCCGCATCACCTTTATGCTAGTTGTTTTGGGATGCATCACCGTTTATCCGACTCGAACGCGGCGGCTTGGAGCGCCGCGGACCCGCTCTCAGCGGTGCTCCTGGATCTGCGTCTGTCCGGCACGTTCTTCTGCAACTCCGAGTTCGGCTCGCCGTGGTCGGTGGAGATCCCGGAGCGTGATTGTGCGAGCTTCCACTTCGTCAGCGCGTCTAGCGGGGTGTGCTGGCTGCAGCCGCTCCTGCCGGCCAAGCGCCTCCCGGCGGTGGAGCTCCGGAGTGGCGATCTGATCCTTTTGGCTCGCTCGCCTCGCCACGTCTTCTCATCGGACCAGCGAACGGAGGGCCTCGACGCCGCCACGTTGCCGAGTTGCGTCATCAATCCGACGGCGGCGATGCTGCGCATGGGCTACGCGGGGGCGGATGGCGGGTCGGTGGAGGGCGTCGCTGGATCCGAATCACGCTGGGTCGTGGTTTGCGGCGGGGTACGCTTCGAATCCTTCGTGAGCAGCATGCTCGTGAGTTTACTTCCGGACGTGGTCGTGCTCCGGAAGGCCGAAGCGAGTTCGATCGTGGCCAGCGCACTGGAAGCGATGCAAGAGGAGTCGCTGTCCGCTCGAGCCGGGAGTGCCACGCTGATGGCTCGCCTGGCCGACGTCGTCATCATCCATGCAATCCGCGGCTGGTTGGAGCGGCTCGATGCCACGTCCGGTTGGATCGCCGCGCTGCGTGACGTTCAGATCGGTCGGGTGCTCGCGGAGCTTCACCAGCAGCCTCAGCGGCTCTGGTCGCTCGAGGCGATGGCGCGTATCGCAGGCCTATCTCGATCGCGATTCTCCGAGCGCTTCAACCAGCTCGTGGGTGCGGCCCCGATCCAATATTTGACTCGGATTCGCATGCACCGAGCCGCCGACCATCTGCAATCCGAGAACCTCAGCATCGCCGAGCTAGCAGAGCGGTTCGGGTACGACTCGGAATCGGCGTTTGCACGCGCCTTCAAGCGGCACATGGGTGTATCCCCAGGCAGCGTGCGTCGCAACCAGTCGGCTCAGGCGGCGTATTAGCGGACGGGACATCCACCCTTGCCGATGGCTCGTCCTCCACGGGCCTCCTCCGCGCACGTTCGATCCGAGCCAGTCCTCTGCGCCCAAGGCGCAACGCGCTTCACCTGCATCCTTATCCACGCCGGCGCTGGTTCGGAAGGCGCCGAGCCGCGCCGGGAGGGAAGCCGATGTGACGCTTGAAGGCGCGTGCAAACGCGGCCTCGGAATCGTAGCCGAGGCGCTCGGCGACCTCGGCCACACTGGCACGTTCACTCCGCAGCAGCTCGAGTGCGCGATGCATACGCACTCGTGTCAGGTACTGCTTGGGCGGCACGCCCAGCAAGTCAACGAAGCGCCGCGCGAACGCGGAACGCGAAAGGTTGGCAGCGGTTGCCATGGAGTCCAACGACCAGGCGGCTTCGGGCCGCGTGTGAACCGCGACCAGCGCGCGGCCGACCTGGTGATCCCGCAGCGCGCGCAACCAGCCGGAGTCATGGTCCGAGGCGGACTCGATCCAGGATCTCAGAGCGTGCAGCACGACCAAGTCGAGCAGCCGGCTCAGGATCGTCGCTCCTCCCGCGCGGGCGGCTCGCACTTCGCGCGACATGGCATCGAGCGCCATGGACACGGTGTCATGCTGGGCGGTAGGAGTCGTCACGACGACGCTCGGCAGCATGCTTGCAATTGCGCTCGACACGAATCCCTCGAAGCGAACACCGCCGCAGACCAACCGGCTGCGCGGGTCCTTGTCACCCTGCCGGAAGACGGACGAGCTCTCACCGAACCGCTGCTCCAGATCGAAGTTCACCAGCCGCCCACGCATGCTGCTACTGCTGGCGAGCTGGTGCGCCGGACTTTGCGGGAGGAGCACCAGCTCGCCAGGTGCGATCGACCGGGCTCTTTCGCCAGGCAGGCGCAGCCAGCATTCGCCATCGGCCACGAAGTGAAAGCTGGCAAAGTCACGTTCGGGCACGGCCATCAGCCAGGGCGCCCCGAGGTCACTATTGCAGAAGAAGGTGCCGCTCAGACGCAAGTCGATTAGCAACGCGGATACCGGATCCAGCGCTGTCCAAGACTCGGGTGTCGAACGGCCAAGCATTGGGACACTCGGTTCCGAGCCCGCCCGTCACCAGCCTGGCGGAGGCAGCGCGTCCGGCGGCAGCGGTTCCAAGAAGGCCGACTTGCCGAGGTCGAGGTGCGGCTCACCGTGGTCGAAATAGTCGTCGCGGCCAATGTCGAGAATCAGGCCATCTGGGTTCAGGATATCCCAGGGCGGATTACCGCTGAGCTGGAGGTACATCAGGTCGCGCGCCGCTTCGGCAGGCGGCACCGCATCGTCGAAGACATGGCCCACGGGCGCGGGGGACTCTATGTGATTGGGCGCTGCCTGCGCAACGAAACCCAGGGTATGCACGATCTCGTGCAGCATGCCGTAATCCATGTAGGCCGGCTGCGTTCGGCTCGTGCCCCAGGGGATCGTCTCGCAAGCCACACCGGGGTTTCCTTTCACGTACATGGCAGCGACCTGACCGGGTATCAGCGTTGGATAGGCGCCGCCCCCGCAAGTTTCCGGATTGGTGCCGCCGTTGTCGCCACCGGCGAACCCCGGTCCCAGTTTCGCCGGTTTCACCGGTGACCAGGTGACCACTTCGGGGGGGGGGGGCGCACTGGTGCGGCGGCGCCGGGCGGCGTAGCCGCGCGGCGCGAGCGCCCGAGCTTGGGTGACCTCGTCGGGGTCGAGGACGGAGAGGCTATCAGGATTTCTGGATGCGGAACCCTTT